>NZ_JBLFFK010000003.1:0-251735 GCF_051400715.1 Neorhizobium descurainiae
TCGAAAGCCATCCGATCGCGAAGTCTGACCTTTCCCACAAGGGCATTTACCAGCCTCCAGAGCACCGATTTTGACTGGAGGTCAAATAATGAACATCAAGAGCCTTCTTCTCGGCTCCGCTGCTGCCCTCGCAGCAGTCTCTGGCGCTCAGGCTGCTGACGCCATCGTTGCCGCCGAGCCGGAGCCGCTTGAATACGTTCGCGTTTGCGACGCATTCGGCACCGGCTACTTCTACATCCCGGGCACCGAAACCTGCCTCAAGATCGGCGGTTATGTCCGTTTCCAGGCTGACGTTGGTCCGGATGCCTATGCGGTCGATACCGATTCCAATGGCAATGGTATTATTGATGGTGCCAGTGAACGTGGTCGTAGCGACTGGGATACCTTCGTCCGTGCTCAGCTCGACGTAACCGCAAAGAGCGATACGGAACTCGGCACCCTGACCTCGGTTGCATCGCTGCGCTGGGAATATGGTGCAGACACCGTTTTCACGTCCAACTCCAACACCGTTTACATCAACGAAGCCTACATCCAGCTCGGTGGTTTCAAGGTTGGTCGTTACTACAACCCTTGGGATAAGGGCATCAACGGTGAGTCGGATTGGAATTCCGCTTCGACGACGACCCGCATGAGCTCTGTCGGCTACTTCTACACCGGTGATGCTTTCTCGGCTGGCGTGCAGCTCGATGAGCTTTCTCGGTCGGGTGGCCAGGAGCTTGGTCTCGAAGGTATCGTCACTGCGAAGTTCGGTGCCGTTGCTGTCGACCTTCTGGGTGCTTACGACTTTGGGGCTGAAGAAGGTGCGGTTCGTGCCCTTCTCTCTGCTCCGGTCGGTCCTGGTACCTTCCAAGCTCTTGCCGTATATTCCACCGGTCTCGGCGATACCTATTCCAATGCCTATTATAACCGCGGTGAATGGGCTCTCGCAGCTTCCTACGCTTTCAAGGCTACGGACAAGCTGACCATCACCCCCGGCGGTACCTATGTCTGGAGCGCTGAGGCTGATGCCGATGGCGATTGGGGTGGCGACGACGCTTGGCGCGCTGGCGTAACGATCGATTACGCGATCGTTCCGGGCTTTGCTGCCAAGGTTACCGCGAACTACAACGAAGTTCCGGGCGACGAGTTCTGGGACGGCTTCGTACGTCTCGACCGTACGTTCTAATGAACTTGAGGCTCCCCCGGTTCTTCGGGGGAGCCTCTTGATAAATGGCGGGCCCAAGTGGCCTCCATATGGGGAGCTGAGACCGGGGGAATTGGCTGCATCCGCGGCCTGCATGTGTTTGATCCTTTGGATCGGACGAGACTAGCATTCATGGTAATTTGACTGGAGGTCAAAAAGATGAACATTAAGAGCCTTCTTCTCGGTTCTGCAGCGGCCCTCGCGGCAGTATCCGGCGCCCAGGCTGCCGACGCGATTGTCGCTGCCGAGCCGGAACCCTTGGAATACGTGCGCGTCTGCGATGCTTTCGGCACGGGTTACTTCTACATCCCCGGTACGGAAACCTGCCTCAAGGTAGGTGGTTATGTCCGCTTTGAGCTTGGTTTCGGCCGTGGCGAATATACCGCGACCAACGCTGCTGGTGATGTTACCGGTAACAGCGACTGGGATACCTATACCCGCGCCCAGCTCGACTTCACGGCAAAGAGCGACACCGAACTTGGTACGCTGACTTCGGTCGCTTCGGTGCGTTTCGAGTATGGTGACGACACCCTGTTTACCTCGAACGCAAACGACGTCTACATCAACGAAGCCTCCATCCAGCTCGGCGGCTTCAAGGTCGGTCGTTGGCTGAACTGGTGGGATGAGTACGATCTCCCCGGCGAACTCGACAACCTGGGTTCTCTGCGCCTGAACTCGATCCAGTACATGTACACCAGCGATGCGTTCTTCGCCGGTATCCAGGCGGACGAGCTGTCGTATACAGGCGGCAATGGTGTCGGTGTCGAAGCGATCGTACAGGCCTCTCTCGGCCCGGCGACCATCCAGATCCTCGGCTCCTACGACTTCGAAACTGAGGAAGGCGCGATCCGCGGTATCGGCAGTGTCGCTGTCGGCCCGGGCACGTTCTACCTGGCAGGCGTATACGCCACCGGCGAGAACGCTTATTACGGCGTAGACACGCAGGGTGCCGGCGAAGCAACCGTTGCTGTCGCCTATGCCTGGAAGGCCACCGACAAGCTCGAGATCATCCCGGAAGCCCAGTACATCTGGAACACCGAAGTTGATGCCGACGGTGACTTCGGCGGCGAAGACGCCTGGGGTGCCGGCGTGACCGTCAACTACGAGATCGTCGAAAACTTCGCAGCCAAGGTTGCTGTCAACTATCAGGAAGTTGGCGACGAAGACGGTACCGTACAGGGCATCGTCCGCCTGCAGCGCGACTTCTAATCCGATCTCATCGGATCAAGTTCGGAAGCCCGGCCTTTGCGCCGGGCTTCTTGTTATTGAGGATGGCGGTGGGAGTTGCAGCGGATAGCTGCCGAGCCCGCAGAGAATAAAATCTACTGACGCCCGTACCGCAGGTCCGTTTCGATGTCGGCCTTCTGGCCGAGGCGGACCTTGTAGACCTGATAGTTCTCCATCACCCGCTGCACGTAATTGCGGGTTTCGGGGAAGGGGATGCGCTCGATCCAGTCCACCACCTCGTCGAGAGATTTGCCGCGCGGATCGCCATAGCGGGCGATCCAGTCGGGCACGCGGCGCGGCCCGGCATTATAGGCGATGAAGGTGAGGATATAGGAGCCGCCGAACCTGTCGATCTGCTCGCCGAGGTAATGCGCCCCGAGCGTGGCGTTGTAGCCTGCATCCGTCGTCAGCCGCGCCGCGGCGTAAGTGAGGCCGTGGCGCTTGGCGACGCCCTGGGCGGTGCCGGGCAGGAGCTGCAGCAGGCCGCGCGCATTGGCCGGCGACACGGCGGCCGGGTTGAAGGCGCTCTCCTGGCGGGCGATGGCATAGGCGAGCGCCTTGCCGGAACCGGCGATGTTGGCACCGGCCGGGATGACGCCGATTGGATAGGCGAGCGCCGCCACTTCGATGCCGCGGCCGAAGGCGGTCTTGCCGATCTGCAGCGAAAGGGCGTGGTCGTCCTCCGCTTCCGCGCGGGCGGCCAGGATGGCGATCTCGCCCGGGCTGGTCAACTCCTCCGCGAGCGCCCGGTAGAGCACGCCGGCGCGCTTACTGTGATCCGCCGCTTCCAGCCGGGCGATCGCCCGGACGGCTTCGCGGTTCTCGAAATTCTGGTGGTCGGCGGCTGTCGGCCTCGGATAGGTGACGTCGAGCGCCTTGATGCCGAGGCGGGCGGCCGCGAGCTGGCCGTAGAACGTGCCGGAATAATGCGCCGCCTTGGTGAAGAATTCGCGCGCCTTGCCCGGTCCGCCGTCTTCGGCCGCGCGCCCGAGCCAGTACCAGGCGCGGGAGGCGGAAAGCGGCCTGTTCGATGTATCGAGGAGCTTGCGGAAGTGCTTCTCGGCGGTTGCGGGATCGCGCAGCGCCCGCAGCGCATACCAGCCCGCATGGAATTCCGCGTCGACGATGTCGGTGGAGGAGGTCGCGGTGTAATTGGCCGCAACCCTGTAGGCGAGCTTGAAATCGCCCTGGTCGGCGAGCCCGCGCGCCACGATGCGCCGCTCGTTCCACCACTCGGCCGTGTTGACCAGCCTGGCTGCCTCGCGCGGTGCCTTGTCCAGAAGTGCCGCGGCGTCGCGATATTTGTCCTGCCGGCGGAGATATTCGATGCGAGCGAAGAGATAGCCCGGATCGCCCTTCCAGGAACCGTCGACGGCATCGAGCAGGGCGCCGGCGTTCTTGGCATTGCCGATCACCGCGGCCCAGGCCTTGTAGAGCGATTGCGCCTTGCCGAGGTCGGCGAAGCGCTTCGCCTGGTTCGCGCGGCCCCTGTACATCAGGTAGTCCATGCGCGCCTTGTGATCGGCAGCGGAGAAGAGCGCCGGGAACTCGGCGAGGATCTTGTCTTCCGTCGGCTTGTCGAGAGGCTGGGAAATCCAGATCTGGCGAAGCGGGCGGGCTGCGTCGGCACTTCTGCCGGAGGCCACGAGCGCGCGGGCGAGGATGATTGCGCCCTCCGTCGTTTCGGGCCGGGTGGAGCCGAAGGCGGCGAGTATGGTGGAGGCTGGCGGATTTTCTCTGTAAAGGGCGCGTTCGGAATTGGCGCGCAGGCCTTTGAGCCCCGGCCAGCCCTGAAGCTCGCGTTGGGCGGCGGCGATCTCGCCGGAGGGAACGCCGGGCGCGCCCGACGTGGCGATCGCCCAGGTGAGGATATGCCGGTCGAGCGAGCCTTCGGCCAGGCCGTTGCGGATGGCGAGCGCCTGCGCGACATCGTTGTCGGAAAGGGCGTCGAGCCCTTCCTTGAGTACGACCGCGGGCTGCAGCCGCCCGGTCCGCGGTATCGCTCCCGTGATGTCCGGCACCGGCATGGCCGCGGGCATCGGGACGGTCGCCGGCCTCTCGGGTCTGACGAACGGCAGCGGCGCTACGCTGTCGGGAAGCGAAGCGGCAAAGCTGCGCACGCTCGCCTCGCCAAGCCCCAGGGCGGCACCCAGGGTAGCAACGATCAGAACGGGCCTGTTCATCCGGTAACTCGCGATAAAGATTATTGAACCCCTATTAGCCGTCCGCTGGA
Organism: Neorhizobium descurainiae; assembly: GCF_051400715.1. Taxonomy (NCBI): domain Bacteria; kingdom Pseudomonadati; phylum Pseudomonadota; class Alphaproteobacteria; order Hyphomicrobiales; family Rhizobiaceae; genus Neorhizobium; species Neorhizobium descurainiae. Next base: position 4,644 of record NZ_JBLFFK010000003.1, read on the forward strand.
TTAATGAAATCTTACCATACTTATGAAAATGCGCGATTTCTTACATGGGATTCCGCATGAAATCCGCTGTCGTCGCGCTTGTCGCCGCTTTCCCTCCGCTTTATGGTGCGCGACCTGCGAGGCCGTCGGAAAGATGCTCCGCCGCGTTGCGGTCCGGTCCGTCCGAAGGGCCCGGCAGCCTCGATTAGTCACGGATTGCGGCCGAAGCATGGACTGCGGCCGATTGGGAGTTTTGCATGTTCAAGGGATCAATGCCCGCGCTCGTCACCCCCTTCACCGCCGAAGGCGCGGTCGATGAAGCGGCCTTCGCCGCCCATGTGGAGTGGCAGATCGGCGAAGGCAGCAGCGGCCTGGTGCCGGTCGGCACCACCGGTGAATCGCCGACGCTCTCCCATGACGAGCACAAGCGCGTCGTGGAACTCTGCATCGAGGTGGTGAAAAAGCGGGTTCCCGTCATTGCCGGCGCCGGCTCCAACAACACGAGGGAAGCGGTCGAGCTGGCCGTGCATGCGGAAAAGGCGGGCGCCGACGCCGTCCTGGTCGTGACGCCCTATTACAACAAGCCGACCCAGAAGGGCCTGATCGCGCATTTTTCGGCGATCGCCGAAGCCACGAAGCTGCCGATCATCATCTACAACATCCCGCCGCGCTCGGTCATCGACATGTCGCCGGAAACGATGGGCGCGCTCGTGAAGGCGCACCGGAACATCGTCGGCGTCAAGGATGCGACCGGCAAACTGGAGCGCGTCTCCGAGCAGCGCATCACCTGCGGCAAGGATTTCATCCAGCTTTCGGGTGAGGATGCGACCGCCCTCGGCTTCAATGCGCATGGCGGCGTCGGCTGCATCTCGGTCACGGCCAATGTCGCGCCGCGTCTCTGTGCCGAATTCCAGGCGGCGACGCTTGCCGGCGATTACGGGAAGGCGCTGGAATACCAGGACCGGCTGATGCCGCTCCACAAGGCGATCTTCATGGAACCCGGCCTTTGCGGCGCGAAATACGGCCTTCACAAGACCCGCGGCATGAACCGCACGGTGCGCTCGCCGCTCATCTCGACGCTGGAACCGGCAACGGAAGCCGCGATCGATGCGGCGCTCCGCCACGCTGGACTGTTGAACTGAGCATTCCGCCAAAACCAAAGACGCAAAAGCTTCACATTTCCCGTCTCGCGCATTAGATAGGACCGGAACCCCGCTCATTGCCCCATCATCCGGGATTATGGGCGGGGATTTGCTTTCGATAAAGGGTGGAACGGAATTCGGTCATGGCACCCAAAGGCAGCCAGCGCACGGTGAACAAGATTGTCGCGGAAAACCGCAAGGCCCGCTTCAACTACGAAATCATCGACACTTACGAGGCCGGCCTGGTGCTGACGGGGACCGAGGTCAAGTCGTTGCGCGACGGTAAGGCGAATATCGCCGAATCCTACGCATCCGACGAGGGCGACGAGATCTGGCTGATCAATTCGCACCTGCCGGAATATCTGCAGGCGAACCGCTTCAACCACGAACCGCGCCGCCGCCGCAAGCTTCTTCTGTCGAAGCGCGAGATCAACCGCCTGCGCGCCGCCATCAACCGCGAAGGCATGACGCTCGTGCCGCTGAAGATCTATTTCAACGACAAGGGCCGCGCCAAGCTGGAGCTTGCGCTCGCGAAGGGCAAGAAGCTGCACGACAAGCGCGAGACGGAGAAGGAGCGCGACTGGAACCGCCAGAAGTCGCGGCTTCTGAAGGCGAACTGACCGGCGCAGGCCGGTGCTGTGGAAAGGCGCTCGAGTTACCGGCTTCGAGGCGCTCTGACGAACTGTCGTGAACTTTGCCCTTCGCCACCCGTTGAGAGGACGGAGGTGGCTTATGGCCTATGCGGATATCATCATGGATGCGATCGACCGGCGCAAGGTCCTCGAACTCCGCTACAAGGACGTGGCGCGCAAGGTGCGGCCGCACATCCTGGGTTATGTGGGCGAGGGGGAACTGGCGCTCAGCGGCTGGCAGATTTCCGGCACCGGGGCCGGCTGGCGGCTCTTCCATGTGAACGACATCAGCGAACTTTCCGAGACGGAGCAGGGTTTTCACGGCACGGCGCGCGGTTATAACCGCAACGATCCGGCCTTTTCCCGCATCATCGACCGCATCTGAACCCGATTAGGAACAAAGTCCGCGGCCAATCCGTTGGGTTTCCTTCTGTGAACGCGAGCGGGCGATGACGCGAAAGAAAATCCTCACCTGTCTCATGCTGGTGGTCGGCTTCGGCCTGGCGGGTTACCTGCTCTATCACACCTTCCGCGAACATTCGGTCTCGGAAATCGTCGAGTCCGTCGAGGCCATCCCGACCGTCAATCTGCTGGCGGCGCTCGCCTTCGCATTCGGCTCCTATCTTTGCCTCACCGGTTTCGACTGGACGGGCGTGCGTTACGTGAAGAACGACCTCGCCTATCCGAAGATCGCTCTCGCCTCGTTCATCGCGCTGTCGATCGGCCAGAGCGTCGGCCTCGCGGGCTTGAGCAGCGGCGCGCTGCGCTACCGCTATTACGCCCATTGGAACATGAGCACCGAGGATGTCGCCAAGATCGTGCTGCTCTCCGGTGTCACCGTCGGCATCGGCATGGCCGTGCTGTCGGGCATCGTCCTGGTTCTGAACCCCGGGGATGCCGCTTCGGTTCTGCATTTGAGCGAGGGCGCCATCGTCGCGATCGGCATCGCCTGCCTTGCCGCGACGGCCGGCTATCTGGCGCTTGCCGCCTTCGTCCGTGCGCCCCTGAAAATACGGTCCTGGACGTTCCGGATGCCGGAGCTGAGGATCGCGATCGCCCAGGTGGTGATAGGCACGCTGAATTTCGCGCTGGTCTCCGCCTGCCTGCGCGAGGTCATGGCGGCGAGCGCCGATGTCAGCTACCTGAAGGCCGCCACCGCCTTTGTGCTTGCCAATCTGGCGATCCTCATCACCCATGCGCCGGGCGGTCTCGGCGTATTGGAGGCGACGGTCAGGCATGTGATGGGGGATGCCGCGTCGATCGGCTCGCTGGTCGCCTTCCGAGTGATCTATTTCTTCATCCCTTTGTTCATCGGGCTGCCGCTGTCGCTGATCGTCGAGGCGGTTTTCCGTGCGAGGAAGAGCATGGGAAACAATCCTCCGCTCAATCAGGATGCCGCTGCGGCGGCAGAATGACCGGTCCCACGGGCGGCCATCCGCCTTTCATGCTCCAGCAGCCAGCGCTTGCGCCACAGCCCGCCGCCGTAGCCGGTCAGGCTGCCGTCCGCCGAGAGCACCCGGTGGCAGGGGATGACGATGGCGATCTGGTTGGCGCCGTTGGCGCCGGCGACAGCGCGGGTGGAGGAGGGCAGGCCGAGTTCGGCGGCGATCGCGCCGTAGGTGCGCGACACGCCGACCGGAATAGCCCTGAGCGCATCCCAGACCTGCCGCTGGAACGGCGAGCCGTGGCCGGCGATCCGCGTCTTAAAGCCGGAATCCTCGCCTGCGAAATAGGCTTTCAGCTCCGCTTCGATCTCATCGATCGGCGCGTGCCGGCCCATGACGATGCCGCTGCCGGTGAGTTTCTGCAGTTTGCGGATCTCGGCCGGCAGCGCCTTGCGCTCGACGAATTCGAGAAGGTGCAGGGCGTGGCTGTCGGCGATCGCCATCATCGGCCCGATCGGCGTCTCGATCCAGTCGGCCCGAAGCAGGGTTCTGGCGCGCAGGTTGGCGGGTGCTGCGCCGAAGAGCTTGGTGACCGCACTGCGGAAGCCGCTGCCGGATTCGAAACCGGCGTCGAGCTGCGCGTCGATGACGCTTGCGCCGGAGGTCAGCGTCTCGGCGGCCTTTCCCATGCGCCGCAGTCTGGCGATCTCCAGGAAACTCATGCCGAACTGCCGCTTGAAGGCGCGCCGCGCCGTGGAGGGGTCGATGCCGAACGCGATGACGTCCTCCTCGCTCCAGCGGCGGTGAGGATCGGCATCGAGCGCATCGAGCAGCCGCGTCACCATGGGGTCGGCCTCGCCGAATTTCAGCATCGGCCGGCAGCGGCTGCAGGGGCGGAAGCCCGCCTCCAGGCACTGCGCGATCGTCTCGAAGAAGGTGGTGTTTTCGCGCTTCGGCTTGCGGGCGGGACAGGTGAGACGGCAGAAGATGCCGGTCGTCTTCACCGCCGCCCAGGCAAAGCCTTCGTAAGCCGCGTCGCGGGCGATGAGCGCGTCGTAGAGAATGTCGTCGGAAGGGCGTTCGAAAAGCATGGCGCTTCTCTAGCAGAAGGCAAGGAAAGGCGCCGCCGAAAAACGGGCGCCTATTCTTGTTCGTGGATCAGAGATCGGCCGTCTCGGTCGGCTCCGTCGGGCGGACCGGGCGTTCGGAGGGGTCGCGGCCGACTTCCGGCTTCAGCGTCATCAGGTCGATGAAATGGTCGGCCTGGCGGCGCAGGTCGTCGGCGATCATCGGCGGCTGGGTCTGCATGGTCGAGACGACCGAAACCTTGCGGCCCTTGCGCTGCAGGGCTTCCACCAGCGTGGTGAAATCGCCGTCGCCGGAGAAGAGCACCAGGTGATCGACGGTCTCGGATTGTTCCATGGCATCGATCGCGAGCTCGATGTCCATATTGCCCTTGATCTTGCGGCGGCCCATGGAATCCGTGAATTCCTTGGCGGGCTTGGTGACGACCTTGTAGCCGTTGTAGTCGAGCCAGTCGATCAGCGGGCGGATGGAGGAATATTCCTGATCCTCGATCAGCGCGGTGTAATAATAAGCCCTCAGAAGATAGCCGCGCTTCTGGAAGGCCTTCAACAGTTTCCGGTAATCGATGTCGAAACCGAGACTTTTCGAAGCAGCGTAGAGGTTTGCGCCGTCAATGAAGAGAGCAATCTTCTCCCTTGGGTCAAACATTTGGTCTCCATCCCCTTAGTTCTTATGAACCTGCTTTGCAGGTGGAGCCTGGGTCAATATAAGTTGAACCAAATCTCCTAGTAATCCACTACATTACGAACTATTCATATATCTGTCATTTATGGCACGATTCGCGATAATCCAAGCAACTGGTGATTGAATATCGCAACTGTCCCAAGGAGCGGGTCGGAGAGCGTTCAAAAGTCGCTTGACAGGAAAAACTTGAATTCGCCGCGCAATGGCTGTATCGGGCGTAGCAATTCCAGAAATCATGACCCAAAGGACAGGCAATGGCCCGTGTCACAGTAGAAGATTGCATTGACAAAGTCGATAACCGTTTCGAACTCGTCCTGCTTGCGAGCCACCGCGCCCGCCAGATCTCGCAGGGTGCGCCGATCACGATCGACCGCGACAATGACAAGAACCCGGTCGTCGCCCTTCGCGAAATCGCCGACGAGACGCTTTCTCCGGATGACCTCAAGGAAGATCTCATCCATTCGCTGCAGAAGCATGTGGAAGTGGACGAGCCCGAGCCCGATCCGGCTTCGCTGATCGCCGCCGGCGGCGTCTCGGTCGCCTCCGAGCGCGACGAGGAGGAGGACCTTCCGGAACCCGTCACTTTCGACCAGATGTCGGAAGAGGAGCTTCTCGCCGGCATCGAGGGTCTCGTGCCGCCGGAAAAGAGCGACGACTACTAAGTAAATCTGCTGCTTAGCAAGTTTTCGTTCATCCTCTCGCCCTAATCTGGCTGGATGTCTTATGATGGCTGCGCCAATCCGACGGTTGGCGCGCCATTTTCTTTTCGTTCAGGGCGCCTATCGAGGACAGAATACAGGATGATGCGGCAATACGAGCTCGTGGAGCGGGTTCAGAAGTACAAGCCCGACGCCAACGAAGCTCTCCTCAACAAAGCCTATGTCTATGCCATGCAGAAGCATGGCCAGCAGAAGCGCGCCAGCGGCGACCCTTACATCTCCCATCCGCTCGAAGTCGCCGCCATCCTGACCGACATGCATCTGGACGAGTCGACGATCGCGGTCGCCCTGCTGCACGACACGATCGAGGACACGACCGCCACCCGTGCCGAGATCGATGAGCTCTTCGGCGAGGATATCGGCCGGCTGGTCGAGGGCTTGACCAAGCTGAAGCGCCTCGACCTCGTCTCCAAGAAGGCCAAGCAGGCGGAAAACCTGAGAAAGCTGCTGCTCGCCATTTCCGACGACGTGCGCGTGCTGCTGGTCAAGCTCGCCGACCGGCTGCACAACATGCGCACGCTGGAGCACATGAAGCCGGAGCAGAAGGCGCGCATTTCCGAAGAGACCATGGATATCTATGCGCCGCTCGCCGGCCGCATGGGCATGCAGGACATGCGCGACGAGCTGGAGGAGCTCTCCTTCCGCTATATGAATCCGGAGGCCTACGAGACGGTCACCAAGCGGCTCGCCGATCTGGAGGCCCGCAACCAGGGCCTCATCAAGAAGATCGAGGACGAGCTGCGCGAGCTCCTGATCGCCAACGGTCTCACCGATCCCTTTGTCAAAGGCCGGCAGAAGAAGCCCTATTCGGTGTTCCGCAAGATGCAGTCGAAGTCGCTCTCCTTCGAGCAGCTTTCGGACGTCTACGGCTTCCGCATTGTCGTCGGCGATATTCCTTCCTGCTACCGCGCGCTCGGCATCGTCCACACCCGCTGGCGCGTCGTGCCGGGCCGTTTCAAGGACTATATCTCGAACCCGAAGCAGAACGACTACCGATCGATCCACACGACCATCGTCGGTCCTTCGCGCCAGCGCATCGAGCTGCAGATCCGCACCCAGCTCATGCAGGAGATCGCCGAATACGGGATCGCCGCCCATGCGCTCTATAAGGACGGCAGGGCGGGGGAGCTGCTGCCGCGGGAATCCAACGCCTATTCCTGGCTCCGCCACACGATCGAATCGCTTGCCGAAGGCGATAACCCGGAAGAATTCCTGGAGCATACCAAGCTCGAACTCTTCCAGGACCAGGTCTTCTGCTTCACGCCCAAGGGCAAGCTGATCGCGCTGCCGCGGGGCGCCACCCCGATCGATTTCGCCTATGCGGTCCATACCAACATCGGCGACACGACGGTCGGCGCCAAGATCAACGGCCGCATCATGCCGCTCGTCACCCGCCTCAACAACGGCGACGAAGTGGAGATCATCCGTTCCGGCGTGCAGGTGCCCCCGGCGGCCTGGGAGGAGATCGTCGTCACCGGCAAGGCGCGTTCGGCGATCCGCCGCGCCACCCGCATGGCGATCCGCAAGCAGTATGCCGGCCTCGGCCACCGCATCCTGGAGCGCACCTTCGAGCGCGCCGGCAAGGTCTTTTCCCGCGAGGCGCTGAAGCCGGCGCTGCATCGGCTGGCCTACAAGGATGTCGAGGATGCGATCGCCGCCGTGGGGCGCGGCGAGCTCTCGTCGCTGGATGTGCTGCGCGCCGTCTTCCCGGACTACAAGGACGAGCGCGTCACCGTGAAGCCGGCCGATGACGGCTGGTTCAACATGCGCAGCGCGTCGGGCATGATCTTCAAACTGCCGGATCAGCGGCGGATGGCGCCGGAAGAGATCGAGGCGGGACCTGACCCGCTGCCGATCCGCGGCCTTTCCGGCACCATACAGGTCAAGTTCGCGCCGAGCGGCGCAGTGCCGGGCGACCGCATCGTCGGCATCATGGAGAAGAACAAGGGCATCACCATCTATCCGATCCAGGCCTCCGCCCTGCAGCGCTTCGACGATCAGCCGGAGCGCTGGATCGACGTGCGCTGGGATCTCGACGAGGCGAACAAGTCCCGTTTCCTGGCCCGTATCGAGGTCAACACGCTGAACGAGCCCGGCACGCTCGCGACCGTCGCCCAGACGATCGCAAGACTCGACATCAACATCCGCACGCTGACGATGGGCAGCAACCGCGCCGACGACTTTTCCGAGATCACCATGGAAGTCGAGGTCTGGGACCTGCGCCAGTTGAACCAGCTCCTGTCGCAGCTGAAGGAGCTCGACGTCGTGGCGAATGTCAAACGGGTGTATGACTAGGCATAGGCTGCGCCGGATCGGCTTGCCTTCCGCCTTGCATATTCCAATTTAAATGTCGTTGGCAGGTAGGAAGCGGCTATGTCCGATGATCGTAAGGCTGCCCTGGTGCGGATAACCGGTAGGGTGCAGGGCGTCAGCTACCGTGTCTGGACGCGCAACGAGGCGACGCGGCTCGGTCTGACGGGCTGGGTCCGCAACGAGGAGGATGGGTCCGTCACCGCCTTGATCGCGGGGCCCGATACCGCGGTCTTGGCCATGATCGAGCGTTTCTGGCACGGGCCTTCCGGCGCATCTGTTTCCGGCGTGGAGACGGAATTGACCGTGACCGAGGAGATGCCGGCGGGATTCCGCATCACCGGCTGATCCGGTCGAGCGCTTGGACGCTGTTGCAGTGACGCCGTCATCTCGGGTACTCAAGCGGACATACCCAAATACGATACGTCCATCGGAGGAGTGCACGTCATGGCTGGTGAAACGCCCATCAAGTCAACGAAGGCCGTAAGGAAGACCGCCGCCAGGCCCGCGGCCGGGGAGCCGGTCCTTCTCTCGGGCGGCAATCCCCAGATCGCGAAGGGCTACGGCGATGCTCCCGTGCGGGCCTATATCGCGGCCATGCCGGGCTGGAAAAGCGATCTCGGCCGCCGCCTCGACGCGCTCATCGAGCGCGAGGTCCCCGGCGTGCGCAAGGCGGTCAAGTGGAACACGCCCTTCTATGGCATGCAGGACGATGTCTGGTTCGTCGCCTTTCACTGCTTCACGAAATACGTGAAGGTGACCTTCTTCCGCGGCACGTCGCTGCGTCCTGTCCCGCCCGGCGCGTCCAAGCACAATGAAGTGCGCTATCTCGACATCTACGAAGACCGGTTCGATGAGGCCCAGTTCGTCGATTGGGTGAAGCAAGCCAGCCAGTTGCCGGGCGAACGAATGTGAGCGAAAGGTCGCGAGGCGCATGCGTGGCGGAAGCGGATATGGGATACGGAACCTCGACGAAGACGCCTGATCGGCCGCTCACGGGGAGAGGGGCCGGGAGCGAGCGGGGACGAGGGCGCGTGAGCCAGCCGCCCGAGCTGTTGCGCCGCCTGCTGCGCGCGAAAGACCGGATGGACGCCGCCTCGCACGAGGAGTGGCCTGTCCCGCGGCTGGCGCGCGTGAGCGGCGTCTCCGAGGCCCATTTCGCGCGATCGTTCAAGGAGGCCTTCGGCGTCCCGCCGCACCGGTATCTGCTGACGCGTCGTATCGAGCGGGCCAAGGCGCTGCTCCGCGACACGGACCTGCCGATCACCGAGATCGCGTTCCAGACGGGCTGGAATAGCCTGGGAACGTTCGGGCGCACGTTCCGCGACGTCACCGGCGAGAGCCCCGGTCAGCTCCGTGCGCGCGAAAAAGCCGCTCCGCACCAGCTCGAGCAGGTGCCGGCCTGCTTCCTCAGCGCCGCCCATCGGCCCGGCCTCATGATCGCAGTTTTGGAGAAGCGGCGGCGGGACGCGGGCGATAGTATGGGCGCGTCACAACAAATGGAGGTCCCATGAGCCAGGGTGTCGGAGTGGTCGGTTTGTACGTTCGCGATCAGGAGGAAGCGCTCCAGTTCTATGTCGAAAAGCTCGGATTCCGCGTCCATACCGACGCGCGGAACGGCGATTACCGCTGGCTGACGGTGCAGCATCCGGACCAGCCGTCCTTCCAGCTCGGCCTGTTCATGCCGCAGCCGCCGGTGCTCGACGCGGCGACCGCGCAGACCCTGCGCGAGATCGTGGCGAAGGGTGCCATGCCGCCGCTCGTGCTTGTCGTCGACGACTGCCGCGCCGCCTACGAGCGGATGCGCGCCCGCGGGGTGGAGTTCACGCAGGAGCCCGTGGACCGTTACGGCGCCGTGGACGCCGGCTTCCGCGATCCGTCGGGGAATGGATGGAAGATGATCGAAGCACGGTGATATCCGGGACGAACCCGAACGGAGTCATGGCGAATGGGGAAGAGCCGACCATGAGGAAAGCGACGACAGAGGAAGCGGGAGAGCTCTCTCCTTCTCGGCTGATAGATGGGAGAATTAAGGAGCTCGGCGATTGGCGTGGCGAAACGCTCGCGCGGGTCCGAAGTCTCATCAGAGCGGCCGATCCGGAGATGGTCGAGGAATGGAAGTGGAGAGGGGTTCCGGTATGGGAGCATGCCGGGATCGTCTGCACAGGCGAGACGTACAAGGCTGCCGTGAAGTTGACCTTCGCCAGAGGCGCCTCGCTGGACGACCCTTCGGGCCTTTTCAACTCCAGCCTCGAAGGCAACACCAGGCGCGCCATCGATTTCCACGAGGGCGACAGGATCGATGAAGAGGCGTTGACGGCGCTCATTCGCGCCGCCGTGGCGCTGAACACTGCGAAGCGCACCACCGCTCGGCCCGCCCGCTCCAAGGGGCCAAAGAGCGCGTCATGAGAATGACCGTTCTCGGGCGCCACAGGCAGGGCCGGACCGGCAGGGGCATCTTTCCGGTTCCTTCCTCATCGCCCGGCCTGGCTCATGCCTTGTCGCAGTCAGAACGAGAGGGTGGCGGCCCCTTCCTTGATCTCGGCATGCATGGCGCTTGCTCCGACGATGACGACGCCGTCGAGGAGGTCGTCCTGCTCGTAGCCGCGTGATTTCACGCAGGGCGGGCAGGCCCAGATCGTGCCGCCGCGGTTCTGGAAATCCTCGATCGATTTCGCGAGCGGATCGAGCGGGGGGACATGTGTCATGCGCTGGCCGCCCTTCCGCACCAGATCGATCGCGGTGCTGGTGAGGAAGACCGAGACCTTGAGGCCGGCGGTGATGCCGCCATTGGCGATCGTGAAGGCGACGGACGAAAGTTCGGAATCGATGCCCTTGGTGACGAGCACGACCAGTTTGTCAGTTGGCGTTTGCATAGTATTCTCCGGCAAGTGAGTTGAACGTATTCACTCTAGGAAGGCGGGCGGCGCCCGTCTTTGGCCGAAATGCGGGAAACCTTGTCCGAAAATCCTCGTCATACGCGCGGCGTGGCGCGGGACGACGTGCTGTCGGCGCTGCTGTCGACGATCCGCCTTTCGGGATCGCTGCAATTCTGCTTCATGCCGTCCGGCGACTGGCAGACCGACGACAAACCCGCCATGGCGGATCTGTCGGGAAAGGCAAGCGGCACGATACCGTTTCACATCCTTGTCGCGGGCCATTGCTGGCTGAAGATGGAAGGTGAGGAGGCAAGGCTTGAGGCGGGCGACGTGCTCGTCTTCCCTTTCGGCACCGGACATCAGCTCGGCGCCGGAAGCGACGGCGTTCTGGTCGATCCGGTGGGCGAATTGCCGCCGAAGCCGTGGCGGCAAATTCCCGTTCTCCGGTATGGCGAGGACCCGCAAGGGGCAAGGCTGCTCTGCGGCTATCTGCAGTGCGACGCGCTGGGCTTCGCACCGCTGAGACGGGCGCTGCCGAAGCTGATCCATGTGAGGACGCGCAGCGCGAATGACGCAGACTGGCTGCGCGCCACTATCCGGCAGATGGTGGAGGAAGTCGACAGGCCGCGTGCGGGCGGGGTCTCCATGCTGCCGAGGCTCACCGAAATCATCTTCATCGAAATCCTGCGCCACCAGATCATGATGGCCGAACCGCGCGACGCCGGCTGGCTGGCCGCGCTTGCCGACGCGGCGCTGTCGCGCTGCCTGTCCCTCATCCACGACGACCCGGCGCGCGACTGGTCCTTAGAGGATTTGTCGGCCGCCTCGGGCTTGTCGCGCAGCGTGCTGGCGGAACGTTTCCAGACGATCCTCGGCACCCCGCCGATCAGATATGTGCGCGACTGGCGGCTCTATCTGGCGAGCGTGGCTCTGGCCACGACCGGCCGGGCGATCGCGGCGATTGCGTATGAAGCCGGATATGCGACGGAGGCGGCGTTCAATCGTGCCTTCTCGCGCGCCTTCGGCACGCCGCCGGCGACATGGCGCGCAATGGCGAAGGCTTGAGCCCGATCTTGCCGCTTATTTTCTCATCGCCTCGCCAAGTCGCCATGCTTCTGTTGCAAGGCTGACCAGCGGTTGCAGCGGTGGTAAAAAGCGGTGCTCCATCTTATATTGCTGCAGTGCAATATGAGAGAGAAAGAAGACAGTCATGTTTGACTCCGTACGCAAATTCGCCCGCGCCTTCCGCGTCCCGACCGTCCAGGACCGTGAGATCGCCTACCTGAACGATGCCAAGGACCGCATCGACCTCGAATACCGGATGCGCCAGATCGACCGCGGCATGTTCCGCAAGTCGGGCTTCTGAGAACACCCGCCGTTCGTTCCGCGCGGAAAAAAGATGCCCGCGCGGTTTGCATGCCTCCGGATCCTGCAATCTTGCGGCCGGGACCGGATCGGTTCCGCAAAAGGCGGCCGCCTCGAGAGGCGGGCCAATTTTCGCCATCATCTTCGGCTTGGGCTAGGTGGTGATCCACCAGAGCCTCCCGCAGCCGGCGGACGGAAGTCCCACGCTGCCGAACCCGGTCCGTCCTGATCCGCAATGCCGTTCCGCCGCCGTACCCCGCTTGGATTTCGTGAAAGGCTGCGCCGGGCGATCCTGCCTCCCAAGGGCTTTCGCCGCAGCCTCGATTACTATCGCCTGAAGATCCTGAGGATCGGCGGATCGCCGCATGCGGTCGCGGCCGGCCTTGCGGTCGGTGTCGTCAGCGCCTGGACGCCCTTCCTCGGCTTTCACATCCTGCTCGCCATCCCGGTCGCCTATCTCCTCGGCGGCAGCGTGATCGCCGCCGCGCTCGGCACGGCCTTCGCCAATCCGCTGACCTGCCCGATCATCTGGCCGCTCACCTGGAAGATCGGCGAGGTCATGCTCGGCCAGAGCGCCGCCGGCCACGACCGTCTCGATCTCGGCGCGCTCTTCCATCATCTCGATGTCTCGCAGCTCTGGCGGCCGGTCCTGGAACCGATGCTGATCGGCTCCATTCCGCCCGGCCTCGTCTGCGGCCTCGTTTTCTATGCCGTCACCTATTGGGGCGTGCGCAGCTTTCGCAACGCGCGGCTTCAGCGCTTGACGGCGCGTGCCGGAGCGCTCAAGTCAGTATAGACTTGAGCGAGCATCGGCATGTCGCCCGGGAGTCGGGAAGACGGCATGCCGCAGGACAATAAAGGAACCGCATGATCATCGGCATGGGCAGCGACCTGATCGACATCCGCCGGGTGGAGAAATCCATCGAACGTTTCGGCGAGCGCTTCACGCACCGCTGTTTCACCGATATCGAGCGGGCGAAATCCGACCGCCGCCAGAACCGCGCCGCCTCCTATGCCAAGCGCTTTGCCGCCAAGGAGGCCTGTTCCAAGGCGCTCGGCACCGGCATCGCCCACGGCGTCTTCTGGAGGGACATGGGCGTCGTCAACCTGCCGGGGGGCAGGCCGACCATGGTGCTGACCGGGGGCGCGGCCGACCGTCTCGCCGAGATGATGCCGGCCGGCCACGAGCCGTTGATCCACATCACCATCACCGACGAATATCCCTATGCGCAGGCCTTCGTGGTCATCGAGGCGCGCTCCGTCGCGTCCTGATGATGGTCTGTGACCCTGTGGGCCATTGCCGCGGCTCCGGGAAGGGGTTAGAAAGCGGCACTTCGCTGGTAAGAGAAAGTCCTTAACGTGTCCGACAAAGCCGAGACCAAGTCGCAGAGCAGCCTCTGGGAAAACATCAAGGTCATCATCCAGGCATTGCTGCTGGCGATGGTGATCCGCACCGTTCTCTTCCAGCCGTTCACCATTCCGTCCGGCTCGATGATGCCGACCCTGCTTGTCGGCGACTATATCTTCGTCAACAAGTTCGCCTACGGCTATTCGAAATATTCGCTGCCGTTCTCGCCGAACCTGTTTTCCGGCCGCATCTTCGAGTTCAGCGAGCCCGAGCGCGGCGATGTCATCGTCTTCCGCCTGCCGAGCCATCCGGATGTCGACTATATCAAGCGCCTGGTCGGCCTGCCGGGCGACCGCGTCCAGGTCACCAACGGCGTGCTCTTCATCAACGGAAAGCCGGTGCCGAAACAGGCGGACGGCACCTTCACCTCCGATTACAGCCTCGATCCGGGCACCGACGTGCCGGTCTTCCGCGAGACGCTCGACAACGGCGTCACCTATGACACGCTCGATCACTCGCAGGTGTCGCGCGGCGACAACACGCCGGAATTCATCGTCCCCGCAGGCCATTACTTCTTCATGGGCGACAACCGCGACAACTCGCTCGACAGCCGTTTCGACGTCGGCATGGTGCCCGCCGAAAACCTCGTCGGCCGCGCCAGCATCATCTTCTTCTCGCTCGGCAACGACACCTCCTTCCGCGAGGTGTGGAAATGGCCGACGAACATGCGCTGGGATCGGCTTTTCAAGGTCGTCGAATGATGAAGGCAAAGCCGCTTTCGGCGGATGAGCGCGGCCAGTTGGAAAAGACGATTGGCTATGAATTCGCCGACAAGCAATGGCTCGACCGGGCGCTCACCCATGCGAGCACCGGCTCGGCCAAGGGTGCCAATTACGAGCGGCTGGAGTTCCTGGGCGACCGCGTGCTCGGCCTCTGCGTCGCCGAGCTTCTCTTCAGGACCTTCCGCACCGCGGCCGAAGGCGAGCTCTCCGTGCGGCTGAACCAGCTCGTCAGCGCCGAAAGCTGCGCCATCGTGGCGGACGAGCTCGAACTGCACCGCTTCATCCGCACCGGCGCCGACGTCAAGAAGCTGACCGGCAAGCGCATGATGAACGTGCGCGCCGACGTGGTGGAAAGCCTGATCGCCGCGCTCTATCTCGATGGGGGGCTGGAGGCCGCCCGCGCCTTCATCCTCAAGCATTGGGAAAGCCGTGCCACCCGCGCCGACGGCGCAAGGCGCGACGCCAAGACCGAGCTGCAGGAATGGGCGCATGCGAAATTCGGCCTGACGCCCTGTTACAGGGTCGACGACCGGTCCGGGCCGGATCACGACCCGCGCTTCACGGTGACGGTCGAGGTGGCGGGTGTCGCGCCGGAAACCGGCATCGACCGCTCCAAGCGCGCGGCCGAACAGGTCGCGGCAACCAGGATGCTCGAACGCGAAGGCGTATGGCAGAAGAGTTCTGCCGAAGATTGATTGGACGATATGACGGAAAACGAAAACATCGCCGGTGACGAGAATTCAGCCGGTCCGACCCATTCCGGCTTCGTGGCGCTGATCGGCCCGACCAATGCCGGCAAGTCGACCCTGGTGAACCGGCTCGTCGGCGCCAAGGTCTCGATCGTCAGCCACAAGGTGCAGACGACGCGTGCCATCGTGCGCGGCATCGCGATCCACGGGAACGCCCAGATCGTCTTCATGGATACGCCCGGCATCTTCAAGCCGCGCCGCCGGCTCGACCGGGCCATGGTGACGACCGCCTGGGGCGGCGCCAAGGACGCCGACCTCATCATGCTGCTGATCGACAGCGAGCGCGGCATCCGCGGCGATGCGGAGGCGATCCTCGAAGGCCTGAAGGAGGTCCGCCAGCCGAAGATCCTCGCTTTGAACAAGATCGACCAGGTGAAGCGCGAGGATCTGCTGAAACTCGCGGCCGCCGCCAACGAATTCGCGCCCTTCGAGCGCACCTTCATGATCTCGGCGACGACAGGTTCGGGCTGCGAGGACCTGATGGATTATCTTGCCGCAACGCTTCCCGAAGGCCCCTGGTATTACCCGGAGGACCAGATCTCCGATCTGCCCATGCGCCAGCTCGCCGCGGAGATCACCCGCGAAAAGCTCTTCCTCAGGCTCCACCAGGAGCTTCCCTATGCCTCGCATGTCGAGACGGAGAAATGGGAGGAGCGCAAGGACGGCTCGGTGAGGATCGAGCAGGTCATCTATGTGGAGCGCGAAAGCCAGAAGAAGATCGCGCTCGGCAAGGGCGGCGAGGCGATCAAGGCGATTTCCACCGCGTCGCGCAAGGAACTCTCCGAAATCCTAGAACAGCCCGTTCACCTTTTCCTGTTCGTCAAGGTGCGCGAGAACTGGGGCGACGACCCCGAACGCTTCCGCGAAATGGGGCTGGAGTTTCCGAAGGGGTGATTTGAACTTTTGTTGCCCTAACCTCTCCCGCGAGCGGCGGGGCTAAAGCATATGGGGTGTCAGGCGGTGCGGCATCCTTAACCCTCCCCCTTGTGGGGAGGGTGGCCGGCAGGCGGGAAGGGTTTTCGCTCGGGGCGAAGTCCCCTCCCCAACCCCTCCCCACAAGGGGAGGGGCTCCACGCACCGCCTGACACCAATGTAATTGCCCTATCGCCTTCTGGGAGAAGGTCCGGCAGGACAGATGAGGGGCATGAGGTATCGATAACGGATCACATGCACAACAATGAGGGGCTGTGAGGGCTATCGGCACGCCTGACGGTTTACTTCCTCTGCCTATCCATCAGCGCCTTGACCTCCAGGTAGCGCCGGCGGTTTTCCTGTTCCTGCTCGTTCGGGCCGTAGCAGGTGTCGGAAATGCAGAAACGCTGCAGGCTGAGGGGCGGGGTGGCCTTGTCGAACTCGCATTCGATCTCGTTGTTGAAATCGGTGGGCTTTGCGTCCTCGCGGGTGGAATAGGTGAGCCGCGCTCCCGGCGGGTCGAGCTCGGGGAAGGATTGCACGATGCCGGTCTTGATGTTCGGCACCAGCAGGAAATTCTTGGCGACCGTGACGCAGGCCTGTTCGAGCTGCGGCGATTGCGCGGCGGCGGGCGGGGCGGTGACGAGAGCGGCAGGCATGGCGGTGAAGAGGGCGACGGCGAGGAGGGCGTGTCTCATAAGGGCTCCCGGGCGTTATGGTTTGGCGTCGTGAATTTTTCGCACAGGAATCCAAATGGAGCCCGATTTGTTCCAGGCAAGCGGGCAGGCGGCATCTCGGCGGAAGATCTGGCGAACCTAAAAAGCGATTCAGTCCGAAAGGCTTATGGGCTAGACTTGAATCGGCCTGAAAGGAGCTTGAAGCAAAGCATGCAGTGGCAGGACGAAGGGATCATCATCGGCGTCAAGCGCCACGGCGAGACGAGCGTCATCGCCGAGCTGATGACCCGTGAGCGCGGCCGGCATCTGGGCCTTGTCCGTTCCGGCCGCTCGCGCGCCATGCAGCCTGTCCTGCAGCCGGGTAACCGGGTGGAAGCGGTCTGGCGGGCGCGGCTCGACGAACATCTCGGCGAGTTCCGGCTGGAGCCGGTAAGGCTGAGGGCTGCGAAACTGATGGAGACGGCGACCGCCGTCTACGGCGTGCAGGCCATGGGCGCGCTGCTCCGCCTGCTTCCCGAGCGCGACCCGCATCCGCATCTCTTCGAGGCGCTCGACATCATCCTCGATGCGCTGGACGATCCGGCCGATGCCGGCGAGCTTTTCGTGCGCTTCGAACTCGCCGTGCTGAACGACCTCGGCTTCGGCCTCGACCTTTCCGAATGCGCCGCGACCGGCCTGCGCGAAAACCTCGTCTATGTCTCGCCGAAGACCGGCCGCGCCGTCAGCCGCGAGGCGGGTGCGCCCTATGCCGACCGTATGCTGGCGCTTCCCGCCTTCTTGAACGAGGGGGCTGCCGGGGCGGCCGACCGGGAAAGCATGGCGGCCGCCTTCCGGCTGACCGCCTTCTTCCTTCACCGGCATGTCTACGAGCCGCGGGGGCTCACGGAAAACGCCGCCCGCGACGGGTTCGTCCAGGCGGCGCTGAAGGCGCTGTCGGCGCGCGATCCGGAGCGTCAGGCCGGCTGATGTCTCACTCCGCCGGCTGGGTTGCCGGCATCGTCCGGTCGACCGGCCTTTCCTGGATCGGCCAGTGCACGACCGCGGCGAAGATGCCGAGCGCCACGCCGAGCCACCAGACCGGATCGTAGGAGCCGAAGCGGTCGTAGAGGAAACCGCCCATCCAGACACCGAGGAACGAGCCCACCTGGTGCGACAGGAAGACGATGCCGCCGAGCAGGCCGAGATGCCGCGTGCCGAACATGATGGCGACGAGCGCGTTGGTCGGCGGCACGGTGGAGAGCCACAAAAGCCCCATGACGACCGCGAAGACGATCACCGAGAAAGGCGTCTGCGGCATGAGGAGGAAGGCGGTCACCGCCACCGAGCGGGCGAGATAGATATAGGCGAGGAAATAGGGCTTCGAATAATGCTGGCCGATGATGCCGGCGCTGAACGAGCCGATGATGTTGAAGAAGCCGATCGCCGCCATCGCGATCACGGCATAGCGCGCGTCGATGCCGATATCGCCGAGATAGGCCGGGAAATGCGCGGTGATGAAGGCGACCTGGAAGCCGCAGACGAAGAAGCCCGAGGTGAGCAGCAGATAGCTCTGATGGCCGAACGCTTCCCTGAGCGCCTGGCCGACGGTCTGGTCGATCTCGCTCCTGGACTGCGTGCCCGACTTGGCATTGCCGCGCAGCGGCAAGGCGAGCACGGGGATGGCGAGCATCACGAAGCCCATGATGACCAGGCTGTCGGACCAGCCATAGGTGCTGATCAGCGCCTGGCTGAGCGGCGCGAAGAGGAACATGCCGGCCGAACCCGCCGCCGTGCCGATGCCGAAGGCGAGCGAGCGCTGTTCCGGCGTCACGTTGCGGGCGAAGGCGGAAAGGATCGTGCCGAAGGAGCCGGCGCCGACCGCAAGGCCGACCATCACGCCGCCGGAAAGGTGCAGGATGGGCACCGAATGGGCCGTCGACATCAGGAAAAGGCCCGCCGCGTAGAGCAGGCCGGAAAACGTCAGCACCCGTCCGGTGCCGTATTTGTCGGCGAGCGCCCCGAAGAAAGGCTGGCCGAGACCCCAGGCGAGGTTCTGGATCGCCATGGCGAGACCGAAGGTGGAGCGGTCCCATCCCGTATCGGCGAGCATGGGAAGCTGGAAGAAGCCCATGGCCGAACGCGGGCCGAAGGTCAGCATGGCGATCGATGCGCCGGCGAGGATGATCAGCCAGGGCATGGATGCGCGGGCGGCTCCGGATCGGAATTGCGGCATGGGTCGGCTCATGGATTCCTCCTCGGTGCGACGAGCAAATCATACCGCTTGCATCGAGGTTCTTAAAACAACTTTTGCTCAATCAATCCATCACCGCATTTGATGCGGATGCCGTCCTGATATGGAGGCCGCCGTGGTAAAATCCCCCTCTGGCCTGCCGGCCATCTCCCCACAGGGGAGAGAGACTAAGTGGCAAGGCCTTGCTTCCATCAACACACGCGGACCCGACGCTCGTGTTCGAGAGATGATCGGGGCAGGACAGAGCGGCATATTTTCTCCTCCCTTGTGGGGGAGATGGCCGGCAGGCCAGAGGGGGGTCTTCTCACGGCGTGCCGGGCGGATCGATGGCCGGCGGAGGCGTGCGACCGAGCCGGGCCTCGCGCCAGATGGTGAAGATGCCGGCGGCGATCACGATGGCGCAGCCGGCGATCATGTTGGCGGTCATGATCTCGCCGAAGACGAAGACGCCGATCAGACAGACGAGCACGGTCTGGATATAGGACATGGGCTGCACGACGACGGCGTCGAGCAGGCCGAAGGCGCGGATGAGCAGGTAGTGCCCGGTCATGCCGGTGATGCAGAGCACCAGCATCCAGAACCAGTCGCTGAAGGTGATATTCGTCCAGTAGAACGGGCCGATGAAGGTGATTGCCGCCGCGCCCGCGACGCCGGTGTAGAAGAAGGCGGTGTCGGGCGTATCGGTGCGGCTCGCAAGCCTCGTCATCACCGAATAGAGCGCGAACATCAGCGTGGCGACGACCGGGATGACGATCTTGTAGTCGAACGTGGCGTGCAGCGGATTGACGATCAGGAGAATGCCGACGAAGCCGACGCCGATCGCCATCCAGCGGCGCCAGCCGACCTTTTCGCCGAGCAGCGGCACGGAAAGACAGGCGACGACGAGCGGCGTGGCGGCGAAGATCGAGTGGCTTGCGGCGAGCCCGACCCGCGAAAAGGCGGTGATCGAAATGACGATCTGCACCGCCAGGAGAACGCCGCGGGCGATCTGCAGCCAGAGCCGGTTGGCCGAGGCCGCGCCTTTCAGCCCGACCGTCGAGCGGCTTGCGAGAATGAGGGCGAAACCCGCAAAGGCCCAGTAGCGGATCATCGTCACGAAGATCGGCGGATAGGCGGTGGCGAGATGTTTCGAAATGCCGTCCTGAACCGAAAAGATGGTCACCGCCGTCAAAGCGCAGAGAAGGCCGGTGGACCGAGGTGTCATGGGGCAGTCTCTTTCGGGGCGCAGCCGGCCGGAAGGCCAGCGGCCAGGCAGGGATAGGCGGGAAACGGGTGTCCGTTCCGTTTGACCGCGCGCCAGGCGGGTGGACAACCTGCTTTTTCCGAATAGCTGCCATGCGCTTGGCGGGACGGTCCGGGCCGGCGTCGATGGTCCGTCCCGGTCTCGGTGCGGTTCACCCGCATCCCTTGTCCGCCGCCCCTTAAGATTTTTTTCGTTGCCCTGTCGGAATTGCGCCGCCGGCTTCGTCCTCGGGTCGTATGCCCTTCAGGGCCGGTCGAAGGAGGAAGACACGATGAAGGTTACGCAGCATCTCTGGTTCGAAAAGGACATGGAATCCGCGATCCGCTTCTATACGTCGCTGATTCCCGGCTCTTCCGTCGGGTGGCTCTCGACCATCCCAGCCGAAACGCCGAGCGGGCCGCCGGACAGTGTGAAGCTTGCGAGCTTCACACTCGGCGATCAGCGCTACATGGCGATCGAGGCGGGGCCGCTCGATCCGTTCAACCACGCCTTTTCGATCATGGTCGAATGCGACACGCAAGGCGAGATCGACCGCCTCTGGGAGGCGTTGAAGGAAGGCGGCGCGACGGAGCAGTGCGGCTGGCTCAGGGACCGCTGGGGTCTCTCCTGGCAGATCGCCCCCGGGCGGCTGGGCGAACTGATGGGCGATCCAGACCGTGCGAAGGCGAAGCGCGTCACCGAGGCCATGCTCAAGATGGTGAAGTTCGACATCGCCGCTTTGGAAGCGGCCGCAAGGGACTGAGGGCTCGCAAGGACCGTGTGGGGGAACAAGGCCCCACCGCCCCGGCATCGTCCGGATGATCGCGGCCATTGCCAGCTCGATGCGGAAACGCGTTGCGGTTTTGGTGCCGCTAGGCGTAGGCTCCGGAAATCAGCAGAATGGCTCCCACGGCCATCATTGCCAAACCCGGCCAGTTCCTGCGGAGGCCCAGGAAGCCGACGCCTTGATGCCGGGGTTCCAGGGTCGGCTTTGCGCTGGCCTGATCGGGACGGTGCGGATCGCTCAGCCGGCGTCGGCCAAGGGCCTCGCGGAGCAGGTATAACAGTCCGATAACGACCAGGATCGATCCAAGAACAATCGCCAGCACTGCGTCCACCTCCTTCAGGCGTCACGCGATCAGTATAGCGCAAAGACGCCGGGGTTGGGAGTAGGCGCCGTTTTCGCGGGGATGCGCCGACGTTTCGCTGGCCGCGCTCGGACGGCGAGGCCCGATGAAACCGACCATCCCGCCGTCCCGGCATCAGCGGTTCGGCTGTTGCAGTCCCGGAAGGGCGTTCTGGTCCGACTGGCGCGCGGGAAGGCTGGTTTCCGAACCTTGCGGGTCTGCCGGATTGGAAGGTGCGCTCGGCGCGCCAGAAATATAATATCCGAGGCCCAAAGCGCAGATGACGACGATGATCGCGCCTAGTATGGGAAGTAGCGGCCTTTCAAACATGTTTGGCTCCTTCGGGGAGCTAACAACGCGCGCGACGCTATGGTTCCGCAGGACGGCCGGAAGTCCTGTCCGAAGGCTTATTCCGGCGCCTTTTCCCTCAGCAATCCCGAGATCATCGCGTTGAACGCCTCGACCGCCTTTTTCGACACGGCCTGCGGATCTTCCGCGCTGGCGATCCACAGCGCCGCGCTGAGCGTCGCGCCGTTGACGAGCCGCGCGGTCGCTTCCGCGTCCACCTTGCGGATGGTTCCCTCGTCGATCAGCTTCTGTATGCTGGCGGTGGTGGTACGGATGCAGGCGCTCTGGTTCGGCCATTGCGACGGATCGCCGAGCACGGCCGGCCCGTCGAGCAGCATGATGCGCTGGATTTCCGGCTCCAGCGCCATTTCGATATAGGCCACGCTTTCGTCGACGAAGCCGCGCCAGGCATTCTCCGCCTTGGCTGAAATGGCGCAGAGCCGGTCGGACATTTCCGCGTCGATCTCGGCGATCACGGCCTGCAGCAGCCCTTTCTTGTCGCCGAAATGATGGTAGAGCGCGCCGCGCGTCAGCCCGGCCCCGGCCGTGAAGTCGTCCATAGAGGCTTCGGCATAACCCTGCGTCGCAAACGCCTGCCGGGCGGCGGCGATCAGCTTGGCCTTCGTTTCGGCGATCATTTCCTTGCGGGGCTTGTGCCCTATCTTCTGCGCCATGCGGACTCCGAAAATTATTCGCATACGTTACGTATGTGAATTGACATACGCAGCGTATGTGATTATTTAGCTCACATACGCGGCGTATGTAAGTGGTCATTCAAAATAAACCAAGGATTCCGATATGCCCAATCCCTATCGCGAAATATTCCGAAGGCCGGGGACGAAAGGTTTTGCCGCGGCCGCTTTCGTGGCCCGGTTGCCGCTGCCGATGACGACGATCGGCCTT
Organism: Neorhizobium descurainiae; assembly: GCF_051400715.1. Taxonomy (NCBI): domain Bacteria; kingdom Pseudomonadati; phylum Pseudomonadota; class Alphaproteobacteria; order Hyphomicrobiales; family Rhizobiaceae; genus Neorhizobium; species Neorhizobium descurainiae. The sequence continues at coordinate 27,123 of NZ_JBLFFK010000003.1, forward strand.
GTCGCCATGCTCTCCCAGACCCATGGCGAATACTGGATCGCAGGCGCGGTCTCCGCCACCTTCGCGCTCGCCAACGCCTTCATCGCGCCGCAGGTCTCCCGCTGGGTGGATGCGAAGGGCCAGTCGGCCGTGCTGGTGCCGACGACGATCGTCACCGTCGCAGCACTTCTCGCGCTCGCCGCGGCCGCCTGGTTGCGCTGGCCCAACTGGACCTTGTTCGTCTTCGCGGTGATCGCCGGCATGATGCCGAGCATGATGGCGCTGGTGCGCGCCCGCTGGACGGAGATCTATCGCGACCGGCCGGAGCTCCACACCGCCTTCGCCTTCGAATCGGTCATCGACGAGGTCGTCTATATCTGCGGGCCGATCTTCGGCATCGGCCTGAGCGTCTCGCTCTTCCCGGAAGCGGGCGTGCTCGCCTCGGCCGCCTTCCTCGCCGTCGGCACGACGCTGTTCGTCGCCCAGAAATCCACCGAACCGAAGGTCGATCCGCATAGGGTAAGGGGCGAAGGCTCGGTCATGCGGCTGTTGCCGATGTGGTTCCTGGTGACGGTTTTCGCCGGCATGGGCACGATCTTCGGCACCGCGGAAGTCTCGGTCGTCGCCTTCGCCGAAGCCGAGGGACACAAGGGTGCGGCAAGCTATGTCCTCGCCGCCTATGCGGCCGGTTCGTTCATCGTCGGCCTGGTTGTCGGCGCCATCAAGTTCAGGACGCCGCTCGCCCGCCGTTTGGTTTTCGCGAGCCTGATCGCCGCGATCACCACGCTCCCCATGCCCTTCGTCGGCGATCTCTGGGCGCTGACGCTGGTGGTCTTCCTGGCGGGTGCGGCCATCTCGCCGACCTTCATCACCGGCATGAGCCTGATCGAGCGCATCGTGCCGGCCTCGCAGCTCACGGAAGGCATCACCTATGCGATGACCGGCGTCGGCATCGGCTTTGCGGCCGGCTCCTCGCTCGCCGGCTGGACGATCGATGCCTATGGCGCTTCGAACGGCTTCTGGGTGGCGGTCGCCGGCGGTGCCGTGGCCTTCGCGACCATGCTCATCGGCTACGGCCGGCTGAGCAACACCTCGCCGCAAGCCGCCCCGGACTCCGCTGCCCTGAACCCGGCGGAATGATTCTCGACCAAGCCCCGCCGGCCAGGCGGGGTTTTCTTTTGTTTGCTTGTCTGTCTTGAGGAGCGGCTCCGGATCAGACCCTTTGGGACCTGATCCTGCCGTGGTAAAGTGGTGGAAGGACTTCTGCTGAAGCCGCGAGATTTGCGAGCGATGCCTCCGTGAAGCCTCACGGCTCCTCAAAAAGGAGGGTGTCATGCCGGCCACGACCGCGACAGGAGAAGAATCGGAAATCCGCAAATGCCTGGATGAACTGGCGCAGGCGTTGCGTGCCAGGGATGTCGACGCATTGATGGCGCATTACGCTCCGGACACCGTCGTGTTCGATATCAGGCCGCCGCAGCGGATCGAGGGTGCGGATGCCTATCGAAAGAACTTCGAGACATGGTTCGGCTCGGTGGAAGGCCCGATCCACTATGAGATCCGTGAGTTGGGCATTGCGGTGAAGGATGATGTCGCCTTCTGCCACAGTCTGAGCCATGTCAGGAGCAAGAGGATAAATGGCGAGAAAGCCGACTACTGGGTACGTGTAACTTCCGGCTTGCGGAAGACGAACGGCCGGTGGATGATCGCCCACGAGCACATATCGATGCCGATCGATCTTCAGACCATGCGGGCACAATCGGATTTCCGGTCCTAGCCCTGCGCAAGTCGTGGTTCAAAAACGTCGACGCCGCCGAGGGACGATGCCCGATCTGGCCACATTCCTGACCTTCTACGCCGCCGTGCTCGCAATCCAGCTCACGCCCGGACCCGATATGATCCTCGTAGTCGGGCGCGGCATCGGTCAGGGCCGGCGGATAGCGCTTCTGAGCGCCGTCGGCATGACCTTGCTGGCCGGTATTGTCCAATTGTCGATGCTCGTGCTTGGCATCGCCTCATTGCTTGCGGCTTCGCCGCTGGCGTTCGAAGTCCTCCGCTGGGCAGGCACGGCCTATCTCATCTGGCTTGGCCTGAAACTTCTCGTCCAATCAGGCAAGCGCGCCAATGGGGCCGGCCCGGCTGTGCTTGTGTCCATGTCGGACGGCGCGGCATTGCGGGAAGGGGCCATCAACAATCTCACCAATCCCAAGGCGCTCGTTTTCCTTTTTGCGTTTCTGCCGCAGTTCGTGGATCCCGCCGCAGGCTGGCCCGTAGCCGCGCAGCTTCTGCTGCTGGGAGCTGTCGCAAAGCTTACGAATTTCGTCATCCTGACCACCGTTGCGCTGGGAGCGGGAACGTTCGGCGGCTGGCTGGCTCGCCGTCCGGGACTTGTCACCTGGCAGAAGCGCTTTGCCGGTATCGTCATGATCGGGCTGGGCCTGCGGCTTGCGATTGCGGGAGATGCCCGTCCGGTCCGCTGAAGCAGCCGGACGGAAAGGCAGAACGCCTCACGCCCGCCGCTTGATCGTCCACGGCTCCCGCTCGGCAGTCACCGTCACGGCGTCCCCGACCTTGATCTGTCCGGTGCCGCGCGGCACGGCGTTCCAGCCGAAGAGGGGGCCGGGCACGCGCCGGTCGGCCGACATGCGGATGCGGCCCATCGCCGCCATCGGGCTCGGCGCCTCGCGCGAGCCGGTCTTCTGGTCCTGGGTCGTCATGATGCAGCGGGCGCAGGGCTTTGCGAAATCGAAGCGGATGCCGGCGATCTCGATGCCCTCCCATTCGTCTTCCGCCCATGGCTCGTCATGGTCGAGCACGATGTTCGGCCGGAAGCGTTCCATGCCGACCTGTCCTTCGCCATGCTTTTCCATGTCGGCATTGAGCGCCTTGAGCGATCCGGTCGTGGTGACGAGCACCTGATAGCCGTCCGCGAAGGTGACGGGCGTGTCCGGCCCGGCCCATTCGGCGCTGGCGGTACGCCTGGCCCGGTCGTCGAAGAAGACGAGGCGCACGTCGCGCCCAAGCCAGCCGGAAAGCGTATCGTTCACGGTTTCCTCCGCGAGGGCGGCGTCGACGACCGATTTCCACACCGCCACCTCCAGGCGCCGGTCGGCGGGCGGCTGCGCCACGAAGGTCTCGCCTTTGCCGTACATCGCCAAGCGGAAGCCGCCCGCCTCCGGCGTCACCTGCACCTGCGCCAGGGCCTGGAGTTCCCGCTGGGTGATGAAATGGCCGGAAGGATCGGTCACCATCATCTGCCGGTCGCCGGGAATGCCGGTCGCCGCGATCTCGGCCTCGGAGAGCGCGATGCCGCGGCCGCTCTTCAGGGGATAGACATTCAATTGGCTGACGCGCATGGCTTTTTCCTAGATTTCGTCGATGAAGAGGTCGAGCACGGTCTTCAGCCGTTCGTGACGCGCGGCCGCCAGCGCCCGGCCCGCCGCCGTCTGGAACCCGTCCGCGAGCTTGAACAGCTTCACCGCGAAATGGTCGATGGCGAAGGCCTTGTCGTCAAGCGGGCGTTCCCGGGCGAGCGGATCGGCCGGATCGTAAAGGCCGGAGCCCATGCGGCCCGCGATATAGAAGCAGCGCGCGGCGCCGACCATCCCGATCGCATCCAGCCGGTCGGCGTCCTGCAGGATTTTTGCCTCCAGCGTCTCCGGCGCAATGTTCGCCGAGAAGCTGTGAGCCGCGACCGCATGGGCGACGGCGGAAACATCCCTCTCGCTCCAGCCGAGACCGGCAAGGATGCCGGACGCCTTTTCCGCTGCCAGCCGGGAGGCCTCAGCCCGGAATGGCGAGTTCTTCTCCACCGCCACGCAATCGTGCAGCAGCACGGCCGCCGCCAGCACCTTGCCGTCGCCGCCTTCTTCGGCCCGGATGCGCATGGCGTTCTTGAAGACGCGCAGGATATGGGCGATGTCGTGCGATCCGTCGTCGCCTTCGGTCGCATAGGGGATCAGCGTTCGTGCGAGGTCCTCGAAGGGCGGGAAGGCGGCGGCGATGGATGCGGTCACGTCGTGGATTCCTGGGAATCGGCTGGTGCGGGTTCACCATCCTTTTTCACCAGAATGCGCTGGTAGAAAAGCCCGATCCCGATCAGCACCGCGCCGAGCCCGATGAAGGAGAGCGCCCTCAGGATTCCTTCGAGGTTCGACATGTCGATGAGGAACACCTTGACGACCGCGATCAGCACGAGGCCCGCCGAGGCGAGCCGCAAGCTGCGCGCATCGAGCCGCGAGCCGAGCGCCAGCAGCGCCACGCCGATCAGCAGCCAGACGACCGAATAGGTATAGGTCTCGCCCTGCAGAAAACCCTTCCAGTCGGCAATGTTCTCGCCCTGCCAGAAGCGGCGGACGGACAGCGTCGCCCAGAGGAAGCCGAGCACCGCGCCGGCAACCGCAAGCATGGCGACATAAGGCTGAGGGCGCCGCCCGCGCGCATACCAGGCAACCAGCGCATAGGCGAGCGCCGGCAGCAGGTAGCCGAGGAGCAGCAGGTTGAAGAAGGGCCAGGGCCCGGTACTCTCGCCGCTGAAATAGGGATTGAGCGCGAAGACGTGCAGCGACAGCACGTTGACGGTCGCGATCACCCCGGCGATCATCGAGCCGAAACGGAAGACGGGGCTCGGGGATTTCAGATCGAGCGTCAGCAGGACTCCCGAGAAGCCGACTGCGAGCAGCGTGTAGATCGACTGTTCGCCGAGCGTCGGGACGCGGCTGTCCAGAACGCCGCCGTTCATCGCATGCCGCACCAGCACGGCGATGGTCATCAGGCCGGCGAGCGAGGCGAGCGCCTGCATCACGTTGCGGACGCGGAAATCCGCCGAATCCTTGAGCATGTAGGCCGTGGCGACGGCGAGCAGCGTCGGAATGCCGTAGCCGGGCAGCAGCGCGTTGAGGAAAGGCGTCGTGCCGAGGCTGTTCGGCCCGATCAGCGTCGGCTCCCAGGCGATGCGGCCGAAGACGATCAGCGTCGCCGCCGCCATCATCCAGGGCAGCGCCGGCCAGGGTTTTGCCCGCATGGCCAGCACATAGGCGAAGCCGAGCACCGAGACGAGAATGGTGGTGACGATGCCGTTGGTCAGCGCATGCAGCGAAAGCGTGAAGCCGGCGAAGGAGCCTGCGACCAGCAGGTTGGCCGGCCAGTCGATGAAGGGGCCGCTCCGCTCCTCCGCGGTCTCCTCGCTCTGCCGGAACAGCCATTCGGCGCCGGCGAGCAGCACGAGGCCGAGCGCCAGCCCGTAAAGCCCGTGCGTCCAGTCGCGTCCGAGATCGCCGAAATTCAGGAAGCTGACGAAGGCGAGCGTCGCCGGCACCGCAGGCATCAGGAATGCCCAGACGATGGAGAATTCCGGCTCGGTCCTGCGGAAGCGCCGCAGGAAGACGAAGCCCAGGAAGGTGAAGACGGCGCCGAGCAGCAGATAGACGGTGATCTCGTTGCCGAAGGTGAGGGGTGCCGGCGCCGGCTGGCCGTCGGCCGGGATCGGCGCTGAGTAGTCGAGCCAGGAAAGTGCGGTGATGGCGATGCCGAGCACCGCGCCGGCTGCGGAAATCAGCGCCGGCCAGACGGCCCAGGCGCGGCTGGCGCCGAGTGCCGCAACGGTCGCGACCACTGCGGCTGCGGCGAAGAGCACGATGCCGCCTTCCTCCGTCTGCCGCAGGGTCATCGCCAGCGCCGGCAACAGGGCCATGATCGCGACGGACAGCGTGATCTTCAGCGGCGGCCGCGTCAGAAGCCCGCGCCAGCCCGGCTTGGCCGCCAGATCGGCGCCGTAGCGTGCGCCGGGCCAGAAGAAGCCGGTGCCGGCGATCATCACGATGAGGGCGAGCGCCGGCGGCATGGGGTCGAATGTCTCGGCCCCCGCCGCATAGGCGATCGCCCAGAGCCCGATGCCGATATTGGCGAGCATCGGCACGACGGTCCATCGGCGGAAGCGGGAGGCGGCATTGACCGCAACCCAGGTGAGGCCGAGGAAGACGAACAGCGCGTTGGCGTTCGGCTCCTCGCTCGCGACGAGCGCCGGCGTGACCAGCGAGGCGAGCAGGCCGAGCCCGGCAAGCGCCTGCCCGTGCAGCAGGGAGAGCGCGATCGTCGCAAGCGAGACGAGAGCAAGCAGGACGAATGCGCTCGCCGGCCCGATGAATCCGTAGATCGCATGGGCCGCATAGATGGCGCCGAGCAGCGTCACGGCGCCTGCGGCCGTCAGCACGCCGGGGACCATCGCGCCGGAAAGGGCATTGCCGTAGCGCTCCGAAATCTGCGGCATAGCGCGCCGGCGCACGATCTCGCCGGCGGCCAGCAGGATCAGGCCGAAGATCGCGGCGAGGGTGAGCCGCGCACCCGGCCCGAGCAGCCCGGCCTCGATCGAATAGCGCACCAGGAATATGCCGCCGAAGGCGAGCGCCACGCCGCCCACCCAGACCGGCCAGCGGGCGCCGAGATAGCTTTCCAGGTTCTCGCGGCCCTTTGCCCGCGCCGCCGCAGGAGCGGCGGGGCCGGGGATCACGGTCTCGTGGCCGGTGCCGACATCCTCCGCGCCGGCCGCCGGCTGCGTCTCCGGTACGGGGTCCTCCTCGGCCGCTTCGCGGGCCGCAAGCTCGACGGGAGAGACGGGCTCGTCCTTCATCGCCGCGGCCGCGGCCTCCGCCGAGATCGCCGCCGGCAGGGCGGCCGCTTGGCGTTTGGCAAGATCGGCCTTGACTGCCTCCAGCTCCCTTTCGAGCGCGCCGACCCGGTTGGCGGTCCGGCTGTGCAGGCCGATCATGACGATGACCAGGATGAGGAGCAGGAATAGGATCATCGGCACGCTCGCGGTCTCAAGGGTTGTTGCTGCGGTTATACAGTTGCCGGGCGAAGAAAGGAAAGAGTTGGGCGCCTGCTGAAAACATCATCATAGTCCTGCGCGCAAAATCAGCTTTTTGCACATAAATAAGTCAAATATAAAATATGATGACTTTATGTGCAATTTCGGCTTGCGCGGAAGCTGAAGAAGCGCTTGGATGCAACCCATCCGAACAAAAATCTTCAGGGGGACGACCTTTCATGATCTCGCGCAGACTGCTTTCGAAACTCTCCGCCGTCGCGGCGCTGGCGCTCGCCACGGGCTTTTCCGCTCCGGCGCGGGCCGAGACCCCGATCAAGTTCACGCTCGACTGGAAGTTCGAAGGCCCGGCCGCCGGCTTCCTGCTCGCGGAGGACAAGGGGTATTTCAAGGCCGAGGGCCTGGACGTCACGATCGATACCGGCAACGGCTCGGTCGAGGCGATCCCGCGTGTGGCGACCGGCGCCTACCAGATGGGCTTCGGCGACATCAACTCGCTGATCAAGTTCCTGGACGAGGATCCGTCGCAGAGGATCAAGGCGGCGATGATGATCTACGAGCGCCCGACGTTTGCGGTCGTCGGCCGCAAGTCGCTCGGCGTCACCGGCGATCCGAAGTCGCTCGAAGGCAGGAAGCTCGGCGCCCCGCCGCCGGACGGCGCCTTCGCCCAATGGAAGGCCTTCAAGCAGGTCGCCAAGATCGACGACAGCAAGATCGCCATCGAATCGATCGGCTTCCCGGTCCGCGAGCCGATGCTGGCCCAGGGCAAGGTCGATGCCGTCTTCGGCTTCGCCTTCTCGGTGATCCTGAATTTGAAGGCCCAGGGCATCAAGGACGAGGACATTTCGACCATCCTGATGGCCGAGCACGGCTTGAATCTCTATGGCAACACCGTGCTGGTGAACACTGATTTCGCCGAGAAAAACCCGGCTGCGGTGAAGGGTTTCCTGAAGGCGCTCGCCAAGGGCTTCGCCGATGCCGTCGCCAACCCGGAAGAAGGTGCCGCCGCCGTCCTGAAGCGCAACGAGACGCTCAACAAGGATATCGAGATCGAGCGCCTCACCATGGCGAATGCCATGAACATCAAGACGCCCTACGTCGTGGAAAACGGCTTCGGCGGCATCGATCCGGCGAGACTCGCCGCCTCGATCGAGACGCTCAAGGTCTCGATGGGATTGAAGGGCAATGTGAAGGCCGAGCAGGTTTTCGACGCCAGCTTCCTGCCGCCAAAGGAAGAGCGGATGCTGCCGTAGAGGCTGATGGTTTCTTGCCGTTGCCCCTCACCCTAACCCTCTCCCCGCTCGCGGGGAGAGGGGACCTGCCGAACGAGAGGCTGGCTGCAGCGGAAAACAGCGCGGCATATCCCTTCTCCCCGTCATGACGGGGAGAAGGTGGCGGCAGCCGGATGAGGGGCAATTAAAAGACGCGATTGGCCAAACAGAGAAACCCAAATGCCTCACCTCGTATCCATCGATGACGTCGACATGCGCTATGGCGGCGCGGGCGGCACGCTGGCCGTCTCCGGCCTCAGCCTGAAGGTCGACAAGGGCGAGTTCGCCGCCGTCGTCGGCCCGTCCGGCTGCGGCAAGTCGACTCTGATGAAGCTCGTCACCGGCCTGCACATTCCGCAGAGCGGCGTGGTGGTCGTCGCGGGGAAGCAGGTCACCCAGCCGGTCTCGATCGTCGGCATGGCCTTCCAGAACCCGACCATGCTGCCCTGGCGCACGACGCTCGACAACATCCTCCTGCCGCTGGAGATCGTCGAAAAACACCGCCGCCGGCTGCGCGCCCACAAGAAGGAGTACGTCGAAAAGGCCGAGCACCTGCTGGAGACCGTGGGGCTGAAAGGCTTCGGCTCGAAATTCCCCTGGCAGCTTTCCGGCGGCATGCAGCAGCGTGCCAATCTCTGCCGCGCCCTCATCCATGAGCCGGAGCTGCTTATGCTCGACGAACCCTTCGGCGCGCTCGACGCCTTCACCCGCGAAGAGCTCTGGTGCGTCATCCGCGACCTGCACGCGGCTCAAGGGGTGACCATCATCCTCGTCACCCATGACCTGCGCGAGGCGACCTTCCTCGCCGACCGCATCTTCGTGATGAGCGCCCGGCCGGGCAGGGTGCTAAAGGAGCACGTCGTTCCCTTCGCGAGACCGCGCGCTCTCGACGTCATGTATGAAAAAGGCTTCAACGACATGGTGCAAGAGCTGCACGGCGAGATCGCCAGCGCGAGGGTCGCCGCATGAGCACCGTCGCGGAAAACACTGCGGTCTCAGCCGCATCGCCCAAGCCGCTGATGGCCCGCATCAACTGGGTGAAGCTGGCGCCCTGGCTTTACACCATCGCGCTCTTCGCCCTCTGGGAACTGCTGGTGATCGTGCTCGAGACGCCGCCGACCGTGCTGCCGGCGCCGTCCCGCGTCTTTCAGACGGTCGCGCAATACTGGTCGCCGATCTGGAAGAATTCGCTGCAGACGCTCTATACGACGACGCTCGGTTTCGCGATCGCCGTCGCGGCGGGTCTGGCGCTCGGCATCCTCGTCGGCTGGTCGAAGGCGATCTATGCCGGGCTCTACCCGCTGATGGTCGGCTTCAACGCCATCCCCAAGGTGGCGCTCGTGCCGATCCTCGTCATCTGGTACGGCATCGGCACCATCCCGGCGGTGCTGACCGCCTTCCTGATCTCCTTCTTCCCGATCGTGGTGAACGTCGCCACGGGGCTCGCCACCATCGAGCCGGAGACGGAGGACGTGCTCCGCGCGCTCGGGGCGAAGAAGCTGGATATCTTGCTGAAGGTCGGCATCCCGCGCTCCATGCCCTATTTCTTCGGCTCCCTGAAGGTGGCGATCACGCTCGCCTTCGTCGGATCGGTCGTCTCGGAAACCGTCGCCTCAAATTACGGTCTTGGCAACATGATGAGCTCGGCCCAGAGCCAGTTCAACGTGCCGCTCGTCTTCGCCGGCCTCCTGGCGCTTGCGGTGGAAGGCATCGCCATGTATGCGCTGATGGCCTGGATCGAAAGGCGCATGACCGGCTGGGCGCACCGCTCCTCGATGTCGCATTAAAGGCCGAGGCCATTTGGTCTTTACTTGTGGTTCATATGGACTATATTCCTTCTGAATGAAGGGAAGTCCTGGCCATGGAAGCTGCAGCGAAAGACCTGAAGGCGGAGCAGATGACCGCCGTTGCGCTGAAGGCGTTCGGTAATGTGATGAGCGAATGGGGCGTGCCGCTGAACGAGGCGGCAGCGCTTGCGGACATGTCCGAAAGCACTTGGAAACGGGCAAGGAAACCCGGGTTCTCCGGCGGCCTCACCAAGGACCAGATGCTGCGGCTCAGCGCCGCGATCGGCATCTACAAGGCGCTGAAACTGTATTTCAGCGATCCGATCGCCGTCAGATGGATGACGCTGCCGAACAACGGACCGCTCTTCGGCGGCGCGCGGCCGGTCGATACGCTGATCGAGGAGGGGCTGCCGCAGTTCCTCCGGGTCCGCAATTATCTCGATGCGCTGCGTGGTGGCGCGTGATCGTCACGGCCCTCAGCGATCGCGGACTGGTGCGGCTGATCCCGGCGACCTATCACAAGCCGCCCAGCCTGCGCGGGCTGGTGGAAAGCGACGAGGAACTGGAAATCCTCGCAGAGATAGAGGGCATGACCAGCGCCCGCCTGGTCGCCGAGCGCGGGCTGAACCTGCACCTGGATCGCCGCGAACTTGCCTGGAAACGCCGCAAGCACGACCTGCAGGTCTATGGCAACAGCCATATCAATGCCGCCTTCACCTATACGCGCCAGGGCGGCAACCGCTTCAACGACGAGAGCCGCGGCGCCTGGTACTGCAGCTGGGATACGATGACCTCGGTCGCCGAGGTGGCATTCCACAAGACGCGGGAGCTCAGGTTCATAGGTCTCTTCGACGAGACGTCGCGCTACGTCGAGCTGTCGGCCGACTTCATCGGCGAGTTTCCCGACCTCACCGATGAAAGAGCTCACCCTGCACTCGATCCCGATCCGGCGATCGGTTATCCGGAAGGGCAGGCTCTTGCCGGGAAGCTGCGGCGGGATGGCCATGACGGCCTGATCTATCCGTCGGTTCGCCACGAAGGCGGCCGCTGCTTCGTCGCCTTCGAGCCGACGGCGATCCGCAACGTTCGCCCCGGCGCGTCATGGGAGATCGTGTGGGCGGGGTCCGAGGATTACGGCGTCAACGCGGTCTGATGACGGACAGCGTGGTCCGCGGCCTGGAATGTCCCCACAGGGCAGGGCTTAATGCACATGGGGTGTTAGGCAGTACGGCATCCTTAACCCTCCCCCTCGTGGGGAGGGTGGCCGGCAGGCGGGAGGGGTTTCGATGCGGAGCAAAGTCCCCTCCCCAACCCCTCCCCACAAGGGGGAGGGGCTCCACGCACTGCCGAACATCCCATGCGCATTAGTCCTGCCCTGTGGGGAGATGCCCGGCAAGGCAGAGTGGGGTAAAGCACTCTATTGCATTATCCGATTGAACATTTGCGCATCGGGTCCGGCTTCCTCGTAAAGCCGGACCCGATGCATCCTTTCCTTCAGGTCCGCGCGTTTGACGGCTCGTCCGCACCGTGAGGAGCCGGAGGTCCGCTCTCGCCGGAAACATCGCGTGAATCTACCTGAGGGTCTGGAATCGCTCGTTCGGGCCGTTTGTCGAAGGCCAGCTTGATTTCCTTCGTAAGGTCGCGGCCGGCATCCCACCAGTCGCCGCTGTTCGTCCAGTAGCGAAGGGTAAACTTGGCGCCGCCGGGATCGAATTCGGCCATATAGGCCATCGGCGCCGGGTCCTTCAGCACGCGCTTGTCGCGCGCGGCGAGCGCAAGCAGCTTCGCCTGCGTGCGGCCCACGTCGTCATCGGCGCCGATGCTGACGGAAATCTCGTTGCGGCGCGTCTTCAGCCGGCTGTAATTGGTGATCGGCACGTTCCAGAGGGTGGAATTGGGCGCGAGACGGTAGACGCCGTCGGGCGTCCTGAGCTCCGTGGCGAACAGCCCGACATCGACGATCGTGCCGCTGACGCTGCCCGTCTCGATCGTTTCGCCGACCCGGAAGGGGCGCAGCACGAGCAGCATGATGCCGGCTGCGATGTTCTGCAGCGTGCCCTGCAGCGCGAGCCCGACCGCAAGGCCGATCGCGCCGAGCGCCGCAAGCACCGAGGCGGTCTGCACGCCGAACTGGCCAAGCACCATGACGACGACAAGGACCAGAATCACATAGCGGATGATGTTCGCGAAGAACTGCGCGAGCGTCGCGTCGAAGCCGCGGACGCGTGAAAGTCCGCGCAAGGCCCAGCGGCTCAAAAGGCCGGCGGCAAGCCAGCCGAGAACGAGAAGCAGGATCGCCCCGACCACGGAAAAGGAGTACTGCACCAGCAGTGCGCTCAACTGGGCGAGCGCCGATTGTGTGGCGACAACCAGATCCGATGCTTCGTCCATCCGCCGACATGCTCCTTTCGTGGCCGGTAATTGGCGCGGCGGAGCGAGAGGTCAAGCAAAAAGTTTCAGGCTTTTTGGCTTCAGCCTAAATAACGAGGAAAATTCGACTTTCCGGTTCAATCCGGAATTTTCAGCGGCAGGATGAAGCTCGCCCTGCCGTCCGTTTCCGCGCCGCGGCCGATTCCCTTGATGGCGGCGACGAGCCGGCCGCCGCGGTCGAGCATCCGGTCGCCGATCTCGATCAGCCGTGGGTTGGGGGTCGCGTGCGGCGCCACGCCACGCAGCCGTGCGGCGAGCACGAAGTCGTCTTCCTCGGGATGGAGCGCGAGCGCCGCGATCACCGCCGCGGCCGGCGAGCGGGAGACGCCCATCCAGCAATGCACGAGGATCGGCGCGGATTGGTCCCAGCCGCGCACGAAGGCGATCAGGCTTTCCACATGCGCCTCGCTCGGCGCCACGAGGTCGCCGGTGCCGGCAAAGCCGATATCGTTCATCGCGAGCTTCAGGTGGCGGTCCGCCAAAATCACGCCCGGTCTGTGGAAATCCTGGCGTTCGGCGATCAGGCTCACCATTTCGCGGACGCGGTGCTTCACCGCCATTTCGGCGATGCTCGCAAGCGGACAGACGACGATTGCGGTCATGATGCCCGCCCAGCCCCGTTGCCCACGCCGTTTTCCGCCCCTTCGCCCGCAATCCGGCCGGCCTCGATCGCCTGGAAGCGGTCGAGGAAACGCCGCTGCGCTTCCAGCACCGGCATGGGCTCGATCGGCAGCATGTCGCGGGTGATGCCGCGCGGCTGGCCGAAGAATTTCCGCGCCTCGGTGATGGAAAAGCCGGCGAGCTCGGTCGCCTCGAAGAAGGCGGCGATCGTGTCGGCCTTCTTGATCAGGGTCTTCAGCTCGCGGGAAGGATGCGGCGGCAGGCCGAAGCGCAGGTGGATCGCCGCCTCCAGCCTCTGCTCCACCGCCTTGTAGCCGCCGCCGACCACCGATTTGAACGGTGAGATCATGTCGCCGATGACATATTCCGGCGCGTCGTGCAGCAGCGTCATCTGCAGCGCTTCCGGGGCGCAGGGCTCGTTGCAGCGGCGAAAGATTTCCTCCACCACGAGGCAGTGCTGGGCGACGGAAAAGGCGTGATCGCCGCGCGTCTGGCCGTTCCAGCGGGCGACGCGGGCAAGCCCGTGGGCGATGTCGGAGATTTCGACGTCGAGCGGCGAAGGGTCGAGAAGATCGAGCCGCCGTCCCGACAGCATACGTTGCCAGGCGCGGGCCGTGCCGGTTGCAGTCACGGTTCGGCCTCTTCCGCCGCGACAGGGAAGGCGAGCCCCGTCCATTCGGGAAGCGTGAGCGTCACCACGACATCGCCGGCAATCAGCGGCAGGCCGCGCGCCAGCGCGTCGCCAACCCGGTCGATGCGGACGATCGCGAGCCCCTTGTTGCCCGCGACCGAGCCGAGCGTGCCGACCGCCTTGCCGCCGGCGATGATCTCGGTGCCGGAAGCGGGCAGGCGCTGATCCCCGGAGACGAGGGCCACGCGCCGCCTGGCCGTGCCGCGATGCTGCATGCGGGAGACGACCTCCTGGCCGACATAGCAGCCCTTGCGGAAGGAAAGGCCATCCATCCGGTCGAGCAGCACATCATGCGGAAACGCGTCCTGCAGCGCATAATCGTGGCCGGAAAGCGTCAGCCCGGCCTCGACGCGCAGCGCATGATAGGCCTCTTCCGGCCCCTCGGCCTTTCTGCCGGGCGCGCGGGTGAGCGTGATGCCGGCCCTGGCGAAGGCCGCGTCCTTCACCGCGCCCTTGCCCGCCTCGTCGCCCCAGAAGACGGTGACGCCGTCCTCCGCGCCGGGCACGATATCGACGGCCGCGCGCAGCTTGTACATGGCGAGCCGCCTCATGAGCGCGTCGCGCTGCGAGGTGTCGGTTTCGATCAGGTACCCTTCGCCGTCCCGCCAGATCGTGAAGTCGAAGAGGATCTTGCCCTGCGGCGTCAGGAGCGCGCCGGGACGCGCCTCGCCTTCGGGCAGCGAATCGATGTCGGTGGTGATCAGGTTCTGCAGGAAATCCTGAGCTTGGCTGCCGGAAAGGCGGATCAGGCTGCGCGTCGGAAGATGGGCGGCGGACATGGCACGGGAATCCGGTTGTTCTGAGACTGAGAGTTAAGTCTTCCGCGGAGCGGCGGCAAGACGTGCTCGTAGGTTACCGGCAAAGTTCATAGACGACGAGGCGGTGCGGCAGGCTCCAACTGATCTCCCCCTTGGGGCAGGGCAATTGCCTATGAGCAAAATATGCTGAAGCTTCCGTGGAATGATGAGGCGGCGGGGCGCTTCCCTTCTCCCCCGCGGGGAGAGGGTGGTCCGAAGGACCGGATGAGGGGGGCTAACCCGAAATCCAGCGCTGCGTTTGCCGCGTGTACACATACGCGTTGGGTCTTGCCCTCAAGGGGAGATCGGTCTGCCGCGCTTTCTCCGTCCACAGGCAAGCCTCTACCGAGGCGGAGGTGGGTATCTCAATCGCCGCCGGAGAAGAACTTCCATTTGCCGTCCGGACTGATCCCGGCGCGGAAGAAATTGTAGTTGCCGTTGTCTTCCATGCCTGCGAGGTCGCCGGCGGTGACGATGCGCAGGAGATCGACCCGTTCCGGCGGCGTCAGCGTATCGAGCGCCTTCCCGGTGAAATAGGGCCAGACATAGGCTTCGTCCGGCGTGCCCGCATCGAAATGCGCAGCGCCCGTGGACAGGATGTCGAGCAGGATCGCCAGGATTTCCTGGCCGTCCGGATCTCCGGAAAAGCTCTTCAGCGTCTCGATCGGATCGTCGCTTTCGCCGTTCATCACCGCCGTCTGGTCCGCCCCCGAACCGAGCAGGGGACGCAGGCGTTCGATATCGCCGGAGGCGGCGGCCTCGACGATCTGTTCCCGCATGCGCCTGACCGGCTCCGGCAGCTTCGACATGTCGGTGATGATGTCCGCCGAGACGTCGGAAGCGCCCGGCTGCGGCTGTGCCGTATCCGGTTCGGGCGCGGCGGCGGGCTTTTCGCCGGCCGGCTTGTCGTCGGCTTGCGCGGATTGGTCGATAGCGGGACTGGGCAGGGGCAGGGTCGTGCCTTCGAAGGCTTCCTGGACTTGCCCCTCGCGCTCCGGTTCGGCCTGACGCGGCGATTCTACGCCCGGGCGCAGCTCGGAAAGGGCGAAGGCGCCGCTGCCGGCCGTCAGGCTTGCGGCAGCCGAAAGCATGACGACCATCGAAAGGCGGGCGAGAATCTGGGGCATTGTCGTTTCCGCTGCGTTCCGCATGGGAAACTCCGGCTGTTTATTGGATCGTGCGCTCGGGGGAGAATTCGCCGGCGAGCATGCGGGTGCGGAGCGATTCGAGCATGGCTTCGGCTCCGAGCTCACCATGGATGCGGATGGTTTCGCGCATGGCGAGGACCAGGGCTGCATCGGCAATGATCTCCGGTTCGATACCGTCCGCCCGGCCGTCGGCCCAGGCTTCGCTCTGATATTCCAAGGCGGCCTGCATCTTCTCATGCACGATCATGTCGTCGATGTCGTTGCGGCCTGTCTGCATTCTGTTTTTCCTCGGCGCCGTTTGTTACTAGCCCGTTAAAAACTTTATCAGCCTTTTATCAAAACGACACGGGCTCCTGCGAAAAGAGGTAAATAATCCTCTAATTTCCGAAGCGCGCGGCAATTTCCGTGGCAAGTGTTGCGCCTTCGGCACGGTATCGTTGCTCGGCGGTCCGCGCCGCGTCCGTGCAGGACGTGTGGACGGCGGCGAACGACCGATAGCCCCGGTTGAAGGCGGCGGTCAATCTTTCGCGGCGTTTCGGTTCGTTCGCGGTATCCGCATCGAGCAGTTGCTGCATGGACCGGCGCCAGTCGGAAGCCGGCGCGCCGCAGAGCGTCCGCAGATACTGGATCGAGCCCAGCACTTCCGCCAGCCGGGTGAGCTGCGCGTCGTAGGGTGCCGGCTTTTCCTCGGCCGGCGGTGGGGGCGGTGCCGGTGCCGGCTGCTGTTTCGCGGCCGGCTGCTTCGCCGTCTGGGCCGCGAGCGGCGTTGCGGCAAAAAGAGCGAGAAGCGGAAGTAGCGCGATGATTCTCATGAACGGGTTCCGGCACGGCTGAACTGCCATCTCTTACCGGGCCTCGATCTCCGCCGCCAGCCTTTCGGCGCATTCGAGCACGCTCGGCGGCACCGGCAGCGTGCGGATCTCCTCGACCGTGTACCAGCCGGGATCGGCGGCATCGTCAGCGGCGATCGCTTCGGTGTCCGCATCCGCCTCCACCCGGAAGACCGAGAGGAAGAAATGCCGGCTGTCGTCCTTGTCGCCGTTGAGGTCGTAGGTGGCGAAGAGCACCGGGTTGCGGGCGCGGATGCCGGTCTCCTCGAAGAATTCCCGCACCGCCGTCTCGGCCGGCGTCTCGCCGGGCTCTGCCCGGCCGCCGGGAAAGGCATAGAGATCGGCCGACGGCGGGTTCATCCGGCGGATCAGCAGGAACCGGCCCTCTCGTTCGAGGATCGCGGAGGAGGCGGCTTGCGGGGCAAGGGGCATGTTATGGTCTTCCATCGGCCGCGAGGCTATCTCACGCCGCGTTCAATGTCGGAATATTGCTGACATCCACCTCGCGTTCCGCGTGCCAGGCGTCATAGGCGGCCTGCATCCGCAGCCAGATCGCCGCGCCATCGCCGAACATCTTGCCGAGCCGGGCCGCGACATTCGGCGAGACAGGCTTGCGCTCGCGCAGGATGTCATAGAGCTGCTGGCGCGAAATGCCCAAAAGCTCGGCTATCTCCACCTTCGTCTTTCCCGTCGCCAGGATGATCTCCTCAAGCAGCGCGCCGGGATGGGAGGGGCAGCGCTGGATCGGTCGTTTCGGTTCATACTCCGCCATAGACGTCACTCCCCGGTTTCTATCGACTTAATGATACTGCTCGAAATCGACGCGGACGGCGTCCTTGCCGTCGAATTCGAATGTGATGCACCATGGTCCGTTGACATGAACGGTATAGCGCGTTGGATTGAACCCATGCAGGGCGTGAAAATCAAAACCTGGCAGATTCAGATCCTCCGGGCGTTCCGCCGTTTCGAGGCGGTCCAGCCGCACGAGGATGCGTTTGTGCATCTTTGCGTCGATTTTGCCCGTCTTGCCTGTCTCGAACAAAGCGGCAAGGGCTTTGCTCTTGAATGATTTGATCATGCGATATGTAAGTATGTAGCTTACATATCGTCAAGGATGTAAGCAAGAAATTTACATCGATCCCAACAAGACAGCGCAGCAATGGCGCGTAAGTCGATATTGTAAAAGTATTGTATTTTACCGTATGCTGCAAGCAAAGGAGCATGCGATGGCACGTGCGAAGACGTTCTCCCTCGGCGATACCTATGACGGCATTCTGGCCGATCTCGTCAAGAACGGCCGTTTCGGCACGGAGACGGAAGCCGTTCGCGCCGGCATCCGCATGCTTGCAGACTACGAGATGCGGATGCGATCGCTGCGGCAGGCGATCCATGCGGCGGATGCGGAAATCGAGGCGGGTCAGGGCAGGGAATATGCGTCGGGCGCCGATCTGCTCGCCGACGTCATGCACATGGCGCAGGACGTGAAGCCGCGAGATTTCGAATAGGCAACCCATGAAAACCTACGCCCTCTACGCCTTTGCCGCCCTTGCCGAGATCGCCGGCTGCTTCGCCTTCTGGGCCTGGCTGCGGCTCGGAAAGTCCGCCTGGTGGCTGGCGCCGGGCATGGTCTCGCTCGCCCTCTTCGCCTGGGTCCTGGCGCTGGTGCCGAGCGAAGCGGCCGGGCGGGCCTATGCGGCCTATGGAGCGATCTACATCTTCGCCTCCATTCTCTGGCTCTGGGCGGTCGAGGCCCGCGTGCCGGACCGCTGGGATATTCTCGGCGTCGCCGTCTGCCTGGCCGGCGGGGCGATCATCCTCTTCGGGCCCAGAAGCGCATAGGCGTCGAAGCGCTTGACCCGTTTCCGGGGCGGTGCCATGAAGTCCGCATGTGCGGACGCTACGCCCTGACGGCGACTCCCAAGGATATTTCGGAATTCTTCGGCCTGCTGGATCTCGACGATTTCCCGGCCCGCTACAACATCGCCCCGACGCAGCCGATCCTTGTCGTCACGGCGTCGGAAAGGGCCAGGCCCGGCAGCAACCTGCCGGAGCGCCGCGCTTTTCTCGCCCGCTGGGGCTTTATCCCCGGTTGGGTGAAGGACCCGAAGGAATTTCCGCTGCTGATCAACGCGCGCTCGGAGACGGCGATCGGCAAGGCATCCTTCCGCGCTGCCATGCGCCACCGCCGCATCCTCATTCCCGCAACCGGTTTCTACGAATGGCGCCGGCCGCCGAAGGGGGCGAGCGAAGCGATGCCCGGTGTCAAGCCGCAGGCCTATTGGGTGCGGCCGAGGAAGGGCGGCGTCGTCGCCTTTGCCGGGCTGATGGAGACCTGGTCTTCCGCCGACGGCTCGGAGGTCGATACCGCCGCGATCATGACGACGAAAGCGAATGCCGCGATCCGCCACATCCACGAGCGCATGCCGGTCGTCATCCAGCCGGAGGACTTCGAGCGCTGGCTGGATTGCAAGACGCGCGAGCCGCGCGAGGTGACGGACCTGATGCGGCCGGTTCAGGAGGATTTCTTCGAGGCACTGCCGGTTTCCGACCTGGTCAACAAGGTCGCCAACATGGGGCCGGAGCTTCAGAAACCGGTCGCGGTCGCTTCTCCCGAGGAGGAGCCGCCGAAGAAGCCGAAACCCGACCGGTCGCAGTTGTCGCTCTTCTGATCCTCGGCTTTTCTTTTAAACGGACAATCCTAAATGAACCTGCTCTCCGCCGGCCTTTCCGGCCTCGCGCTCGGCGCCTCGCTCATCGTCGCGATCGGCGCCCAGAACGCCTTCATCCTGCGCCAGGGCCTGATCCGCAGCCATGTCTTCGTGCTCTGCCTGATCTGCGCGCTGTCGGATGCGCTCTTGATCGCCGCCGGCGTCGGCGGCCTCGGCACGATCGTCGCGCAATCGCCGGTGCTGATCTCGGTGGTGACGCTGGGCGGTGCGGTCTTCCTCGGCGTCTATGCGGTCATGGCCTTCCGTCGGGCGGCGAAGCCCGGCGCCATGGTGGCCGGCGCGCCGGAAGCGATGGGGTTGAAAGCGGCGGTGCTCACCTGCCTCGCCTTCACCTTCCTCAATCCGCATGTCTATCTGGATACGGTCGTGCTGCTCGGCAGCCTGTCGGCGGCCTTCGAAGGAGTGGAACGCGTTGCCTATGGCGCCGGCGCGGCGATCGGCTCGTTCCTCTGGTTCTTCGGGTTGGGCTATGGAGCGCGGTTCCTGGCGCCGCTCTTTGCCAGACCCGCCGCCTGGCGGGTTCTGGATGTCGTCATCGGCGTGGTGATGGGGCTGCTCGCGCTCGGACTCTTCTTGAGCTTCCTGCGGGGCGAATGAGACGGGCTCAGCCGGTCGGGGTGAGCTTCGGCTTGCGCTTCAGCATCAGCGCGGCGGCGACCACGGCCTTCAGGCCCAGCGGGCGGTAGGGCGTCGTCGGTTCCGGCTTGGCTTCGGTCTTCGTCTCTGGCTTTTCGGTGCTCATGGCTCTCCTCACACACGCGAATCTGTTGTTCAGCATTGGCTGCGATCGCGGCTCTCCCCATAAAAACGGGCGGAATCGTGGCCGATGAGAAGGCGCCGTCGCCAGCCCTTCATAGAACTGTCATCTTGTCGGAAACTGTTGCGCGGAAGTTGCAATTCACGCCGCCGGAACGGCTTTATACGCTCGCGCTGTCATCCTCGATTGTAATCGTGCCGTAGCGGCGCTGCCAGGCGCGGGCGCTGAAGGGCAGCACGCAGAGATAGGCGACGACGGTGATCGACAGCACCTGCCAGGTGTAGCTCATCAGGAGCGCCACATAGAGCACCACGCCGAGCAGGATGGGGAGCATGAGGTCGCGGCGGATGCGGCTCGATTTGCCGGACCAGACCGGCAGGCGGGAAACCAGGAGATAGCCGATCAGCACCGTGTAGGCGACGCTTCCATAGACGAAGAGGGGCGTGGGCTCGACCCCGAGGAAGCCGAGATAGACCGGCAGCAGCACCAGCATCGCCCCCATCGGGGCGGGCACGCCGACGAAGAATTCCGATTGCCACGGGGCCTTCACCTCGCGGTCGGCCATCACGTTGAAGCGGGCAAGGCGAAGCCCGGCGGCGATGGCATAGAGGAGGGCGGCGATCCAGCCCGGCGAACGGGCGTTGTCGAGCAGGAAGGCGTAGGAGACCAGCGCCGGTGCCACGCCGAAATTGATGATGTCGGCGAGCGAGTCCATCTGCACGCCGAATTTCGACGTGGCCTTGAGGAGACGCGCGACGCGGCCGTCTATGCCGTCCAGGAAGGCCGCCAGCAGCACCATGGCGACGGCCAGCTCGTAACGGCCCTCGAAGGCGAGCCTGATGCCCGTCAGCCCGGCGCAGATGGCAAGCACGGTGATGAGGTTCGGCACCATGAGCCGGATCGGGATTTCGCGCAGGCGCGGTCCTCGGGCCTCGTCATGCGCGCGGGGCGGTTCGGAAGGCGAGGGGGAATTCTCCATGCTGCTCTCGTCCTTCGCTTACGTGCGGCGGCTGATGGTCGGGCCCTTGGCCGAGCCGAATTCCGCAAGCACGGTCTCGCCGCCGATGGCGAGCTGGCCGACGGTGACGCGCGGCTGGGCGCCTGCCGGCACGAAGACGTCAAGCCGCGAGCCGAAACGGATGAGGCCGAAGCGCTCGCCGGCATTGACCGGTTCGGTCGGCTTCACCCAGCAGACGATGCGCCGCGCCACGAGGCCTGCGATCTGCACGACGCCGATCTTGCCGTGGCGGCTTTCGATGACGAGGCCGTTGCGCTCGTTGTCCTCGGAGGCCTTGTCGAGCTCGGCATTGACGAACTGGCCGGGGCGGTATTCGATGCGTGTCACCTGGCCGCGCACCGGCGAGCGGTTGATGTGGCAGTCGAAGACGTTCATGAACACGGAGATGCGCAGCATCGGCTCGGAGCCGAGTTCGAGCTCGGCCGGCGGCACGACCATGGCGACGTGGCTGATCTTCCCGTCGGCGGGGCTGAGCACCAGGTCGTCGTCCTGCGGCACGGCGCGTTCAGGATCGCGGAAGAAATAGGCGCACCAGAGCGTCAGCACGAGCCCGACCCAGAACAGCGGCTCGAAAATCCAGCCGAGGATCAGCGAGGCGATGAAGAAGGCGGCGACGAAGACATAGCCTTCCTTATGGATCGGCACGAGCGTGTTGCGGATGGTGTCGAAGAGATTGATCAACCCTGGTTCTCCTGAGGCATGTCGCGCAAAAATGCGTAAGCGGTTTTGCGACAACGACATGCGAAACGCAAATGGTCAGCGGGAACTGACTACAGAAAAACCGTTTTGGCGGCAATGCGGTTCCGTTGCTGCATGTCGTGGAGTGGCGCCGGGTTTCGCGCGGCGTCCGGCTGTTGGCCCTGGCCCAGTGCCGCCGGGAGAGCGGAGGACTAACCCTCTTCGCCGGATGCCAGGGGCGCGCCGGGCAGATAAAGCGAAATCGGCCGGATCTCGTAGACCGCGGTCGGATTGGCGCGACGCAGCTCGCGCGCCGCCGCGACGGCGTCATCGAGCGTTGGAAAATCCACGACGTAGAAGCCGAGCAGCTGTTCCTTGGTTTCGGCGAAGGGGCCGTCCGTGATCATGCCCTCACCCTTTCCCCGCAGGGTCACGGCGCGTTGCGTGGGACCGAGCCGCGCCGCCGGCCCCAGATGCTTCTCCTTGACGAGACGGTCATTGACCTGGAGCAGCTCGGCCATCAGCGCCGCATCCTCCTCCGTGGTCCAGGATTCGACCACTCCTTCTGCATGATAGGCCAGTATGGCGTAATACATGGATCGTTCCTCCCTCGTGACATCCGTCGATTTCCCCGGTCGGGCCCCTCCGACCGGGCGGAATCCAAAACCTGCTGGATGCCGTTGACTACATATGTTCGGTCGCCGGCGCGCAAGCCCCGTCGCCCGGCCTCTACCGCTCCACGAGCCCGAGCCACGTCGTCAATGCGAGCAGCGGCGAGCCGTAGAATGTGAGGACGAGCAGATAGGCAAGCGCAACGCCGCCGAGGACGACCATTCGCTTGTTCAGGTATCTCTTCATTCGATTGTCCGGGGTTCGGGTTGCGGTTCTGCGGCCGGTCGTTGACGTTCGGCTCGGCCTTCGAAGGCCGAACTACAGAAAAACCGGTTCTGCGGCAAATGGTCGATTTCCGGGAAAGGCACATTCTCCGGTCGCCCCTGCCGTGTCGTCAGTCCGGCGCCAGCCCCCTGCTTTAAGGTTCACGGTCAATTGAAGCCATAAACGAACAGTTGAGCATGGCGGGCCGGGTTTCCTTGTTAAGAACCGGCTCCGTGCGGCGCCTGGTGCGGACATTCAAGTCATTGTTTTCAATTAAACATTATGAGAATCGAAAGGTAGATTATGCAGCATTGGACATCCGGATATGTCGAGGGACTGGATTACACCTATGGTTTTTACCGCGAACTGACGCCGGCCCTGCTGGCTCTCGCCGCCCTCTCTCGCGGGCAGCGGTTCAATCTCGCGGCATCGCATCTCAACTATTGCGAGCTCGGCTGCGGGCAGGGGTTTTCGGTCAATCTTCTCGCGGCAGCCAATCCCGGGATCGAATTCCATGCGAATGATTTCAATCCGGCGCATATCGCAGGTGCGCGCGGCCTTGCGAACGAGGCCGGATTGAAGAACGTGCATTTCTATGAGCATTCCTTTGCGGATTTCACCGACGAACCGGCTTTGCCGGCCGATGGTTTCGACATCATCGCGCTGCACGGCATCTACAGCTGGATATCGGCGGAGAACCGCCGGCATGTCATCGATTTCATCGCCAGGAAGCTGAAGCCCGGCGGGCTCGTCTATATCAGCTACAACGCGCTGCCCGGCTGGGCGGCGGTCCTGCCGCTCCGGCGCATCCTGGTCGATTCCGCCGCAAGGCAGGCCGGGCCGATCGGGCCCCGTATCGACGAAGCGCTGGGGTTCGCCGATTCGCTGCTGAAGGCGGAAGCCGGCTATTTCCGGCAGAATTCCGCGGTTGGCACGCGCCTGGGCTCGATGATGCCCATGTCGCGCAACTATCTGGCCCATGAATATTTCAACCGCGATTGGACGCCCTTCTATTTCGAGGACGTGGCGGCGGAATTCTCTTCCGCCAAGCTCTCCTATGTGGGCGCCGTCAACCTGCTCGATCACATCGACGAAATCTCCCTGACGGAGCATCAGCGGGAGCTGCTGCAGGCGGAAACCGATCCCCTGCGGCGCGAGACCGTGCGGGACTTTCTGGTGAACGAGCAGTTCCGCAACGATCTCTTCGCCAAAGGGGCCCTCGCGCATACGTTCCGCAGCGCCTGCGGCGTCTGGCTCGATACGCGTTTTGCCCTTTCGGTGGAGCGCGCGCAGGTGCCGCCGACGATCAAGGGGGCACGCGGCCGGATCGAGCTGCACGAAGCCGTCTACAACCCTATCCTGGATGCCTTCGCCGGCGGGCCGATCACGGTCCGCGAGCTGCTGACACGGGGCGGCGGCCTCGGCCTGAGCTGGGAGCAGGTGACCCGCGCCCTGTCCGTCCTGGTCGGCGCCGGCCATCTGCAGCCATGCCTGCCGGAAAAGGGCGAGGACCTGCGCGTGGAAAGCTGTCGCGCCTTCAATCTCGCCGTCTGCAGGCGCGCCGAGGACAGCGAGGATCTGCAGTTTCTCGCCTCTCCCGTCACCGGCGGCGGACTGCTTCTGGATCGTTTCGAACAGCTCTTCCTGCTCGCGATCGGCGAGGGTCTTCGGGAGCCGGGACAATGGGCGGGCCTCGCCTGGCGTATCCTGGGGCCTCAGGGCCAGAGGCTTCTGAAGGATGGAAAGCCCCTGGAAACGGCGGAGGAGAATATCGCCGAGCTCTGCGCCCGGGCGGAAAAATTCGCGGAGACGCGACTGCCGGTCTGCGAGCAGCTCAAGATCGTTCTCTGAGAAAAGCCCGCCACGACGATCGCCGGCAAGCCTTCTTCGCAAAAAGGGCTTGCCGCGCCGGGCTATTCCGCCGCCGGCTGGCCGCGCAGAACGACGCCGAGGTCGTCGCTCTCGCGCACTTTTCTCAATTGCTCTTCCGCCTGCACCGCCTCGCGCTGGCGGTTCCACATCGAGGCGTAGAGCCCGTCCGCTTCGAGCAGCGCCGCATGGGTGCCCCGTTCGGCGATCTGCCCGTCGCGCAGCACGATGATCTCGTCGGCGCCGATGACGGTCGAGAGCCGGTGGGCGATGACCAGCGTCGTGCGGTTTTTCGAAACCGTGTCGAGCGCCGACTGGATCTCGTGCTCGGTCGTGGTGTCGAGCGCCGAGGTCGCCTCGTCGAGGATGAGGATCGGCGGTGCCTTGAGGATGGTCCGGGCGATCGCCACGCGCTGCTTCTCGCCGCCGGAAAGCTTCAGGCCGCGTTCGCCGACCTTGGTGTCGAAACCTTCCGGCAGCGCGCGGATGAAATGACCGATCTGCGCGATCTCCGCGGCGGCGAGCACGTCCTCTTCCGTGGCCGAAGGCCGGCCGTAGCGGATGTTGTAGGCGATCGTGTCGTTGAACAGCACCGTATCCTGCGGCACCATGCCGATTGCGGCGCGCAGGGACTTTTGCGTGACCTCGCGCACGTCCTGGCCGTCGATGGCGATCGTGCCGCCCTGGATGTCGTAGAAGCGGTAGAGCAGCCGGGAAATGGTGGATTTGCCCGCACCGGACGGCCCCACGATCGCCACCGTCTTTCCGGCCGGCACCTCGAAGGAGATGCCCTTGAGGATCGGCCGCGCCGGGTCGTAGGAAAAATGCACGTCCTTGAAGGCGATCGACCCGTTTGCGATGGCGAGTTCCTTCGCGCCCGGCCGGTCGGTGACTTCCGGCGCCACTTCCAGGAGATCGAACATCTGCTCGATATCCGTGAGGCCCTGGCGGATTTCGCGATAGACGAAGCCGATGAAGTTAAGCGGCACGGCAAGCTGCATCAGCAGCGCGTTGACGAAGACGAAATCGCCGATCGTCTGCTCGCCGCGCTGCACGGCGAGCGCCGACATCACCATCATCACCGTCTGGCCGATGCCGAAGATGACGCCCTGGCCGAAGTTCAGCCAGCCGAGCGAGGTCCAGACGTCGGTCGCGGCCTTTTCGTAGCGCGCCATCGACGAGTCGAAGCGGCGCGCTTCCATCTCCTCGTTGCCGAAATACTTGACCGTCTCGAAATTCAGAAGCGAGTCGATCGCCTTTGTATTGGCGTCCGTGTCGCTATCGTTCATCGAGCGGCGGATGGCGATGCGCCAGTCGCTCGCCCGGATCGTGAACCAGATGTAGAGCCAGACGGTGACGGCGGTGACGAGAACGTACCAGAAGCCGTAGCTCACCCAGAAGATGATCGCGGTGAGCAGGAATTCGAGCAGCGTCGGCACCGAGTTGAGGATGGTGAAGCGGACGATCGTCTCGATGCCCTTGGTGCCGCGCTCGATGATGCGCGACAGCCCGCCGGTCTTGCGCTCCAGATGGAAGCGCAGCGAGAGCTGGTGCATGTGCACGAAGGTGCGGTAGGCGAGCTGGCGCACCGCATATTGCCCGACCGAGGCGAAAAGCGCGTCGCGGAGCTGGTTGAGGCCGAGCTGCAGGATGCGGGTGAGATTGTAGGCGATGACGAGGACGACCGCGCCGAGCAGGAAGGCCGGCAGGAGGCCGGCCATGTCGAGCCTGCCGTTCAGCGCATCCGTCGCCCATTTGAAGAAATAGGGGACGGCGAGCAGCACGAACTTGGCGAGGAAGAGGTAGAAGGTCGCCCACAGAACGCGCGTCTTCAGGTCCGCCCGGCCCTCGGGCCACATATAGGGCCACAGGTTGACGAGGGTGCCGAGCGGATTGCTGGCATCCGCCGATACGGTCTTTTTTTGTCCTGCCATGAATGTCTCCGCGCGGGCGCGTCGAAGCGCCACCCGGCACATAAGGGGCTGCGCGGCATGTTGCAATGACGGTTTGATGAAACTTCCCGCCTCGCCGGGCAAGGATCGGCCGTCAGGCGCGCGCAGGCCCGTCCCGACGAGCCGGCGCACGGGCCACGCCCCTATTCGATCACCATCACCCGGGCCTCCCGGGCGGCGTTTATGAAGGCCTTGCGCACCTCGCCCGGCGTGACGAGACCGTGAATTCCGTCGAGGCAGGCTTTCACCGCTTCGCAGAAACGCTCTCCGCCGTCATCCGGCCATTCCTTGAGAAGCGCCTCCGCGGCTTCCTCGACCGAATGCACGACGCTGTACCGGCCTATGCCATGCATGGCGAGGCCAACTGGCTGAAACTGGTGCAAACTGCCCGATCTCATGACGTTTTGCCTCTGTTTGCCTGCGACACTGGCAACGTTGCAATAACCATGCCGAACGCGGTGAGGCCAAAGCCCGAGCCGCGCATCAACTTTTATCCTGGAGATTTCGTCCGAACATTTTCGCATGTACAGTGTTTTTCTTTGAGGAGGAGGCAGCGATGAAAGGCCGGAACAACAGACAGGTCCATAATCCTGGTCCGCGTGAACACGACGTTTCGAAATACTGCAAGCGTTTGGGCGTTGACGTTGCCGAAGAGCAAAAGCTGTTGCGGCTACTCGGGAAGCATGCGCCGTTGCACGAAATCCGGTCGAACCTGCCGCCCGGGCAGCCGCGCTTCCGGTGATCCGTTGAGAGCCCCAGCTTGAGAAGAACGGGCCACGCGCCCGCGCCGGAGGTTTTGTCCGCACGGTTGAAATGGGAATGGGGCAGGCGGGGGCATTTCGGGTATTGGTTTTCAGGCTTTCCGCCTGCCCCGATCGCCCGGAGGCGTTTCGGGAGGTACAGTCAGGTCTCCCTTGCGCTTCCATCGACCATCACCGGCAACCGGGTTCCTTCGAACCTGATGAGGAGGCCGGTTCCGGAACCCGGTTTTCCCATTCGATGACCCGATGATTATCGCGCCGCTTCGGGAGGCGGGGACGATGCGGGAAAGCAGCTGGGGTTACGAGGTTGAAAAGCGGCGCGGAAATTTTTTGAGGAGGGGAAATTTGTCCACGCCGAAGCGGGAGAAGGCACATTGCCGCGGGCGAGACGTGTCAGGCCGCATCGTCCACCGGTGCGATGGAGAATTTCAGGCCCTGAGCCACCTGTTTCGCCAGCGCAATATCCCGTCGCTGCGAAGACTCGAGCGGGATTCGGTAGCAAATGCCGCGAGCCGCGGGGCGTTCATAGCATTTTTGCGCCACAAGCGGACATCAAGAGGTCGCTGATAAGGACTGTTTTGCTGAACCTGAGGCGTCCAGCGTTTCCCGACGCAGGTAGGTCCAATCGATCAATTCTGCCATGGCTGGCCCAAGTGCCTTACCCAAGTCCGTGAGCGCGTATTCCACTCTCGGAGGCACCTGCGGATAGACTGTTCGAGTAATTATCCCCTCCTTCTCCAGCTCCTTCAGTTGCTGGATGAGCATCTTCTGATTGACGCCTTCCATGCGCCTCTCAAGCTCTGAGAAACGCAGCGGCTCCTTCGCACCGAACAACTGGCAGATGATGACGATCTTCCACTTGCCCTCCAGCACACGCAGGGCGTCCGTGGTCGCTTCTGCCCATACAAGATGCTGCTGCGGGTCACCGCAATTCCATTCGCGTTCCTGTGCCATACTTACCTTTTGGTGGGTAACCCACCTTCCAGTCCGTTCTTGTCGATATGACAGTATGTATTACCTTGGGGAGCAGAACACCAGGAGTATCAGCATGAAAATCGGCATTATCGGTGTTGGCAACATCGGCGGCACCCTTGCTCGCAAGCTCGCATCTGCGGGGCATGAGGTCAGGGTCGCCAACTCCAAGGGCGTTGGCGATGTGAAGCCATTCGCGGACGAGGTGGAGGCCACGGCGGCGGACACGCGCGGGGCCATTTCCGGCGCGGATTTGGTCATCATGTCCATCCCTCTCCCCGCCCTTGAGAAGTTGCCAAAAGACCTTTTCAAGGATGTGCCTGAGAGTGTCCCTGTCGTTGACACCAGCAACTATTATCCGGGGATGCGTGATCCTCAGATCGCTGACCTTGATGCGGGTGAGGTTGAGAGCGTGTGGGTGTCAAAGCAGCTCGGCCGCCCTGTCATCAAGACATTCAACAATATCCTCGCCGAAACCTTGGCGAAACTCGGCCAGCCCGAAGGCGCTCCCGGTCGGTTGGCCGTCGCAGTTGCCGGAGACGACGCCGGAGCCAAGCAGGTGGTCATGGGGATCGTCAACGAAGTGGGCTTTGACCCGGTTGACGCCGGGACGCTGGCGGAATCCTGGCGGCAGCAGCCCTCAACACCGGCTTACTGTTGTGACTACGACGCCGCCACCATGCGCAAGGCACTCGCCGCTGCAGTGAGGGGCGAAGCGCCCAAGAAGCGCGACCAATTGCTCGACAAGATGAGGACGCTTGGCCCGAACCCGACCCATGCTGACATGGTGGCGATGAACCGCTCGCTCAACCCGCTGACCTAAGGGGAGAGGGGACGTCCCCCGATGCGGCGTGATGGATGCGGATCGGCGCGGCATATCCCTTCTCCCCGTCTGCGGGGAGAAGGATGAGGGGCGATGTGTCTGCCGGCTGGCGGGGAGGGGCGAAAGATACCGCTACGACTTCCGGTGCAGCATCCGCTGGCGGTGCAGTTCTTCCGAATCCGGGCGGTACTCCTCCGGCACGCCGAAGATCTGGCCGGGCTGGATGATGTCCGGATTGCGGATCTGGTCCTCGTTGGCGAGATAGATCGTCGTGTAGCGGACGCCCTGGCCGTAGACGCGGCGGGAGATCTGCCACAGCGTGTCGCCGCGGCGGATGATCACGGACGCACGTTCGCTCTGGGTGAGCGGCGCCTGCTGGATGGTCCGGGCGCTGCCCGCATCCGTCGCCGTGGCCGGTGCGGCGGGCGCGCTCGCCGCCACCTCGACGCCGTCGAGTCCCCGGGCGATGGCCGGACCGACGGCGCGGGCGATCAGTTCGCCGATCTGCTTCAGGCCGGCGCCGACGGCGGCGACGTCCTTCGGAAGCGCGTCGAGCGCCGCGAGCGCGGTTGCCGCATCCTTGGAGGTCGTCTCGGCGATCGCGCGGGCGGCGGCCGCGGCATCGGCCGGCAGGCGGTATTCGGAAAGCGATTTCAGCGCGATCGAGGTCGCGGACCGGGCGGCGGCCATCTGCTCCGCTGAGGGAACCCGGCCGGCCTCGTAAAGGCCGCGCAAGAGGTTGAAGGCGCGCACGGTCTCGTTGCGCAGCTTGTCGAAGGCGCCGGCCTCGAGCATGGCCGCGGCATCGCCGTCGCGCGGCGCGGCGACGGCGGCGATCTGGTCGCCGGCCGGACGGTTGAAGGGCACTTCGACGCGCACCAGGACCTCGCCGCCCGCGCCGAGCGCTTCGACGGAGATCCGGTGGTCGCCGACTGAAAGTTCGCGCGTTCCCTCGATCACGAAGCTGCCGTCCTGGCCGGCCCGGGCGGTGCCGATCGGCTGGCCGTCGGCCGCGCCGCGCAGCGACATGCCGGGCTTGGCGACGCCGGCGACGAAAATCTTGGTTCCCTCGATCTCCACGGCGGTGACCTGCAGTTCCGGCGCCGCGGTTGCAGCTCCCGGAAGCGGAGAGGCCGGTACGGCAGCGGGGATATTGGGTGCTGCGGCGGCGAGATCGGACGAGGCCGCCGGCAGGGCGGGCGTGCCGGCGGGGGCATTTGCAGCCGGTGCCGCGGGCGCCGAAGGTGCCGAGAGGGGCGAGGCGGCGGCGGTATCGGTGGCGGGAGCGGCCGGTGCCGCCGATGGGACCGTCGCGGCGGTCGCGGAGGGTGCGGCAGGCTTGCCGCTTTCCTGGGGCGACGGCATGGCGACCACGCGGCTCGCCTTGCCCGGCTTGGTCACCAGGGCAAGCAGCTTGCCGCTGTTGTCGGTCGGAATGGAAATCGTCGCGGTCTCTTCGGACATCGTCGCCTTGCCGTCCTTGCCGGTCGCCTTCAGCACGAGCTGGTGGTCGCCGGGCGGCAGAGGCTTGTCGAGGGGAATGGCGAAATCGCCGCTCGGGCCGACATCGACCTTGCCGATGACGGAGGTGCCGTCGGTGACTTCGAGCGTGGAATGGGGTTCGGCGCGGCCGGCGATGACGGTGGAGCCGTCCGGCTCGACGCGCAGCACGTCGAAGGAGGGAGACGTCATGCCGGCAGCGGACTGCTCGGCCGCGGCAGGCGGCTTGGCGGCCTGGGATGCCGCCGGCGCCGCGGGAACGGCGGCCTGCCCGGAAAGCGGGGTTTCCGGCGGCTTGGCGGCCTGCTGCGTGTCCGTCACCGCGTCCTTGACGGCATTGCCGGCCGCATTGATCGCATCCCCGAGCGGCTGTGCGTCATGGTTGATCCTCGGCAACACGAAGAACACCATCAGCAGCGATGCGATGGCAAGTGCGAAAAGGGCCAGCCAGCCGGCGCGGTTTCTGATCATCAATATCTCTCTCCCGACGGGTTCCAAAATCCTTCCGGCAGAATTCAAGTCGGATTTGAAGAACGATGCTTTACCGTCGCATATTCGGATTAACCCTTTCCTCCTGCCTCCACAAGCTTTTCGGGCTATAAACCCTTGCTCTTCCGGGCATTTCCCGTCAATTTTGGCGATCGGGGCCCTGTTCCCGCCCTTGCCTCGATGCCTCACGGAGAAAACTGTTGCCGATTCGATCCATCTGCGTTTACTGCGGCTCTCAGCCGGGGCGCGATCCCGCCTATATCGCGGCGGGCCGCGCGCTCGGCAAATCCATTGCCGCCCACGGGCTTCGGCTTGTCTACGGCGGAGGCACGAAGGGCATCATGGGTGCGGTCGCGGCCGGCGTTCTGTCGAACGGCGGTCAGGTCACCGGCATCATTCCCGAATTTCTTGTCGATATGGAGGCGACACGCCACTCTCTCGGCCAGCTCGACGAGTTGATTGTGACCGAGGACATGCACGCGCGCAAGCATAAGATGTTCGAACGGGCCGACGCTTTCGTGACGCTGCCGGGCGGCATCGGCACGCTGGAGGAGATCGTCGAGATCATGACCTGGGCGCAGCTCGGCCGCCACGAGAAGCCGATGGCCTTCGCCAATATCGACGGCTTCTGGGACCCGATGCTGGACCTGATCACCCACATGCGCGAGCAGGGTTTCATCCACCGCGCCCATCTCGTCCAGCCGCTGGTCATCCCGGACGTGGAGCAGATCGTTCCGGCGATCCTGGAGCGCGGCGAGGAGCGCCCGCCATCCGACGGCGAAGACGCCGTCATCTCCAGGCTCTGATCCGCCTCGACGCGGCTACCGGCTTCTCAGCATCGACCAGGTGTAGAGCACGAGCGCCGCCCAGATCAGCACGAAGGCGCCGAGCTTCACGGAGCTGAGCGGCTCGTGGAAAACGAAGACGGCGACCAGGAAGATCATCGTCGGCGCGATATACTGCATGATGCCGATGGTCGAGAGTTTCAGCAGCTTGGCGCCGTTGGCATAGATCATCAGCGGCCCGGCGGTGACGACGCCGGCGGCCATCAGGATGAAGGCATCCCAGCCGCTCGAATTGGTGAGATGGCCCTGGCCCGTGGCCTCCAGCCAGATCACGTAGGGCAGGCAGGGGATGCTGATCAGAAGCACTTCCAGGAAGAAGCCCTGGTTCGGGCCGATCGGCAGCGTCTTGCGGAAGAGCGCGTAGAAGCCCCAGGTGACGGTGAGCGCGATCGACACCCATGGCAGCCCGCCGGCGTCGATCGTCAGGATCGCCACTGCGGCGGCCGCAAGCCCGATCGCCGCCATCTGCGCCGGCGCCAGCCGTTCCTTCAGGACGACGGCGGCAAGAAGGACGCTGAAGAGCGGGTTGATGAAATAGCCGAGCGCCGCATCCAGCGTGCGGCCGGCCGCGACCGCCCAGACGTAGATGCCCCAGTTGGCGCCGATGATCGCGGCGGTGAGCGTCGCCATGGCGAGCATGCGTGGGTTCTTGAGCGCGACCTTGAGATCGCCCGTGCGGCGGATGAGCACGAGCACGAGGCCTGCAACGGGCACCGACCAGATGGCGCGGTTGGCCAGAACTTCCAGCGAAGGAATATGGGCGACGGCTTTCAGATAGAGCGGCAGGAAACCCCAGAGGAAATAGGCCGCCAGCCCGAAGGCGAACCCGCGCGGCGTGTCTTCGTTCTTCACCACGTCCGGGGCGGTATCGGTGGCCATGAGGGTGTTTCCATGATGCTTGTTCTGGTTGCCTTCGCTCTAAACGAACAGGTTGAGCCGAACCAATTCATTTCGGTGAAGGATCCATGACCTGCCGCGATCCTGCCGGCAGCGCCGGACATGGCCTGGCGACGGGAGCGGGATAGGATGTACGCGCCGATAGAATGTGCAGAGAGGGTGAACTGCATGCTCTCGCGTCGCGCACAGAACGCGATGGACGGTAGAGGCGCCGCATCATATCCTCCGTTCGGCAGAGATGGAGAAGACAAGTGGGGAGCTCGGATGGCCGTTGAGAATGAGCCGCTGCACCGGCAAATCTATGCGAGGCAGATGCTGGCGAAGGCCGGGGTGGCCCGGAACGGCCGGCTTCTTGCCGCCTTTGCGAAAGTGCCGCGCGAAAAATTCGTCGGGCCGGCGCCGTGGGTCTATAGCGATTTCCGCAACTACCGGGAACTGGCTTCCGACGATCCGCTGGTCCTCTATCAGGACGTGCTGATCGGCCTCGACACCAAGCGCGGGGTCAACAACGGCATGCCGTCGCTGCATGCGGGGGCCCTCGATGCATTGGCGATCCGGGAAGGGGAGACGGTCGCCCATCTCGGGGCCGGAACGGGATATTACACGGCGATCGTCGCGGAGCTCGTCGGACCCTCGGGCCGGGTGATCGCGATCGAATATGACGAGGCGCTGGCCGACCGGGCGCGGCAGAACCTTGCCGGCTATCGGAATGTCGAGGTCGTGGCGGGCGACGCCACCGAATGGCCGAAGGACGACGCGGATGTCGTCTACGCCAATTTCGCGCTCGACCATCCGCCGGCCGCTTGGATCGACAACCTGGCGGTCTCCGGCCGCGCGCTCTTTCCGTTGGGCATACCGGCGGTCGAGGACGGCAGGCGCGCGGGCTTCACCCGCATTGCGGGGTTCCTGATGGTCGACCGGCGCGCCGCCGGTTTCGGCGCGAAATTCCTGCAGCCGGTCTCCTTCGTCTGGGCGGAAGGGCAGGAGCCGCCGCCGGAAGACCGTCATGCGGGGCTGGCAGAGGCCTTCCGTTCGCGCCGGGGCTATCAGGTGCGTAGCCTTCGCTGGCGCACACCGCCCACGGGGGAGGAGTGGTACGGCGAAGAGGACTGGGGCCTGTCTTTCGAGGAGGTCTGAGGGCCGCGGATTTCGCCATACCAGCCCGGACTTGGCCGCATCACCTGCGGCCAAGTGACTTGCTCTCACCCGAGGTTCACGCCTCGGAGGGATTAATCGCATTTATCCTGCGTGGCGGCCGAAGCGGCGGTTTCCCCGCCCTTCTGTTGCGCGACGGCGTCCTGGTTGGATGTCGCAAGATTGCTGCTTTCACCCATCGGCATCGTTGCGCCGTCCTTCTGCGGTGGCTTGGTGGCGGCATCCGCGCTGGTTGTCGTCGTTCCGGTTGCGGTATCGGTCTGTGCCTGCGTGCCCGCATTGCCTTCCAGAGGCGCGCGGGTGCCGTCCTTGGCGATGCCGCTGCGGGCCTCCTTGTTTACGGACCCGGTGACGTCGACGCAGTCGGCAAAGGCCGGTTGGAACGCGAAAGCTGCCATCCCGACGGCAGCCGCGATCAAGGAAATTGGCTTCATGGGACTTCCTCCTAGTTGATAGTCCCTAACCATGCAGCCTACCCAAGGTTCCGGAGAAGCATCACTCCGCCGCGATTTTCCCCGCCAGTTCCCGGTTCTTCATCAGCTTGTAGATGACGGAATCGATCAGCGCCTGGAAGGAGGCGTCGATGATGTTTTCCGAGACGCCGACGGTCCACCAGCGCACGCCGCTCGAATCGGTGGATTCGATCAGCACGCGGGTGATCGCCTCCGTGCCGCCGTTGAGGATACGCACCTTGAAGTCGGCGAGAACGAGGTCGTCGATCTCGTGCTGGTACTTGCCGAAATCCTTGCGCAGCGCCCGGTCGAGCGCGTTGACCGGGCCGTCCCCTTCGGCGACCGACATATGCGTCTCGCCGTCGACGACGATCTTCACGACGGCTTCCGAGACGATCTTGATCCGCCCGTGGGAATCGAAGCGGCGCTCCACCATCACGCGAAAACCTTCGATCGAGAAGAAATCGGGGATGGTGCCGAGCGTGCGGCGGGCGAGCAGCTCGAAGCTTGCGTCGGCGCCCTCGTAGGCATAGCCGGAGGCCTCGCGGTCCTTGACGATCGCGATGAGCTGGTCGAGCTTCGGATCGTCCTTGGCGACCTCGATGCCGCGCCGTTTCAAGGCGTTGATGAAGTTCGACTTGCCGCCCTGGTCCGACACCATGACCTTGCGGAAGTTGCCGACGCTTTCCGGCGTCACATGCTCGTAGGTGCGCGGGTCCTTCAGGAGCGCCGAGGCGTGGATGCCGGCCTTGGTGGCGAAGGCGGACGCGCCGACGTAAGGGCTCTGGTGGTTCGGCGAGCGGTTCAGGAGCTCATCGAAGGCATGGCTGAGATTGGTGAGGCCGGAGAGCCGCTCCGGGTCGATCGCCGTCTCGTAAAGCGTCGCATAGGCGTCCTTCAGGGAAAGCGTCGCGATCAGAGTCACCAAATTGGCATTGCCGCAGCGCTCGCCGATGCCGTTCAGGGTGCCCTGGATCTGCCGACAGCCGGCTTCGACCGCGGCGAGCGAATTGGCGACCGCCTGGCCGGTGTCGTCATGGGCATGGATGCCGAGCGAAGCCCCCGGAATGCCGGATGCGATCACGGCTTCGACGATGGCGCGCACCTCGCCCGGCTGCGTGCCCCCGTTCGTATCGCAGAGCACCACCCAGCGGGCGCCGGCGTCATGGGCCGTTCTCGCGCAGGCAAGCGCATATTCGGGATTGGCCTTGTAGCCGTCGAAGAAATGCTCGCAATCGACCATTGCCTCCTTGCCGGCATGCCGGGCGGCCTCGACGCTCTCGCGGATCGCTTCGAGGTTCTCCTCGTTCGAACAGCCGAGCGCGACGCGCACATGGTAGTCCCAGCTTTTCGCCACGAAACAGACCGCGTCGCTCTTCGCCTGCAGCAGGACGCTGAGCCCCGGATCGTTGGAGGCGGAAATGCCGGCGCGCTTGGTCATGCCGAAGGCGACGAACTTCGATTTCTCCGTGCGCTTTTCGGAAAAGAAGGCGGTGTCGGTCGGATTGGCGCCAGGATACCCGCCCTCGACATAGTCGATGCCGAACTCGTCGAGCATGTTGGAAATGGCGATCTTGTCCTCGACGGAAAAATCGACGCCGGGCGTCTGCTGTCCGTCCCGGAGCGTGGTGTCGAAGAGATAGATGCGTTCGCGTGTCATGGGCGCTCCTCCTGGAGCGAAGTTATGCTGGTGGTCGCGGTACCCCCCTCTACCCGGCCGGGCAGAGGGGGGTAACGTTGGGGCACATCGGAACTCAGACCTTCCCCGCAAACCGGTCCGTCGCGCGGATCAGCTTGTCGGTGATGCCGGGTTCGGAGACCGAGTGGCCGGCGCCCTCGACGATCGAAAAATCCGCGTCCGGCCAGACCTTCGACAGCCGCCAGGCATATTTCAGCGGGCAGGGCATGTCGTAGCGCCCGTGCACGATGACGCCCGGAATGCCCTTGAGCTTCACCGCGTCGCGCAGGAGCTGCCCGTCCGTGAGCCAGCCGGCATTCATGAAATAGTGGTTCTCGATGCGGGCGAAGGCGAGTGCGTACATGTCCTCGTCATGGCTGGCGGCGAGCTGCGGGTCGGGCAGCAGCGTGATGGTCGAGCCCTCCCAGACGCTCCAGGCCTTGGCGCAGCGGATCTGCTCGGCCTTATCCGGGCCGGTGAGGCGGCGGTGGTAGGCGGCCATCATCTCGTGGCGTTCCTCTTCCGGAATGGGCGCGACGAAGGCTTCCCACTTGTCCGGGAACATTTCCGAGACGCCGAACTGGTAGTACCAGTCGAGCTCCGGCCGCGTCAGCGTATAGATGCCGCGCACCAGAAGCTCGCTCACCCGTTCGGGATGGGTTTCCGCATAGGCGAGCGCCAGCGTCGAGCCCCACGAGCCGCCGAAGACCTGCCATTTCTCGACGCTCACCATCTCCCGCAGGCGCTCGATATCGGCGACCAGATGCCACGTCGTGTTGGCCTCCAGGCTCGCATGCGGCGTCGAACGGCCGCAGCCGCGCTGGTCGAAGAGCAGCACGTCGTAGAGTTCCGGATCGAAGAGCCGCCGCTGGTTCGGGTTGCAGCCGCCGCCGGGGCCGCCGTGCAGGAAGACGGCGGGCTTGGCGCCTTTCGTGCCGACCCGTTCCCAATAGATCACATGGCCGTCGCCGACATCGAGCCGGCCCGTCTCGTAGGGCTCGATTTCGGGATAGAGCGTGCGGAGAACTTCCGTCATAGATGGAGGCCCTTTGCCGGCCAGTTCTCGGTGTCGTGGTCGGGGTGCTGGAAGGAGATGATCTGCTCCTGCTTGGCGATGTCCTCGGCGCTGTCGCGGATCGGGGCGTCGAAGATCGTCGTCACCCACGGGATATGCGAGGAATAGTTCACCTGGATCTTCGGTGCGAGGTCGTCGCGGTTGTCGAAGGCGCCGATCGCCAGTTCCAGCCCGCCGGGATAGCGGTAGGTGAGCGGCGTGCCGCAGTCCTCGCAGAAGCCGCGGTCGATATTGACGGAGGACTGGAAATATTTGGGCTCGCCGCGGGTCCACTCGACGCCGTCCCTCGGCGCGCTGACGAGCGGCCCGAAGAAGCCGCCGAAGGCCTTCTGGCACATGCGGCAATGGCAGATCGAGGCGCGCCCCAGTTCGCCATGGATGCGGAAGCGCACGGCGCCGCACTGGCAGCCGCCTGTCTTTAGCTTTTCGGTCATTGTCTCTTCTCCTTCTGCCAGTTTTCCGGCGGCCAGGTTTCGGTATCGTGATCGGGATGCTGGTAGGAAACGATGTCGTCCAGGAAAGGGGCGGAATCGATATCGTCCATCGTGTGCCGCCCGGGCAGTTCGTGCAGCCGGTCGACGAAGGGAAGCTTCGCCTCGATGCCGAACTGCACGACCGGCGGCAGCGATGCCGGGTCGTCGAAGCTGCCGGCCGCAAGCCCGATGCCGTCGGCGGCCTCATAGGTCATCGGCGTGCCGCACATCTCGCAAAAGCCGCGTCTCACATGGTTGGACGACTGGAAATACTTGAGGCTTCCGCGCGTCCAGGTGAGTTCCGCTTCGCCGGTCGCCACGAGCGGGGCGTAGTAGGCGCCGAACGCCTTCTGGCACATTCGGCAATGGCAGATGGACGAATCGAGGGGTTCTCCGGCGAGCCGGAAACGGATCGCGCCGCACTGACAGCCGCCGGTTCGGATGATGTCGCTCATGGATGCTCCTCCTGTGGCCAGACTTCCGTATCGTGATCCGGATGTTGGCGATTGCCCGCCGCGACCTTCTTTTCCTCCTCCGGCGTCATGTCCATGGCCGCGTCGTGTTCCAGCCGGTCCAATTCGCCGAACCAGGACATTTTGCGGGCGAGATTGGTCTGCAGCCGGGGCTTCACGCTTTCCGGATCGTCGAGCGAACCGAGCGTGATGCTGATATGGTCGCTCGACCCGTCATAGAAGAGCGGCGTGCCGCATTTTTCGCAAAAACCGCGCCGCACTGTCCCGGAAGACTGGAACCAGGCCGGCTCGCCGCGGGTGAGCCTGAAATTCTCCCACTTCACGCCGGCAAGCGGCATGAAATAATTGCCCGCCGCCTTCTGGCACATGCGGCAATGGCACAGATGCGGAAAGCCGAGCCCGCCTTCCGCAAGGTAGCGCACCGCGCCGCACTGGCACCCGCCGGTATGGATGATGTCGCTCATGGATGCTCCTCCTGTGGCCAGATTAGCCGTGTGCTACCCCCCTCTGTCCTGCCGGACATCTCCCCCACTAGGGGGGGAGATCGGCAAGAGGCACCGGCTTCCCGAAACTGTAATGCCAGTCTGCGCCGCTTCGGCAATCACAAACGTGAACTGGAGGCGAGGCTTCGCTGCAATCCGATCTCCCCCCTTGTGGGGGAGATGCCCGGCAGGGCAGAGGGGGGTGCGTGCAACGGAGAAAGCCATGCCATTCATGATCGCCTAAGCCTCTCCGGCAATTGTCAGAATATGCAGACAGACATTGTCGATGTCTTTCAAAACATCATCGTTCCAGAAGCGCAGGACCGTCCAGCCATCCTGTTCGAGGCGCCGGGTCCGATCCGTGTCATAACGAAGATCGGCATCGTTGCCGTGCTGCGCTCCGTCGATTTCCACGATCAGGCGATGGGTAGGGCAGGCAAAATCGGCGATGTAACCGGCGATCGGCATCTGGCGGCGGAAGCTCAGCCCCATCAACCGGTGGGCGCGAAGCGCGTTCCAAAGCTTCAGCTCAGCATCGGTCAGGCTCTTGCGCATGCGCTTCGCATTGGCACGCCGTTGCGGCGGGACCGGTGCGTGCGGCATTCGACCCTCCTTGAGATGACCTGCCCGGACTATACCCCCCTCTGCCCTGCCGGGCATCTCCCCCACAAGGGGGGAGATCGGATAGTAGCCGAGCTTCGCCTCCAATTCATGTTTGAGATTGCCGAAGCGGCGCAGACCGACATTAATGTTTCGGGAAGCCGGTGCGGCTTGCCGATCTCCCCCCTTGAGGGGGAGATGCCCGGCAGGGCAGAGGGGGGTGGATGCAAGTGCCGCAACGGCGTCCATCCTACCTCTTCACCTCCCAGGTGGTGACGCGTTCGCCGGTTGCGGGGTCCTTGCCGTCCTTGAGCTGGATTCCCTTTTCCGCAAGCTCGTTGCGGATCTTGTCGGCCTCGGCGAAATTCTTCGCTTTCAGGAGTTCGATCCGCATGGCGACCAGCGCGTCGACGGCTGACGCAAGCGCCTCGTCGATTTCCGTCTTCTGCGGCAGCACGCCGAGGAGGTTGGCGCTGGCGGCAAAGACCGGCAATAGCGCCTTGTCGGAGTGAGCCTCCTGCGCCAGCGCATGCAGAGCCTGCACGGCCGCGACCGTGTTGAGATCGTCCGAAAGCGCCTCCAGGACGGTGTCGCAGGGGCTCGCATCGGAGGGGTCCGCCGCCGGCCATTTGGAGAGGAGCCGCTCCGCCTCTTCCAAACGTTTCATGGAAAAGTCGATCGGCTCGCGGTAATGCGTCATCAGCATTGCGAGCCTCAGCACATCGCCCGGCCACTTGCGTCCGCCGAAGGTTTCCGTGTGCAGGAGATCGTAGATGGTGATGAAATTGCCTTCCGACTTCGACATCTTGCGGCCTTCGACCTGCACGAAGCCGTTGTGCATCCAGACATTCGCCATCACCTCCGTGCCGTGGGCGCAGCGCGACTGGGCGATCTCGTTCTCGTGGTGCGGGAAGATGAGGTCGAGCCCGCCGCCATGGATGTCGAAGACCTCGCCGAGATAGCGCCCGCTCATCGCCGAGCATTCGATATGCCAGCCCGGCCGGCCGCGGCCCCAGGGGCTTTCCCAGCCGGGCTCGTTGTGGCTCGACAGTTTCCAGAGCACGAAGTCGCCGGGGCTCTTCTTGTGCGCGTCGACCGCGACGCGGGCGCCCGCCTGCTGCTCGTCCAGCGGGCGTTTGGAAAGCCGGCCGTAGTCGCGCATGGATTTCGTGTCGAACAGCACTTCGCCGCCCGCCAGATAGGCATGGCCGCGGGCGATCAGCTTGTCGATGATGCCGATCATCTGTTCGATATTGTCGGTGGCGCGCGGCTCGACTGTCGGCTCCAGGCAGCCGAGTTCGGCCACATCGGCGTGGAACTGGCGCTCGGTCTTTTCGGTGACGGCGCGGATCGCCTCGTTGAGCGGCAGGCCGGGATGATCGCGCAGCGCCCGGGCGTTGATCTTGTCGTCCACATCCGTGATGTTGCGGGCATAGGTGACGTGGTTTTCGCCATAGACATGCCTGAGCAGCCGGAAGAGCACGTCGAAGACGATCACGGGCCGCGCGTTGCCGATATGAGCGTAGTCGTAGACCGTCGGGCCGCAGACATACATGCGCACGTTCTGACGGTCGATCGGTTTGAACTCCGCCTTTTCGCGGGTCAGCGTATTGTAGAGCTTGAGCGAAAAGCTCATCGAAAAATCTCCCGACAGCAGGCGCCCGGCCGGACCGGGTCGTTTGTCTTCAAGGCTTTTCGAGAGACGAAAACGGCCGGGCCAGCGGATACGCTAGCGAATAATGATCCCACAAATGGAAATCGCCGTTTTCATGGGCGAGGTTATGGCGCGCAGGGAGGGTTTGGTCAAGGGGGCAGATCAGCCATACCTGCGATCAACGACATCATGCCGATCTACATCAACGAGTTCGAACGAAGAGCCTTCTCCTCGCAGCACAATTCTATATTTGCCCCGGTCCGGTCTTATCGTCCGGTAGTCGCTTCCCTTGAGCTTTTCGAAATGCAGTCCCGGATGCCTTGGGTTTTCGACAAACAATCTCAATGCCTTTTGGACTAACTCCTTCGCGTCCTCCGGAAGAGCCTTATAGGCGCGGGTAAACCGGGGAGTGGCGGTAAGTTTCAAGCTTACTCGCCTCAGGAGTTCAGAAAAGCGATCAGATCATCAGCCTTGTCAAAAGCAGGACCGCCGCGAGCATCCGGGTCATGGTCCCATATGACACGGGACAAGCGATCTTTCATATCCTGAAAAAGCCTGACCCGTTCCAATGCCAGTTCGCGATATCTCTTTTCGATATGTTTCGCGACCCTCTTATGAGACACCGAACCGTGGGCGTAGATAAAATCAAGTCCTT
Source organism: Neorhizobium descurainiae (assembly GCF_051400715.1). Classification (NCBI taxonomy): domain Bacteria; kingdom Pseudomonadati; phylum Pseudomonadota; class Alphaproteobacteria; order Hyphomicrobiales; family Rhizobiaceae; genus Neorhizobium; species Neorhizobium descurainiae. The sequence goes on from NZ_JBLFFK010000003.1 coordinate 68,363, forward strand.
CGCGAAGCTCTGCTCCAACATTGAGAGTAGCTATCGCGTTGTCAATTCTTTCATCGATCACTTCCCAAACAGGAGCCAATTCAGAGATAAGCTCACGCACGTGCTCCTCATTACCTGCAGCACTCGCACGTGCTAGAATGTCTTCCAGTTGCGAGATGAGCAAGAGCATATTGCTACGCCGTTTCGCCATATCCAGGTTGTAAGCTTTTGTTTGCCTGCTGAAGGAAGAGAGCGCATCGCCCTTGTTGTCGTTTGCAAATCTGGGCAGATCGAATTGCGGCATAGCAGGCCATTGCGCCACTACACCTTCAATTTCCTTTTTCAGTGCCACATTTGCCATGGTTTGCCTCACGCTACCAATTTAAATGTAACGCCTCTAAATTGAAGATTAAAGAGGCGATTTTTCCGACAGTACAGATTTCAATTCGATCACTCAGGCGCCTTGAAATCCACGAACCTGTTCTCGCGCACCACGAACAGGCGGCCGCTGTCCTTCAGCTCGGGGGAGGCAAGGAAGAGGATTTTCTCGGCCACTTCGGAAGGATGCGGCAGGGTCTCGGGGTCTTCGCCGGGCATCGCTTGGGCGCGCATGGCCGTGCGGGTGGCGCCGGGGTTGACGATGTTGACCTTGAGCGGCGTGTGGCTGGTCTCGGCCGCCCAGATGCGGGCCATGTTCTCCACCGCCGCCTTGGAGATCGCATAGGCGCCCCAGAAGGCCGGCGCCTTGCTGGCGACGCCCGAAGACATGATCAGCGCCCGGCCGGCATCGGAACGGACCAGCAGCGGCTCGACCGAGCGGATCAGCCGCCAGGTGGCCGTCACGTTGGTCAGCATCACCTTCTCGAACACCTTCGCTTCGATATGGCCGAGCGGCGAGATGACGCCCAAGATGCCGGCGTTGGCGACGAGGATGTCGAGCTTGCCCCAGCGCTCGAAGATCGAGGCGCCGAGCCGGTCGATCGCGGCCATGTCGGTAAGGTCGAAGGGGACGAGGGTGGCGGTGCCGCCGGCGGCCTTGATCGCGTCGTCGAGCTCTTCGAGGCCGCCTACCGTGCGGGCGGTGGCGATCACATGCGCGCCGGTCCGCGCCAGCTCCAATGCCGTGAAATAGCCGATGCCCCGCGACGCGCCGGTGACCAGCGCGATCCTGCCCTTCAAATCGATATTCATCTGCTCACCTCGGGGTCTCACGGCATAAAAAAGAAGGCTACGTCGCCGCGCCTTGAGACTGCCGACAAACCGCCACCAGGTTCGCGCGTCATCCTCGGCCTTGTGCCGAGGATCTGCACGATCAACGGCTTGGATGCTCGGGACAGGCCCGAGCATGACGACGGAAAGGTTGCTGGCCTGTCAACAAACTGAAGGCTGCGTTCGCAGCCTTCTAAAGCGTTTGCCGCCGAATGCAACCGATCCTGCCGCCTCAGCCGTTGCTGGCGAGAACCGAAACCTTCCGCCCCATCGTCTCGCCGTCCTTGTCGAGCAGGCGGGTGGGATAGTCGCCGGTGAAGTAATGGTCGGTGAACTGCGGCCGGGCGTCGTTGCGGTCCTCGCCGCCGACGGCGCGGTAGAGGCCGTTGAGCGACAGGAATTCCAAGGAATCCGCGCCGATATACCGGCACATCGCCTCCAGGCTGTCGTACTGGTTGGCGAGCAGCTTTTCGCGGTCCGGCGTGTCGATGCCGTAGAAATCCGGATAGTAGATCATCGGGCTTGCGACGCGCAGGTGGACTTCCCTGGCGCCGGCGTCGCGGATCATCCGCACGATCTTCAGCGACGTGGTGCCGCGCACGACCGAATCGTCGACCAGCACGACGCGCTTGCCCTCGATCATCGCCCGGTTGGCGGAATGCTTGAGCTTGACGCCGAAGGCGCGGATCTGCTGCGTCGGCTCGATGAAGGTGCGGCCGACATAATGGTTGCGGATGATGCCGTATTCGAACGGGATGCCGCTTTCCTGCGCGTAGCCGAGCGCGGCGGGCGTGCCGCCGTCCGGGACCGGCACGACGACATCGGCTTCGACCGGCGCTTCCTTGGCGAGGTTGATGCCCATGTTCTTGCGCGCCACATAGACGCTGCGGCCGCCGACGACGGAATCCGGCCGGGCGAAATAGACGTATTCGAACAGGCAGAGGCGTTGCGGCTGGCCGTTGCCGGCCTTGCGGGCGTCGATGGTGATCGAGCCGTCCGGCTGGACCTCGCAGATGATGACCTCGCCGTTCTCCACGTCGCGGATGAACTTCGCGCCGATGATGTCGAGCGCGCAGGTTTCCGAGCAGAAGATCGGCTTGCCGTCGAGCTCGCCCATGACGAGCGGCCGGATGCCGGTGGGGTCGCGGGCGGCGATCAGCTTGGTGCGGGTCATGGCGAGCATGGAATAGCCGCCCTCCATCTGCCGGATCGCGTCGATGAACCGGTCGGCGGTCGAGGCATAGCGGGAGCGGGCGATGAGATGCAGCACCACTTCCGTATCGGACGTCGACTGACAGATGGCGCCGCCGGCGATCAGTTGCCGGCGCAGCGTCAGCCCGTTGGTGAAATTGCCGTTATGGGCGATCGCGATGCCGCCGACCTCGAGTTCGGCGAAGAGCGGCTGCACGTTGCGGAGCGCCACTTCGCCGGTCGTCGAATAACGGTTATGGCCGATGGCGATGTTGCCGGGGAGTTTCGCGAGCGTCGCGGGGTCGGTGTAGTGGTCGCCGACGAGGCCCATGCGGCGTTCCGAATGAAAGCGCAGCCCGTCGAAGGAGACGATGCCGGCCGCCTCCTGGCCGCGATGCTGGAGCGCGTGCAGGCCGAGCGCCGTCAGCGTCGCCGCGTCGGGATGCCCCAGGATTCCGAAGACGCCGCATTCCTCGCGAAGCGTATCGCCATCCCATTCGTGGACGCTTCTGCCGTCAAACGTCTCGGAAACCGGCTCGCTCATCTTGGCCCCTTATCCCTTTCGGAAAAATGGAAAGGCCGGCCGGGGAATTTCTCCCCGAAACCCAGCCCGTTCTTCGCTTGAACTCGAATGTTACCACAAATGGTGACGTTTCGCGCTGCATCAAGCGCAAGATAACGTCAATTATTTGTTGAAGGCGCATCTTCCGCCGGCGGCTGATCCTGTCCGGCGGCGCCATCGGCGGGCGCTTCCTCGCGGCCCATGATGCGGGCGCGGATCTGCGGCTCGATATCGTCGGGCAGCACCGCTTCCAGCCGCGCGACCAGCGTGTCGAGGAAAGGCTTCGATTTTGCCTGCGTCACCCAGGCCGGCTGCGCGTTGGCGGCCACCAGCCAGTTCCAGAACGCCACGGCCACGACGAGCAGCAGGATGCCTCGGGCCGCGCCGAACAGAAAGCCGAGCGTGCGGTCGAGCGCGCCGACGCGGCTGTCGATGATGAAATCCGCGATGCGCGTCGTGATGAAGGAGATGACGATCAGCGCGATCAGGAAGATGATGCCGGCGGAGGCGGCGATCGCGATGCGGTCGTCGGCCGTGTAGTTCCTCGCGTAGGGAAGCAGCAGCGGATAGAGATAATAGGCGGCGGCAACCGAGCCCACCCAGCTTGCGATCGACAGCACCTCCCGCGAAAAACCGCGAACCATGGCAAGCACGGCGGAAAACAGCGTCACGCCGATGACGATACCGTCGAAAATCGTGATGGGCATATATGAACTACTCCGAACTGATCGACTTCGCGACAGCGCCCCGCCGTCTCGCAGCCGTCATACAACAGCGGACCTGTTAACGGAAGATCAATCATCTTCCGGGGCTTGCGGCATGTGGATGAATGTCCGGCAGCCCGGTTGCCCTTCGTCCGTTCTGCCGCCCCGGCGCTCAATCCTCTTCCATGGCCGGCCTGAGCCGGTTCGAGGAACCCGCAATGCGCGAGACGAGGTCCGGCAGGTCGTCGATCTCGGTCCAGCGCCCGTTCCCGCCCTTCGGCACTTCGGCCGAGCTTGCGGGCAGCATGGCGCCTGAAAACCCGAGTTTCTCGGCCTCCTTGAGGCGTTGCGCCGTCTGCGAAACCGGCCGCACGGCGCCCGAGAGGCTGATTTCTCCGAAATAGACGCAATCGGCGGGGAGCGCCAGGCCGGCGAGCGAGGAGACCAGCGCCGAGGCGACGGCAAGGTCCGCCGCCGGCTCCGAGATGCGGTAGCCGCCCGCCACGTTGAGATAGACGTCGTGCTGGCCGAGCCTGACGCCGCAATGGGCCTCCAGCACCGCGAGAATCATGGAAAGCCGCGAGGAATCCCAGCCGACCACGGCGCGGCGCGGCGTGCCGAGCGAGGTCGGCGCCACCAGCGCCTGGACTTCCACCAGCACCGGCCGCGTGCCCTCCATGCCGGCGAAGACGGCGGCCCCCGGCGCCTTGGCATTGCGCTCGCCGAGGAAAAGTTCGGAGGGATTGGAGACTTCGCGAAGCCCCTTGTCGGACATTTCGAAGACGCCGATCTCGTCGGTCGGGCCGAATCGGTTCTTGACGGTGCGCAGGATGCGGTAGTGATGGCCGCGGTCGCCCTCGAAATAGAGGACGGCGTCGACCATGTGTTCGACCACGCGCGGACCGGCGATCTGGCCCTCCTTGGTGACATGGCCGACGAGCACCATGGCGGCACCCGTCTGCTTGGCGAAGCGGATCATCGCCTGCACGCCGGTGCGCACCTGGGTGACGGTGCCGGGGGCCGAATCGGCCGTGTCGCTCCACAGCGTCTGGATCGAATCGATGATGACGAGGTCCGGCCGCTTGCCGTCGGAAACGGTGGCGAGGATATCCTCGACATTGGTTTCGGCGGCGAGCAGCACGTCCGTGTCGGCGGCACCCAGGCGCTGGGCGCGCAGCCTCACCTGCGCCACCGCCTCTTCGCCGGAAACGTAGATGATCCGGTGGCCGCGGCGGGAAAGGGCGGCGGCGGCCTGCATCAACAGCGTCGACTTGCCGATGCCGGGATCGCCGCCGACGAGCACGGCCGAGCCGCGCACGAAGCCGCCGCCGGTCGCCCGGTCAAGTTCGGAAATGCCGGTATGGATGCGCGGCGCCTGCTCGGTCTCGCCGGAAAGCGTGGTGAGCGCCACCGCGCGGCCCTTTTTCGGCACGCGGCCCGGACCGCCGCCGATGCCGCCCATCGGGTCTTCCTCGACGATCGTGTTCCACTCGCCGCAGCCGTCGCATTTGCCGGCCCAGCGGCTGTGCACCGTGCCGCAGTTCTGGCACACGAATTGGGTTTTTGCTTTTGCCATGGGGTCAGGTCAGTTTTCGTCTGTCTTGAAATCGTCTGGAGAGACATCCTGGTGGCCGTGCAGGACACCGAGAATGCGTACCGTCGTCTTGGTCGTTCGAAAGTAGATGCAACGTCGGCGATAAGGCAGCGCCTTCAAACCTGGCGAAAGTTCATCGCGCGGAGCGCCGGGAAAACCGCTCAACGCAATCCATTCCATCTTTTGGACAAGGTCACGAACAAAACGTGAGGCAGCCACCGGGTCTTCGGCTGCGATATAAAGGAAGATGTTGAGGAGGTCTTGATCGGCGAGGGGAGAGTAGGTCAGCTTTTTCTGTTTAATAGCTGCATCCCCCGTTCGATAACAGAATCGGCAAGGGCGTCGGCCGTGGTGAAGGTAAGATACTCCCCCCGTTCGAACTGCGCGTCCGCTTCGGCGATCATCTGCTTCAGCAACTCATTCTCGCTTCCAAGGCGGCTCAACCCCGCGGCAACGACTTCATCGGCATCCTTGTAGGCCCCGGCCTTCACCTGCTCCTCGATGAAAGCCTTGTGCTTGTCGCTGAGATGGATCTCGGTCATTTCGATCTCCTTTTGTTCTCTTGTAGCATGGTCGATCGTGGCTTCCAAGAGGGGCGCTCAGCCATCGGGATAGACATACCGCCGTTCGTAGCGCAGTCCGAGACCGGTCAGCAGCTCGTAGCCGATCGTGCCGGCGGCGCGTGCCACCTCGTCGAGCGGCATGTCGGGGCCGAAGAGTTCGATATAGTCGCCGGCGCGGATGTCGGATGGCGGAACGTCGGTGACGTCGAAGATCGTCAGGTCCATGGTGATCCGACCGACGGCCGGCACCCTGCGGCCGGCGACGAAGCCGCAGGCGCCCGGCGTGCCGCCGGCCCTGAGCGGCACGCCCGAGCCGGAGAGCGAACGGAGATAGCCGTCCGCATAGCCGGCCGCGGCGACGGCGAGCCGGCTGTTGCGCGACAGTTGGTGCGTGGCGCCGTAGCTGACGGTGCTGCCCTCATCGGCCTCGCGGATCTGGACGATGCGTGCCTCCGCCTTTGCGACGGGCTTGAGCGGCTTCATGCCGTGCACGGACTCGCCGCCATAGAGCGCGATGCCGGGCCGGGTGAGGTCGAAGTGGTATTCCGGGCCGAGGAAGATTCCCGCGGATGCCGAAAGGCTTGATTCGATACCTTCGAAAGCCTCCGCAACCCTCCGGAAAGATTCGAGCTGCTGCCTGTTGAGGGGCGAGGAGGGCGTGTCGCCGCTGTGGAGATGCGAGAGCACCAGCACCGGCGAGAAGCTCGCCGGCCGCGAGACGTCGCCGGCAAAGGCGATCGCGTCCTTGAGCGGAATGCCGAGCCGGTTGAAGCCGGTATCCACGTGCAGGGCGCAGGGGTGGTCGCCATGCTCCGACACGACCGACATCCAGAAGGCGAGCTGCTCCTCGGAGGCGAGCACCGGCACGAGATCGTTCTCGAAGAACAGAGGCTCCTGGCCCGGCCAGATGCCGGCGAGCACATAGATGCGGGCGTCCGGCGCATAGGCGCGCAGCGTCACCCCTTCCTGCGCGACGGCGACGAAGAAATCCCGCGCGCCGGCTTCGTAAAGCGCCGTGCCGCAATCTTCGAGCCCGAGGCCGTAGGCATCCGCCTTGACGACCGCCGACGCCCGCGCGCTTCCCGAACGCCGCGCCATCTCCCGCCAGTTGTCGGCGAGCGCTCCGAGATCGACCGTCAGGCGCACAGGCGCAATGTCGAAATCGTCGGGAGGGGAAAGTTCGGTCTCGAAATCGGTCATTTCTGCTCGTCGCGCATGAGGGATGTTCCGGCGATCCTACCGGTTTCGAAGGCGGGAAAAAGACCGCTGCGTGAAAATCCCTCGCGCTGCACAATCTTTTGGGAGGCGATGTTCCGGGGAGGCTCTCCCCGGCCTTGCGAGGCTGAATCATCCTGTTCCCACTCGACGCCGGTGCACAGGGAGTTTCGCAAATCTGTCACACCGGCTGGATAGAAGCTGCGGATGGCGCGCGGCCGGTCAGGGTGACACGGCTGCCGCGCCTCTTCTTTTTATCGGATGGGGCCGATGCAGAACAATCCGGCAACTGTGATCGAGGGTGCGACGGTGGTTTTCTGTGACCGTCTGGAGCGAGCCTCCGTCCGCGTCGAGGACGGCCGGATCACGGCGATCGACGGCGCGCGAGACGGGGCGGATGTCATCGACGGCCGCGGTCATATCCTCGCGCCGGCTTTCGTGGATATCCATGGCGACGCCTTCGAGCGGCAGATCATGCCGCGGCCCGGCACCATGCTCCCGGTCGCCGCCGCCCTGCTCGACACGGACCGCCAGCTTGCGGCCAACGGCATCGCGACGGCCTATCATGCCCTGACGCTGAGCTGGGAGCCGGGGCTCAGATCGGTGGAAAACGGCCGCGCCGTCGTTTCCGCCCTCAATGCGCTCGCCCCGCGGCTGACGGTGGACAACCGCGTGCAGCTGCGCTGGGAAACCTTCTGCTTCGAAGCCGTCGGCCTGATCCGCGAGGCGCTTTCCGGTCCGCGCCTGCCCTCGATCGCCTTCAACGATCATACGTCGATGGTGATGCTCGATCCCTCCGTGCCGTTGCAGGAGCGGCCGTTCGATCTCGATCCGGCCTTCCCGGCGGTCGATCCGGAAACCCCCGCTTTCGCCGCGAAGATGGCGGAACGGGCCAAGCGGGCGAAGGTCCCGGTGCCGGACATGGTCTCGCTCGTCCGCGACATGTGGGAACGCAGGCCGCAGGTGCCCGGAGCGATCGAGGAAGTGGCGGCGCTCGGCCGGGCCGCCGGCGCCCCGATGCTCTCGCACGACGACAGCCAGATCAAGACGCGCGATTTCTTCCGCGCCCGCGGCGCGCGGATCAGCGAGTTCCCGATGAACAGGCGGGTGGCACGTGCCGCGCGCGATGCCGGCGATTTCATCGTCTTCGGCGCCCCGAACGCGGCGCGCGGCGGCAGTCATCTGGATTCGGTCGCAGCAGCCGACATGATCCGCGACGGCCTCTGCGACATCCTCGCCTCGGATTATTACTACCCGGCGATGCTGCTCGGCCTGGCGCGGCTGAAGGCCGACGGCGTCGGGCCGCTTCATGCGCTCTGGCCTCTCGTGTCGGGCAATCCGGCGCGCGCCCTGAGCCTGAGCGACCGCGGTGTGATCGAAGCCGGCAAGCAGGCCGACCTCGTGCTGGTCGAGTGGCCGGAAGGCGCCGCGCCGGCGGTACGGCGCACATGGGTCGCCGGCCGGGAGGCCTATCGCGCAGCGCCCGCGGGGCACTGAGGGGATCCCGGCGTACCGGACGGCCGCAGCCGCCCGGAACCGGCAACGGTTGGAAGCCGCCTGAAATCAGGCTACGCTCCGCAGGTCGAAATCCGCGTGGATGATCTCATAGGGCACGTGGATGCGGCCGTCCTCGTTGATTTTTACCAGTCCCCATTCGATCAGCACCGCCGTGTCCTCATGGACGCGCTTCACATCGCGGGAAAGGGCATGAGCCAAGGCGCGATAGGTGGAGGGGCCAAGGCCCTGCAGGGTTTCGATCAGCGTCCACCGCTTCGGTGTCAGCACCGTAAAGAGCTGTTCGGGAGAGGAGAAACTGAAGACGTGGGCCTGCGGCTCGCCGCTTTTCCAAGCCTCGGCGAAGCCTTTGGCGGCCTGCTGAAGTACAGCCTCGTCGTCCTTCTGGATTCGAATCGTGGCGGTGGTCATCGGCGCTGTCTCCTTACACGCACATCGGCAAGAAAATCCCGGATCAGAGCGTCAACAGTCGAAAAGGTATAGCTCTCTTCGTGGTCGTTAAGATGCCGGTGATCGCCTTTGCCTCTTTCATTGTCGTAGCCGACGATCCGCCGTCCTTCGTAACCGTAGAACAGGCTGTATTTGTAGGCGTGCTGACTACCCAATACGGGATGCGGAACCTTCCAGACGACCATCTCGACGATGGCACCGTCCGATAGCACGCTTTTCGAGCGGTAAAGCAATTCCGCCTTCATGTTGGCGATCATGCCAACATGAAGGCGGTCTGTCAAATCGAACCGATCTCAATGCTCTTCGTATTGCGTGAAGCTCGGATCGGCCAGATCGGCGAAGCGGGTATATTCCGACTGGAAGGCGAGCTTCACCGTGCCGGTCGGTCCGTGGCGCTGCTTGGCGATGATGACGTCCGCCGTGCCCTTCACCTTGTCCATATGCGCTTCCCATTCCGGGTATTTCGGATCGGAAATATCGCGCGGCTCCATGTTCTTCACGTAATATTCCTCGCGGAACACGAAGAGCACCACGTCGGCGTCCTGCTCGATCGAGCCCGATTCGCGCAGGTCGGAAAGCTGCGGGCGCTTGTCCTCGCGGCTTTCCACCTGGCGCGAGAGCTGCGAGAGTGCGATGATCGGCACGTTCAGCTCCTTGCCGAGCGCCTTCAGGCCCGTGGTGATCTGGGTGATTTCCTGCACGCGGTTTTCGCCCGCCTTGCCGGCGCCGGTCATGAGCTGGATATAGTCGACCACCAGGCAGTCTAGGCCGCGCTGGCGCTTCAGGCGCCTTGCGCGAGCGGAGAGCTGGGCGATCGAGATGCCGCCGGTCTGGTCGATGAAGAGCGGCACCTTCTGCATCATCTGGCTGCAGGCGACGAGCTTCTCGAAGTCGGCCTCGGTGATGTCGCCGCGGCGGATTTTCGACGACGAGACCTCCGTCTGCTCAGAGATGATGCGGGTGGCGAGCTGTTCGGCCGACATTTCGAGCGAATAGAAGCCGACGACGCCGCCGTTCTTCGCCTTGAACGTACCGTCCGGATTGACGTCCTGTTCGTAAGCGGCCGCGATATTGTAGGCGATGTTGGTGGCGAGCGAGGTCTTGCCCATGCCGGGACGGCCGGCAAGCACGATCAGGTCGGAGCGCTGCAGCCCGCCCATCTTGGCGTCCAGCGACATGATGCCGGTCGAGATGCCGGAGAGATGCCCGTCGCGCTCGAAGGCCGCCCCCGCCATGTCGATCGCCAGCGCCACCGCATCGTTGAACGACTGGAAGCCGCCGTCGTAGCGGCCGTTCTCGGCAAGCTCGAAGAGGCGGCGCTCGGTATCCTCGATCTGCGTCTGCGGCGGCATGTCGAGCGGCGCGTCATAGGCGATGTTGACCATGTCCTCGCCGATGGTGATCAGCGCGCGCCTGAGCGCCAGGTCGTAGATCGCCCGGCCGTAGTCCTCGGCGTTGATGATCGACACGGCCTCGGCCGCGAGACGGGCGAGATACTGCGCCACCGTCAGGTCGCCGACCTTCTCCTCGGTCGGCAGGAAGGTCTTGATCGTCACCGGATTGGCGGTCTTGCCCATGCGGATGATATCGCCGGCGACCTCGAAGATTTTCCGGTGCAGGGGCTCGTAGAGATGGACGGGCTTTAAAAAATCCGAGACGCGGTAATAGGCGTCGTTGTTGACGAGGATAGCGCCCAAGAGCGCCTGTTCGGCCTCGATATTGTTCGGAGCTTCGCGGTAATGAGGTTCGGCCGGCTGGAGATTGGCGAGCTTGCGCACGGCGTCGTTCATGGTCTTTTTATCCGTCCCTGTCCGTCAAGGTTTTCGGTTGTAGATGCTCGGGGCTCGGGGCGATACGCGCAAAAGCGATTCCCACAGCAATCCACAGAGCCGCTCGCAGCAGAAAACAAAAAACGCTGTGAAACGGTAAAACCGATTGACTGCGACGGGCGCCGAATCGCCCGAGCCAACCGCCATTCTATACCGAAACGGACAAAAAAACGCCCGGACCTTGCGGGGCCGGGCGTTTTTGAATGATCTGTCGCGGGCGATCAGGCTTCGTCTTCTTCCTCGCGGGCGGCTTCCGGATCGAAGAAGTCTTCCGGACGCAGGGCATCTTCGTCCACGCCGTAGATGGCGTCGACGGAGGTGAGGCTTTCGCCCTTGGCCTGGCGCTCGGCTTCTTCCGGCGAACGGGCGACGTTCACGTCGACCGAGATCTCGACTTCCGAATGCAGGTGCAGCGTGACCTTGTGGATGCCGATCTCCTTGATCGGGTGGTTGAGATCGACCTGGTTGCGGCCGATGTTGAAGCCTTCGGCGGCGAGCGTCTCGACGATGTCACGGGCGGCGACCGAGCCGTAGAGCTGGCCGGTTTCGCCGGCGGCGCGGACGATGACGAAGGACTTGCCGTCGAGCACTTCGGCGATCTTCTGGGCTTCGCCCTTGCGCTCCAGGTTGCGGGCCTCGAGCGTGGCGCGCTCGGTTTCGAAACGCTTCTTGTTGGCTTCGTTGGCGCGCAGCGCCTTGCCCTGCGGCAGCAGGAAGTTGCGGGCGAAACCGTCGCGAACCTTCACGACTTCGCCCATCTGGCCGAGCTTCGGCACGCGTTCGAGCAGGATGACTTGCATGGTTGGATTTCCTTTCTAAGTCTCAATTCTTGTTTTCATCGGGATTGATCGGCGCCTTGACCGGGGTGAGCGCGATCGTCCGCCGCGTGTCGGACAGGCCGAGCACGAGGATGGCGATCGCCGGCAGGAGGAGCATCGAAGCGAGGTAGCAGAGGACGAGGACCGGCACGCGCCAATCCTTGCCCTGGCTGCGGAAATGGATGGAGGCGAAACCCGCCATCAGGAAACCGGCGCCGAACGTGCCGCAGATCACCGCGCCGATCAGCGCCGGAACGCCGCCCAGGAAGGTGAGCAGGATGCCGGCGAGGAAGATGAAGATGGCATGCCGGTTCATGCGCAGCGCCGACGGCATGTCCTCGCGCGGGCGAAGCGCCCGGCCGGAGCGGGAGACGATGCGCACGGCGATGTAGAAGGCGGCAAACAGCAGCATGACCCAGATGCCGCCCTGCACCAGCGGCAGCATCAGCACGAGCATCGCCTTGGTCTGTTCCATGCCGGCCGGGTCCGGCGTGAAGGCGGGTTCCTGGGTCTTGAGCGCCTCGGTCATGGCGTCGACCATCTGCCCGGTGAGCTCCGGTCCGTAGCCGATGACGACGCCGAGCGCGATGACCGCGACCGTGACGAGGCCGCAGAGATGCAGCAGGATGTCCGAGATCGGATACCAGGCCATCAGGTTGTCCGGTCCGCCGAGCTCGGAGGCGGGACGCGCCAGGTTGGCGAGGTGGCTGAGCCAGCCCGCCGGGATCAGCGTGAAGACCGCCATGGCGAGCGCGAAGAGTGGCGAGACGAGGAGAGCGCCGAGCACGGCCGCCGTCACGATGCCGACGACGGCGGCGCGGTTGCCCCAGCCGAGGCCCGCGACCAGGATCGGCAGCGCGGAGGCGGCATAAAGCATGGACGCGAAAGACGACTGCGCGTTCGCACCCAGCACGAGCAGGGTGGCGGCAATGCCGGCGAGGATGCCGGTGGGCAGCACGGTCTGATACTTGTTCGTCACGGTCTCGCTGTCCTGCCAATTCAAGCAGTTAGGGGAGGGTACCTGAATCTTCTTCTCAGGTCCTTCGTCCCCAACATGGGATTTAGGGTTTCCGATCCGCGCCCATCGCGGAAGGGAGGTCCGACTCTTGAATTCCTAATCCAAGGGTCGGTTGGTTTGTTGGCAAACCTTGCCTCTTACTCGGCGTCATCCTCGGCCTTGTGCCGAGGATCTGCATTCCTCGATAAAATCTTATCGTTGCAGATGCTCGGGACAAGCCCGAGCATGACGGAGGAGCGTGTGGCGGCTTTGCCGGCAGTCTGTCCAACCCTCGGATCAGGAATCCGAAGGCTGATATTTCATATCACGCCAGGACGTAGGGCAGCAGGCCGAGGAAGCGGGCGCGCTTGATCGCCTGGGCGAGTTCGCGCTGCTTCTTCTGGGAAACGGCCGTGATGCGGGACGGAACGATCTTGCCGCGCTCGGAAATGTAGCGCTGCAGGAGGCGTACGTCCTTGTAGTCGATCCGCGGCGCATTGGCGCCCGAGAACGGGCAGGTCTTGCGGCGGCGGTGGAACGGACGGCGTGCCGGAGCGGAGGATACGTCAGCCATTGTCTTTTCTCCTTCTAGCTCAGGTTACGCACGGTCTTCGCGCGGAGCGCGGTCCGGGCGGGGACCACGATCGCCGAAGCCGCCTTCACGCGGAGGACGGTCGCCGAATTCGCGGCGCGGCGGGCGGTCGCCGAAGTCGCGGCGCGGGCCACGGTCGTCGCCGTCGCGGCGCGGACGGTCGTCGCGGTCGCGCTTCTGCATCATCGCGGACGGGCCTTCCTCGTGCTTCTCGACGGCGATCGTCATGTAGCGCAGGACGTCTTCGTTGATGCGCATCTGGCGTTCCATCTCGTGCACGGCCGGAGCCGGCGCGTCGATGTCCATCAGGGCGTAGTGAGCCTTGCGGTTCTTCTTGATGCGGTAGGTGAGGGACTTGAGACCCCAGTTTTCTACGCGCCCGACCTTGCCACCGTTCGCTTCGATGACGCCCTTGTACTGTTCGACGAGGGCATCAACCTGCTGCGGCGACATATCCTGCCGGGCAAGGAATACGTGTTCGTAAAGAGCCATGTAAGCTTTGCCTTTTCTTGCGGTTGTCTTGACCCGGACCTCGGCGGCTAAGCCTCAACGACTGCTCCTGAGAGGCTTTGGAAAGCCAAGCAAGAAAAGTTGTTTGATCGAGACGGTCGAGAGCGGAGACACGGGAGGCTTGGACCCTTTGGTCCCTGCGGTCCGCTTTCGCGAACCTGCCCTCCGTTCAGCCACCAGCCAGAAGACCGGGTGTTTCGAACAGCGCGCTTATACGGATTTTTGGAAAGAAGGCAAGGGGGCGCCGACACATCGTTTGCAGCATCTTCCTGCGGTGTCAGGTTCTTGCGGTGACGTGCGAATGCGCGTCACCCCGCCGTCAGCAGGTCAGGTCCGCCGGTCAGGCTTGCCCTTTCCGCCGGTTTTCGGCTTGTCCTTCCTGGGCGCCTTGTCCCTGAAAGGCTTGTCCCTGAAAGGCTTCTCCCTGAAGGATTTTTCGGGAGAGCCGGCATCGCGTACCTCGGCGGCCCGGGCATTGCCCCTGCCATCGGCCGGCTTCCTGTCGGGCTTGCCCTTCGGCCGGCTGCCCCAGACCTCGTCGTCGAGGCGCCGCTCGTCGCGGTCCTTCCCGGCGGGCTTGCCCTTTCCCTGCCAATCCTTGCGCGGCCCGTCCTTGAAAGGCCCGTCCTTGAAAGGCTTGTCTTTGAAAGGCCTGTCTTTCCGGGGGGCATTCTTCCAGGGTCCCTCCGTCCGGGGGCCGTCCTTTCCGGGCTTGTCCAGGCGGGGTCCTTCCCGCGGCGTGCGGCCATCCTCGGCCGCCTCGCGGCTGAACCTGCTGAAATCCGGCGCTTCCCTGAGCCGCGTCACGCGGATGCCGCGTTCCATCATCCGGTCCTTGCCGAGCTTCTGCAGGAAGCGGTCTGCATGGTCGGCGGCGATTTCGACGAAGGTCTCATCCGCCTGCATCTTGATCGCGCCGATCTCGCTCTTGGTGAGATCGCCGCTGCGGCAGATCGTCGGGATGAGCCATCGCGGTTCGGCGCGCTGCTTGCGTCCGACGGAGAGCGAGAACCACACGGCCGGCCCGAAATCGCCCCGCGGCGTCAGCGGCCGGGAGGCCGGATCGCCCCGTTCGCCGCCGGCATCGCGTGGCTTCCGGCCGCCGTCGAGCGAGACCTCCGCCAGGTCTTCCGGTGCCGAATATCTGCCCCGGTAGAGGCTGACGAAAGCAGCCGCGAGCTTTTCGGCGCTATGCCGGGCGACGAGCTTTGCGACGAGGGCCTCTTCGTCTTCGCTTCGTACGGCATCTTCGAAGATCGGATCGGCGAGCAGACGTTCCTCGTCCCGCTGCTGCACGTCTTCGGCCGATGGCGGGCGAGCCCAGGCGGCGGCGATGCCGGCGCCGTCCAGCAGGCGCTCGGCCTTGCGGCGGGCGTTCAGCGGAACGATCATCGCGCTGATGCCCTTGCGTCCCGCACGGCCGGTGCGGCCGCTGCGGTGGAGCAGCGTTTCGGGATTGGTCGGCAGGTCGGCATGGATGACGAGGTCGAGACCGGGCAGGTCGATGCCGCGGGCGGCGACGTCGGTCGCGATGCAGACGCGGGCGCGGCCGTCGCGCATCGCCTGCAGCGCGTGGGTGCGCTCGTTCTGGGTCAGCTCGCCGGACAGCGCGACGACGGAGAAATTGCGGTTGTTGAAACGCGCGGTCAGATGGTTCACGGCCGCGCGGGTCGAGCAGAACACGATCGCATTGGTCGCTTCGTAATAGCGGAGCACGTTGATGATCGCATTCTCGCGGTCGGCCGGTGCGACGACCAGCGCGCGGTATTCGATGTCGACATGCTGCTTTTCCTCCGCCGCCGTCGAGATGCGCACCGCGTCCCGCTGGTAGCTCCTGGCGAGCTTGGCGATCGCCGCCGGCACGGTTGCCGAGAACATCAGCGTCCGCCGGGCGTCGGGAGCGGCTTCGAGGATGAATTCCAGATCCTCGCGGAAACCGAGATCGAGCATCTCGTCCGCCTCGTCCAATACGGCGACTTTGATCTCCGACATGTCGAGCGCATTACGGCGGATGTGGTCGCAGAGACGGCCGGGCGTGCCGACGACGATATGGGCGCCGCGCTCCAGCGCCCGGCGCTCGCTGCGGATATCCATGCCGCCGACGCAGCTCGCGATCACCGCGCCGGTCATCTCGTAGAGCCATTCGAGCTCGCGCTTGACCTGCAGCGCGAGCTCGCGGGTGGGGGCGATGACGAGCGCGAGCGGGCTGCCGGCCCGGCGGAACCTTTCCTCTTCGCCGAGGAGGGTGGGGGCCATGGCAAGCCCGAAGGCGACCGTCTTGCCCGAGCCGGTCTGCGCCGAAACGAGCGCATCGGACCCGACCAGGGCGGGGTCGAGCATCGCCTGCTGAACCGGGGTCAGGGTTACGTAGCCGCGTTTCTCCAACGCCTTGGCGATCGCCGGGAGGGCGCCGTTGTAATCGGTCATCTGTCGGTCTTTCGGATTTTTCCGGCGCGCGCGCCGTGGCCGCAATGATCGCAGCCGCACATTGCGGCGGGTCCTACCCATTCCGAAGGCAAATGTCAAAATCCGCGGCGATCATGGTGGCTCAGGCCTCTGAGGGGCGCCGTCGGGCAAGGGAGTGGCGTCGGGCCCGCCGCCTCCGGATTGCCGGCCGTGCCGGAACAACGCTCCCGGCACGGTTTTCGCATAAGCGTTTTCCGCTTACAGCGTCATCGGATATTGCCGGTGAACCTCGGCAATGTCCTTCATCACCTCTTCGGAAAGCTTCAGATCGGCGGCCGCCATGTCGGTCCTGAGCTGCGCCATCGATGTCGCGCCGATGATGACGGACGTCGTGAAGGGCCGCGAGAGGCAGAAGGCGAGCGCCATCTGCGGGAGGTCCAGGCCGTGCTTCGCCGCCACCTCGACATACGCCCTCACCGCCGGCTCCTGCAGCGGCTGCAGGCGTCCGCCGAGGTCCCTGTTGATCGTCGCCCGAGACCCTGCGGGGCGGGCGCCGTTCCGGTACTTGCCGGTCAGGATGCCGGCGGCGAGCGGCGAATAGGCCATCAGCCCGACATTCTCGTGATGGGCGGTTTCCGCAAGATCGAGATCGAACTGCCGGTAGAGGAGGTTGTATTCGTTCTGGATCGAGGCGATCCGCGGCAGGCCCTTCTCCTCGGAAAGGCGCAGGTATTTCAGCGTGCCCCAGGCGCTTTCGTTGGAAAGGCCGACGGCGCGGACCTTGCCCTCCTTCGTGAGTTCGCCCAGCGTTTCGAGGATTTCGGCGATGTCCGCCGCCGCCTTCTCGCGATCCTGCCCGGTCGCGTCGAAGGTCCAGGAATTGCGGAAATGATAGGTGCCCCGGTTCGGCCAGTGGATCTGGTAGAGGTCGAGATAGTCGGTTTGCAGGCGTTTCAAGCTGGCGTCGAGCGCCTCGCGGATGGTTGCCGCGCCGATGTCGCGCCCGCCGCGGATATGCGGCCGGCCGCTGCCGGCGATCTTGGAGGCAAGGATGAGGTTTCCGCGCTTGCCGCCTTTCTTCAGCCACGTGCCGATGATCTCCTCCGTCCGGCCATAGGTCTCGGGTCCCACGGGCGTGGTCGGATAGAGTTCGGCCGTGTCGAAGAAGTTGATGCCGTTCTCGAAAGCATGATCCATCTGCTCATGGGCTTCCGCTTCCGTGTTCTGCGTTCCCCAGGTCATGGTGCCGAGGCAGATTTCCGACACGGAGAGTTCCGTGCGGCCGAGTCTCTTATATTTCATGAAATGAAGTCCCGTCCTGAAAAGCAGGCGGACTTTAAGCGGGATTTGCTGCAGCGCAAGAGGCAATATCCAGGCTTTTCAGCGGTTTTGCAGGCGTGCTTCCTTGACTCGGGATGCCCAAATGTGAATGGAGAGGCGCAAAGCATGAGGGAAGGACATATCCCATGAGCATCGCATTCACGTTCCCGGGGCAGGGCAGCCAGGCCGTCGGCATGGGCAAGGATCTGGCGGACGCCTTTCCGGAAGCCCGTGCGGTCTTCGCGGCCGTCGACGAGGCGCTCGGCCAGAAACTTTCCGACATCATGTGGAACGGCCCGGAAGAGACGCTGACGCTGACCGCCAACGCGCAGCCGGCCCTGATGGCCGTTTCGATGGCGGCGATCCGCGTCATGGAGGCGCGCGGCCTCAACCTTGCCGACAAGGTCGCCTATGTCGCCGGCCACTCGCTCGGGGAATATTCGGCCCTCTGTGCCGCCGGAACCTTCTCGCTCGCCGATACGGCGCGGCTCTTGCGCATCCGCGGCGACGCCATGCAGACGGCGGTGCCGGTCGGGCAGGGCGCCATGGCGGCGATCATCGGCCTGGAGCATGAGGACGTCGAGGCCGTCTGTGCAGAGGCAAAGGCCGAAGGCGTCTGCCAGATCGCCAACGACAACGGCGGCGGCCAGCTCGTCATCTCCGGCTCCAGGGCGGCGGTCGAGAAGGCGGCGGCGCTCGCGACCGAAAAGGGCGCCAAGCGCGCCATCATGCTTCCCGTTTCCGCTCCTTTCCACAGCGACCTGATGGCGCCGGCGGCGGACGCCATGCGCCACGCGCTGGACAAGGTGGAAAAGAAGAACCCGGTCGTGCCGGTGATCGCCAACGTGCGCGCCGCCCCCGCCTATGACGCGGACGAGATCGCCAAGCTGCTCGTCACCCAGGTGACCGGCCAGGTGCGCTGGCGCGAGACGGTCGAATGGTTCGGCGCCAACGGCGTCACGACACTCTACGAGATCGGTTCGGGAAAAGTGCTGACCGGCCTTGCCCGCCGCATCGACAAGAATATTTCCGGCATTGCCGTCAACACGCCGGCCGATATCGAGACGGCGCTCGCCGCCATTGTTGGCTGATTGGAATAGCGAATAGCGAATAGGGAGTAGCGAATAGAAAGAGCCTGCGATGATGCGATGAAAATCTATTCGCTATTCGCTATTCGCTATTCGCTCTAAAAAGAGGACAACATCATGTTTGATTTGACCGGCCGCAAGGCACTGGTGACGGGCGCGACCGGCGGGCTCGGCGAAGAGATCGCAAGGATGCTGCACAAGCAGGGGGCCGTGGTCGGCCTGCACGGCACGCGCGTCGAGAAGCTGGAGACGCTGGCCGCCGAGCTCGGCGACCGGGTGAAGATCTTCCCGGCCAACCTGTCCGACCGCGCCGAGGTGAAGGCGCTCGGCGAGAAGGCGGAAGCCGAGCTCGGAGGCGTCGACATCCTCGTCAACAATGCCGGCATCACCAAGGACGGCCTCTTCGTCCGCATGAGCGACGAGGACTGGGATTCGGTCCTCGAAGTGAACCTGACGGCGGTCTTCCGCCTGACGCGCGAGCTTACCCATCCGATGATGCGCCGCCGCCATGGCCGCATCATCAACATCACCTCCGTGGTCGGCGTCACCGGCAATCCGGGCCAGGCGAACTACTGCGCCTCCAAGGCGGGCATGATCGGCTTCTCCAAGTCGCTCGCCCAGGAGATCGCCACCCGCAACGTGACGGTCAACTGCGTGGCGCCCGGCTTCATCGAAAGCGCCATGACCGGCAAGCTCAACGACAAGCAGAAGGAAGCGATCCTCGGCGCGATCCCGATGAAGCGCATGGGCGCCGGCGCGGACATCGCCGCCGCCGTCCTTTATCTTGCCTCCGACGAGGCGAGTTACGTCACGGGCCAGACGATACACGTCAACGGCGGCATGGCGATGATCTGATCCGCCGGGCGGCATCTCGAAGTGCGTTGCAATCGGTTGTTGGCGGCTGTGGGATGGAACAAATTCTGGCTTTGCGGAACACTGAAACCGTGTTAAGCGGGCCAATGACTGTGAATGGTCACCCCGAAATGCAGGCCGTCATATTGCGTGAGCGTGAGATGGCTGGAACCTGACGAGGGGCGAACGGGTTTGCCGGCACCGGCGTCGAGACGGCGGCGGTTGCGGGTTCTAACAGGGATGCGGATGCCAAGCGGGCATTCGATAAGACAAAAGGTCGAGGAAACCGACATGAGCGATATCGCAGAACGCGTGAAGAAAATTGTTATTGACCATCTCGGCGTCGATGCCGACAAAGTCGTCGAAGGCGCCAGCTTCATCGACGATCTTGGCGCTGACTCGCTCGACACCGTCGAACTGGTCATGGCTTTCGAGGAAGAGTTCGGCGTTGAAATCCCGGACGACGCTGCCGATTCCATTCTGACCGTCGGCGATGCCGTGAAATTCATCGAGAAGGCTCAGGCCTGATCGACGCGATAAATTGGGGATAGAGCCTAAGGCAGATCCCGACAACGGCCCGCTCGCACGGGCCGTTTCAGCACTTAGGGCTGGTCCCTGGAGTGAGGAAACGTTCTAAACATGAGAAAATACAGGGTGGAACGCTGGCGATGAGACGGGTCGTTATCACCGGTACCGGCATGGTATCTCCTCTTGGATGCGGAACGGAAGTCAGTTGGCAGCGGCTGCTCGCCGGCAGGAATTCCGCCCGCCTGGTGACGGAATTCGAGGTCGACGACCTTCCTGCCAAGATCGCCTGCCGCATTCCGACCGGCGACGGCTCCGAAGGCACCTTCAATCCCGACGACTGGATGGAGCCGAAGGAACAGCGCAAGGTCGATCCCTTCATCATCTACGGCATGGCCGCCGCCGACATGGCGCTCGAAGATGCCGGCTGGCATCCTCGGACGGACGAGGACCAGATCGCCACCGGCGTGCTGATCGGCTCGGGCATCGGCGGCCTCGAAGGCATCGTCGAGGCGGGCTATACGCTGCGCGACAAGGGGCCTCGCCGCATTTCGCCCTTCTTCATCCCCGGCCGCCTGATCAACCTGGTCTCCGGCCAGGTATCGATCCGCCACAAGCTGCGCGGCCCGAACCACGCCGTCGTTACGGCCTGTTCCACCGGCGCGCACGCGATCGGCGACGCGGCGCGCCTCATCGCGCTCGGCGATGCGGACGTGATGGTCGCCGGCGGCGCGGAATCGCCGATCTGCCGCATCTCGCTGGCGGGCTTTGCCGCCTGCAAGGCGCTGTCCACCCAGCATAACGACGAGCCTCGGAAGGCTTCGCGCCCCTATGACCGCGACCGCGACGGTTTCGTCATGGGCGAGGGCGCCGGCATCGTCGTCCTCGAAGAGCTGGAGCATGCCAGGGCGCGCGGCGCCAAGATTTACGCGGAAGTCGTCGGCTACGGCCTTTCCGGCGACGCCTTCCACATCACCGCGCCCTCGGAGGACGGCGAGGGCGCCTACCGCTGCATGTCCGCCGCCTTGAAGCGGGCCGGCATCGTGGCTTCCGATATCGACTACATCAACGCGCACGGCACCTCGACCATGGCCGACACGATCGAGCTCGGCGCCGTCGAGCGTCTCGTCGGCAATGCCGCTTCGAGGATATCGATGTCGTCCACGAAGTCGGCGATCGGCCATCTCCTGGGGGCTGCCGGGGCGGTCGAGGCGATCTTCTCGACGCTGGCGATCCGCGACAACATCGCGCCGCCGACGCTGAACCTCGACAATCCCGATGTCGAAACGGCGATCGACCTCGTGCCGCACAAGGCGCGCAAGCGGGAGATCAACGTGGCGCTGTCCAATTCCTTCGGTTTCGGCGGCACCAACGCCTCCCTCGTGCTGCGCCGGTACGACGCATAGTTGAACGCTGTGCCCGGAATGACGGCTGGACTTTCCGGTCCGGCTGATATCATCTGCTGGACCTGTTTTTTGCCGCATTGCTTGGCCAAACAGCGGTCGAAAGCAACGAATTTCTAGGGGGGCGCGGTTGAGCGACACGAATCATGCCAGTGAGCTGCCGCCCGGCAACGGCAGGGGGCCGATCATCCCGAAATCGCCGAACGAGGCCCTGAAGCCGGAGCGCGTACCCGAGCCGCCGCGGCGTTCGAAGAAGGCGCGCAGCCAGGTCGTCATCTTCCTGAACTTCGTGATGACGATGGTCGTCGTCATCTGCGTGGCCGCGGTCGCCGGCTTCTATTACATGATCTCGGCCTTCCAGGATCCGGGCCCGCTGGAGGCCAACACGCATTTCATGGTTCGCCCCGGCGCCGGCTTGGCCGAGATCGCCAGCAATCTCGAACGCAACGGCATCATCTCCGATGCCCGCGTCTTCCGCTATGTGACGGCGAGCTACCTGCGCGGCGGCGAGACCCTCAAGGCCGGCGAATACGAGATCAAGGCGCATGCTTCCATGAAGGACATCATGGAAGTCCTGGAGGAGGGCAGGTCGATCCTCTATTCCGTCGTCCTGCCGGAAGGGCTGACCGTCCGACAGATGATGCTGCGGCTCGCGGAAGACCCGGTGCTCGAAGGCGACCTGCCGGCCGAACTGCCGGCGGAGGGGAGCCTGCGCCCCGACACCTACAAGTTCTCGCGCGGCAGCAAGCGGGCCGACATCATCCAGCAGATGCGCGTGGCGCAGCAGAGGATGGTCGATCAGATCTGGGAACGCCGCGATCCGGACCTGCCGATCAAGACGAAGGAGGAATTTGTCGTGCTCGCCTCGATCGTCGAGAAGGAGACCGGCAAGGATGACGAGCGCGCCCATGTGGCGTCGGTCTTCATCAACCGGCTTGAGAGGGGCATGCGCCTTCAATCGGACCCGACGATCGTCTACGGGCTCTTCGGCGGGGAGGGAAAACCCTCCGACCGGCCGATCTTCAAATCGGACCTCGCCAAGCCGACGCCCTACAACACCTACCAGATCAAGGGCCTGCCGCCGACGCCGATCGCCAATCCCGGGCGGGCGGCGCTGGAGGCCGTCGCCAATCCCTGGCGCACCAAGGACCTCTATTTCGTGGCCGACGGCACCGGCGGCCATGTCTTCGCCGCGACGCTGGAGGAACACAATGCCAATGTCCGCCGTTGGCGCAGGATAGAGGCCGAGCGCGCCGCCAGTCCGGATGCCGTCGTCGATGGCCAGCCGGGCGGCGACGAGGCGGAAAAGCCGCCGACGAGCAATTGACCCGCCTTACCTCCTCGAAGCGCGGCAGCGGCCTGAACATTATCTGGAGACGCCGATGACCCTGCAGTCCATGACCGGTTTTGCCCGCAGCGAAGGGTCGAGCGGGCGCAACCGCTTTGCATGGGAACTGCGCTCGGTGAACGGCAAGGGCCTGGATATGCGGCTGCGCCTGCCGCCGGGGCTCGAACGGCTTGAGCCGGATGTCCGCCGGCTGATTTCGGAAAAGTTCTCGCGCGGCAATCTGCAGGCGACCCTCAACCTGACCGTCACCGAAACCAGGATGGAGGCGGTACTGAACCGCGAAGCGCTCGCCGCCGTGCTGGCGCTGCGCGAGGAGCTCGGCGATCTGGTCGATCCGTCGCCGCTGCGGCTCGATACGCTGCTCGGCATCCGGGGACTTGTCGATATCCGCGAGCCGGAAGAGGACGAGGAGGCGATCGCAGCCCGCGACGCCGCGATCTTCGCCGGCCTCGGCGAGGCGCTGGTCCATCTCGGACGGATGCGCGAGGGCGAGGGAGCGGCGCTGGCCGCGGTGCTCAAGGGGCAGGTCGCCCGAATCGCCGAACTGGTTCAGGTGGTGGAGGCCGATCCGTCCCGCCTGCCCGACGAGATCGCAAAGCGGCTTTCCTTCCAGCTTGCGGCGCTGCTGCAGGAGGCGCCGACGCTCGATCGCGACCGGCTGCATGCGGAAGCGGCGCTGCTTGCCACCAAGGCGGATCTCCGCGAGGAGATCGACCGGCTGAAGGCGCATGTCGCGGCCGCCGGCGAACTCATCGACAAGGGCGGGCCGGTCGGGCGCAGGCTAGATTTCCTTGCACAGGAATTTAACCGGGAATCGAATACGATCTGTTCCAAATCGAATTCCGCTGCTGTAACCGCAGCCGGTATCGAATTGAAAGTCGTCATCGACCAGTTCCGCGAACAGGTCCAGAATCTGGAGTAGGTCATGAGCCCGGCCCAATCGCCCCAGGGCAAGCCGTCCTCGCCCGTGAAGATCGCCCGGCGGGGGCTGATGCTGGTTCTCTCCTCGCCCTCCGGCGCCGGCAAATCGACGATCGCCCGCAATCTTCTGGAATCCGATCCGACCCTCGGCATCTCCGTCAGCGTCACCACCCGCCAGCGCCGCCCGAGCGAGATCGCCGGCAAGCACTACCACTTCATTTCCATCCGCGAATTCGAGCGGCTGCGCGATTCCGATGCGCTTCTCGAATGGGCCGAGGTGCACGGCAATTTCTACGGCACGCCGCGCGAGCCGGTGGAGACCGCCATGGCGGAGGGCCGCGACATGCTGTTCGACATCGACTGGCAGGGCGCCCGCCAGCTCCAGGAGAAGATGAAGGCGGATGTCGTGTCGATCTTCGTGCTGCCGCCGACCATGACCGAGCTGCAGTCGCGCCTGCACCGCCGCGCCGAGGACAGCGAAGAGGTGATCCGCACGCGGCTCCTGAATTCCCGCGCCGAGATCGAACACTGGCGGGAATACGACTATGTCATCGTCAACGACGATCTCGACAACGCCTTCCACGCGGTGGAGCACATCGTCGGCGCCGAACGCATCCGCCGCGACCGCCGCCACGGCCTGTTCGAATTCGTCGAAGGCCTGCTGACGGAAGAGCCGAAGCTCTGAGGATCGGCAAAGAGCCAAGATCGGCGGGATATTTCCTGGTGCAAACGTAGGCATCGCGTTCCGCCACTGGAGGCGAGCGTGGCAAAGGCCGATTTTCGCGTCGCCGTTACCGAACAGGTTTTCCCGACCGAGACGCGCTGACGGCGATGTAACGAGCCATGGACCGCCTGAGAAAGGCGGCCCCGGTGAACGCTTACAAGTCATTCATCATTGGCGAAAAGGGGACTTGTTGCGCCCAGTCTCCTGGTGTAAGTGGGCTTTATCGCGAAAAGCGACCGCTTTCCTTGATCCGCTCAGTGGCGGAGTAAACAGGTGGACGAATTGTCGTCCAGGTGGTCAAGCACACGCCATCCATGCGCTTTCGAGCATGGTTCGGCCAGCGTTTTCCAAGAACAGAAACGCCTGACAACCTCTCAGGCCCAACCGCGAGCCATCGGCGCCTGGCGGCGCTGCATGCTTGCGTCCAACGGAACGCGCCATGAACAGATCACTTGTCGTCATTTTCACCGCCATTGTCCTCGATGCCGTGGGCATCGGCCTCATCTTTCCGATCCTGCCCTCGCTGTTGCGGAACGTAACACACGCCGAGGATGTGGCGCCCTACATCGGCACGATGACCGCCCTCTACGCGGTCATGCAGTTCATTTTCGCGCCGGTGCTCGGCGCCCTCAGCGATCGCCTGGGCCGTCGGCCCGTGCTCCTGATCTCGCTTGCCGGCGCGGCCGTCAACTATGTGTTCCTGGCTTTTGCGCCCAATCTCTGGATGCTGCTGATCGGTCGCGCCATCGCCGGTCTCACGAGCGCGAACATCTCAGTGGCGACCGCCTACATCACCGACATTTCCTCCGAGGACGCGCGCGCGCGCCGCTTCGGCCTGTTCAACGCCATGTTCGGCATGGGTTTCATCATTGGCCCCGTGCTTGGCGGCGCCCTTGGAGACTATTGGCTGCGGCTGCCCTTCATCGCGGCGGCCGCGCTGAACGCCGGCAATCTTCTGCTGGCGTTCCTGATGCTGCCGGAATCGCGCACGCCCAGCCGGGAGAAGATCGACCTGAGCGCACTCAATCCCCTTCGGCCGCTGCGCTGGGTCGTCTCCGTGAAGAGCGTGCTGCCCATCGTCTTCACTTTCTTCATCTTCAGCGCGACCGGCGAGGCCTATGGCACCTGCTGGGCCCTCTGGGGAAGCGACACGTTTCAATGGAATGGGCTTTGGATCGGCCTTTCCCTCGGCGCCTTCGGTGTCTGCCAGACGCTCGCTCAGGCCCTCCTTCCGGGGCCGGCCGTAAGGTTGCTCGGCGAGCGTGCTGCCATCCTGGTTGGTGTCGCCGGTACCTGCATCGCGCTGATCGTCATGGCCTTCGCGACGGAGAGCTGGGTCATCTTCGCGATCATGCCGGTCTTCGCTCTCGGCGGCATCGGCGTGCCCGCACTACAGTCCCTGGCGACCCGCCAGGTCGATGAAAGCCGGCAGGGCCAGTTCCAGGGCGTGCTGGCATCGGCGGTGAGCCTCGCCTCGATCATCGCTCCGCTGGTTTTCTCGAGCTTCTATTTCGTCGTCAGGGAGCAATGGCCCGGCGCGATCTGGCTGTCGGTCGTCGTCGTTTACGCGATCGGCATACCGCTTGTTCTCGGCCTGCGCCTGGCAAAACCGGTCGCGGACCCAACGGCGTAGCGTCGTTTTCGGAAACGTGGGCCACGGGCACGTCTCCGGCCGAGGGCGAGGAGGACGGCAACATCCGCTAAGGCCGAAGGGCGCCGACAGCCGACAGGTGCATCGGGTGCTGCGGTCGCGCCCTCAAAGTAAATTCGCCAATCTGACGAACTCTTCCACCGAGAGCGTTTCCGCCCGCCTTGCCGGGTCGATGCCGGCCTTGACGAGCAGGGCCTCGCCGCCGAGCGGCCTGAGGCTCTGGCGCAGCATTTTTCGGCGCTGGCCGAAAGCGGCGTGGGTGACGCGCTCCAGCTTGTTCACATCACAGGGCAGGGGATTTTCCCGTGGCGTCAGATGCACGACCGTCGAGGTGACCTTCGGCGGCGGCGTGAAGGCCTGCGGCGGCACGTCGAAGACCATGCGCGTCTCCGTCCGCCAGCCGGCGAGCACCCCGAGCCGGCCGTAATGGTCGTCGTCCTCGTCGGCGACGATGCGCAATCCCACTTCCTTCTGGAACATCAGCGTCAGGCTTTCCCAGAAGGGCGGCCATTTTCCGTCTTCGGGGAGCAGCCAGTTGACCAGCAATTGCGTGCCGACATTGTAGGGCAGGTTGGCGATGATCCTGACGGGGCCCTGCCCGGCGATCTCAGCAAAATCGGTCTTCAGCGCGTCGCCTTCGATCACTTCGAGCCGCCCGGGATAATGTTCGCCGATCTCGGCGAGCGCTGGCAGGCAGCGGCTGTCCCGCTCTATGGCGACGACCTTTTCGGCGCCGAGCGA
The DNA here is from genome assembly GCF_051400715.1 of Neorhizobium descurainiae. Classification (NCBI taxonomy): domain Bacteria; kingdom Pseudomonadati; phylum Pseudomonadota; class Alphaproteobacteria; order Hyphomicrobiales; family Rhizobiaceae; genus Neorhizobium; species Neorhizobium descurainiae. The sequence continues at coordinate 95,070 of NZ_JBLFFK010000003.1, forward strand.
CAGGATGGCGCGGGTGAGCCCGCCGGGCCCGGGGCCGACCTCGATCACGGTGACGCCGTCGAGCGGACCGGCGCTGCGGGCGATCTTCTGCGTGAGGTTGAGGTCGAGCAGGAAATTCTGGCCGAGCGCTTTTCGCGCATCGAGCCCGTGGCGCTGGATGACGTCGCGCAGCGGCGGCAGACCATCGAGTGTCGCCATTATGCCGTGGCCCTTGACGCCAGCGCGCCGGCGAGCCTGATCGCCTCGACGAGGCTCGTTTCGCGGGCAATCCCCTGGCCGGCAATGCCGAAGGCCGTTCCATGATCCGGCGAGGTGCGGATGAAGGGCAGGCCGAGCGTGACGTTGACGGACGTGTCGAAGCCGAGCGCCTTGGCCGGGATCAGCGCCTGGTCGTGATACATGCAGATCGCCGCGTCGTAGCGGGCGCGCGCCTCGTCGTGGAACATGGTGTCGGCGGGCAGCGGCCCGAAGACGTGGATGCCCTCTGCGCGCAGCTTGAAGACCGCGGGATGAATGATGTCCTGGTCCTCGCGGCCGATCGCGCCGTCCTCGCCCGCATGCGGGTTGAGCCCGGCGACCGCGAGCCGCGGCTTCTCGATGCCGAAACGGGTCTTGAGGTCGTGATGCGCGATCCGGCAGGTTTCGGCGATCAGCTCTTCGGTCAGCGCCGCCGGCACGTCCTTCAGAGGGATATGGATGGTGACCGGAATGGCGCGCAGTTTAGGGCCGGCCAGCATCATCACCGGCCGGATTCTTCTGCCCGTCGCCTTCTCGGCAAGGTCGGCCAGGAACTCCGTATGGCCGGGAAAGCCGAAACCAGCCTGGTAGAGGATCGACTTGGCGATGGGATTGGTGACCGTGCCGGCCGCCTTGCCTTCGAAGCACAGGGAAACGGCCTTCTCGATCGCGCCGATCGTACCCCTCGCGGTCGCCACATGCGGCTCGCCGACGGCGACTTCCACGCCGGCAGGGACCGGCAGGACGGGCAGGGCATCCGCGAAGACGGAAACGGCGTTCTCCGCCTCCGCTTCCCGGATCGGCACGTCGATGCCGATGAGCGCGGCGCGGGATTTCAGCACGGCGGGGTCGCCGAGGAAGAGGAAGGGCGGGAGAGCGTATCTGTCGCGCGCGGCCCAGGCGGCAATCGTGATGTCCGGACCGATGCCGGCGGGATCGCCCTGGGTCAGCGCCAGAGGGCGGTCAAGCGGACGATCAAGCGGCATGGGCACTCCGGTCTGTCAGCGGTAGTCGATCTGGGCCTTGCCGCGCAGTTCGTCGAGATACTTCTTCTCGTTCGGGTTCGCGCCTTCCTTCTGCGCCTTGGTGAGGTCTTCGGCGCGGAAGACCACTTCGGCTGCGAAGTCGTCCGAAACCTGGCGCTGGTTGCAGATGGCCAGGAACTCGACGCCGCGGTCGGTGACGCGGGTCGCAGTGGTGCCGCCCGAGGCCTTTTCGATCAGCGGCTTCCACTCTTCCGGCAGTTCGGGGGCAAGGACGCGGCCGAGGCTGCGGACCGAGACGTCCCGCATCGTCGCGGCGAACTCCTTGGACTGGTCGCAGCCCGGGAATTTCGAGCGGGAGGCGTTCGCCTCCTGCTGGCGCTTGCCGAGGATCGCGTTGCGCTTGGCGGCGGGCACGACGAAAATGATCTGCTGCAGGAAATACTCGGTGGTGACCGGTTTTTCCTTGTTTTCCATCATGCGGGTGACGAGTTCCTGGCTCGACATGCGGCCGCGGGCGCCGCCATAGCGGGCATTGACCAGGCGCGGCCAGCTCATCTGCACGGCGATGTAGTTCTTGAAATGCTCGACGCCGACGCCGGCCCGATCGAGGACCTGGCCCATCTGCTGCGGCGTCATCTTGTTGCTGGCGGAGAAGCGCTGGAAGGCCTGGTCGACGTCGTCGGTGCTGACCGACATCTTCACGCGGGCGATTTCCTGACGTTTCAGGACCTCGTCCACCATCGCCTCGCGGGCCGTCTTGGTATCGGACTTCTGCCGTTGCAGCCTCAGGAAGGCGGCGCGGCGCGCCACATCCGTGCTGGTGATCGGCGTTCTGTTGACGACGGCTGCGATCTCGCTGGCGGCCTGGGCCTGCTGGACGACCGGCTGGACGACGACGGAAGCGGCCAGGACGGCCACGGCCAGCGCCAGCCTGCGCGTTGCGGTCATTGCAAACATGATACCAATTCCTTTCCCGCCCCGGTGGATCCTCAACCTGAGCCCACCAGCCTCGCCTTCTCTTACTATATTTGCGCCCGCTTGCACAATTCTTGCGGCGAAACGATGACGAACGCCCAACCGGCGGCCGCCGTCAGTACCGGTAGTCCTGGTCGTAATCCGTCGTCGAGCCGATGTTGATGTCGCCGAGCGTGCGGAAGCTCAGGCGTGCGCTGACGGTCCAGTCGTTGGCTGCCGTGTCCGAGGGTTTGTCCGTATAGGCGAGCGTGAAGATCGTGCACTCGTCCGCATAGCTGATGCCGATGCCGCGGCGGATCACGTCCTTTTCGGTGAGGTCCCAGGTGGCGGTGCCGGCGAGCGACCAATTCTCGTTGATCCGGAAGGACATGGAGTGCTTGAGCACGTCGGTCGCCTCGTCGGAACCGTATTCCGGCTGCTCGTCGACCTGGGTGTAGACGAGCGTGCCGCTGAGGCGCGGCGTGGTGTAGCCGAACGAGACGTCGGTGCGCTTCACCGCAAAGGTCTTTTCGTCGAAGCGGGTGTTGGTGGCGACCGTGAAGCCCTGCGGCAGGTCGATGGCCGCCATCGCGACATAGTCGGAAACGCTGGTTTCGAGACCGGAATTGGCGCCTGCCTGGACCAGATCCTCGGTGGCGAAGGAATTCCTCCCGGCGATCTGATAGGACTGGCCGAAAATGCCCCTCACACCGACGCCGTTCGCGAACGAGCCGGTGTAGCGCACGCCGACATTGGCGCGCGTGCCGCCCTCGACGCGGTCGAAGCCCGAGAACTTGTCGCGCTCGAAAAGGCTGGTCGCGTCGAAGACGAAGCTCTGGGCGTCCTCATTGGGCAGGCTCCCGGCCATCTGCTCGTCCGGACGGACGAAGATCTGGGCGATCGGCTCGATGATATGGCTGGTGTTCTCGGTGGTGAGCAGGACCGGATAGCGGGCTTCGAGCCCGGCGGTGACCATGTACCGGCCATTGCCGCCTTCCTCGAGGTCGCCCAGATAGACGCCCGGCGTGCCCGAACTCGTCGTCCTGATGCCGTCGCCGCGGGCGGCGAGGATCGGGGTCAGAAGCAGGCCGTCGAGCGCGTTGAAGGTCCGCTTCCATTCCGCTTCCGCGGTGAAGCGGCTGTAGCTGCCTTCAAGACCCGGGAAGCGGTCGGTCGTGCCCTCATGATACCAGTCGTCCTCCCGGCGGGAGAGATTGGTGATGTTGGCGGTGACCGAGAACTCGCCGCCGAGGATCGGCTCCGGCGCATAATAGCTGTAGTCGAGCGAGGGATAGACGACCGCCTGCTGCCTCTCGCGCGTGTTTTCGTCCGCGTCGTCCTGGACGTTGAAATAATAGCCGTGCAGGTCGAAGTAGTTCCGCGTCCCAAGCCCCGTCAGGTAGACGTCGTTGGTGAATATCTCGTTGTCGACGCCTTCGAGGTCGTAGGTCCGCGAGAAGTTGTTGTCGGTCTGCGCCATGACGTCCCAGCCGAAGGTCCAGCGGGGATTGATCTGGAACTCGCCCTTGGACGCGACCATGAAGCGGTTGTCCGTCCGGTCGCTGGTGTTGGGGTTGAAGGCGCCGGGGTCCTGCTGGTGGATGCCGGCGAAGCGGAACGTATGTTCGCCGTTGTCGAACCGGTTGCGGACTTCTCCCTCGATCAGCAGGCCCTGGCTCGAATAGTAGGTCGGGCTGATCGTCGCGTCCATGCTCGGCGAGAAGACATGGTAATAAGGCACCGTCACGCCGAAGCCGAGATTGTCGCTGGCGGAAAACCGCGGGAAGAGGAGGCCGGATTTGCGCTCGACGGTTTCGTCCGGCACCTCGATGGCGAAGGGCAGCCTGCCGAGCGGCAGTCCGAAAAGCTCGAACTGCGCGTTTTCCAGGCGGATCGTGTGGGTCTGGCCGTTGCGGATGACGCGTTCGGCCTTCACCTGCCAGAGCGGCGCCTTGCCCGGCGTGCGGGCGCAGGGAAGGCAGGCGGTGTAGACCGTATTGTTGAGCACCATCAGGTCGCCCTGCTGGCGCTCGGCGCTTTCCGCTGCCAGGCGGGTATTGTCGGTGGTCTCGACGCGAAGGGTGTTCAAAAAGCCTTCGCCGAAATCGTCGGTGACGTCGAGCTCGTCCGCATAGACGCGGGTTCCGCCCGGCTCGATCAGCTCGATATTGCCGGTCGCCATGACGCGGCCGGTCCGCTGGTCGTACTGAACGCGCTGCGCCACCATGCGGTAGCGGTTGTAATACATCTGCACGCCACCGGTGGCGGTGACCTGCTGGGCATCCTGGTTGTAGACGAGCTCGTTGGCGCGCAAGAGAAGCTTGGCGTCATCCGCGGCCGCGGGCGCAGGTACCAGGCTTTGCGCATGCACTGTCGTTGCCGATACGCCGAGAACGCATACAGACACACCTGTCAACAGGGCGGCGGCGAGCCGTCTTATGTTTTTGCGGTCACTTACCGCCACTAGCCATCCTCCTGGTGAAGCAGAATCGTCGTCCCCAACGCCGTCGCGACGATGACTGGAATCCAGACCGCCACGAGAGGCGGAATCGCCCCGCTGCTCCCGAATGCTTTGACAAGCACCGTGACGACATAAAGCACGAAGCCGGAAACTATTCCACCCAGAATCACCGACCGGGACTGGGCGAACCGGCTGAATTTTAACGAGACTGTTGCAGCAATGAGAGTCATGGCGACGAGCAGGACAGGCAGGGACAGCATGGAGTGATACTGCGTCTCGAGCGCCTTTGTGGATATGCCGAAAGATTTGCCGACCTCGATTTTTCTGGAAAGATCAAAAAACGCAACGGTTTCGGGCTGCGCCAGGCTCTCCTGGATATATTCCTGCTTCAAGTTGGTGCGAACCTGTGCGGTCTCGCGACGCACCGGAATTTCGCCCGGCCGGTTTTCCAGGACGTTGTTAAGCAGCCAGTAACCATCTTCCAATTTTGCGGTCTTGGCGTCCTGCCGCATGAGGACGCGGCCATCCTTGTCGAAGTGGAACGCGACCACGTCGATGAGGAAGGTTCCGTTCTCCTGATAGCTCTTGGCGCCGATGATCGTATCGTCGTCGCCGCTGATCTGGCGGATCCACGGAACGAACTTGGACGGGCGGCTGCGGTTGCTCGCCTCGCGCCAGCTCGCCTCCATGGAGGCCGATTCGCGCTGGCCCCAGGCGGCGAGCGGATTGACGACGAGAAGCGTGGCGAGGCCGATCAGGAAGGCGCCGGCGACGAAGGGGGAGATGAACTGCCAGACCGAGATGCCGGCCGCCCGCGTCACCACCAGTTCGTAGCGCCGGTTGAGCGCGATCAGCACCGTCATGCCGATGAAGAGGCTCAGCGTCGGGATGACCTGCTGCAGGATGGACGGCACGCGCATGGCTGTCATCGCGAGCCCGCCGTAAACGGTGTACCCGACGAAGCCCGACATGCGGCGGCTCGTCTCGCTGAAATCGGCGAGGAAGATGATGGCGCTGACGCCGAGCATGAACCAGAGCGCGGTGACGATGTAGCGGCGGAAGAAATACCGTCCGAGCGTCGAGAAGATCATGCCCCGCCTCCGCCCGAGCTGGGTTTGGGATCGAGGCGCCGCTGCACGCTGTTCGTCAGGCGCGAGATGCCGCGGGTGACGAAGGCAGGCGTCGAAAAATGCCGGTTGGTGGCGAGAAGATAGAGCGCGACCAGCGAACTGACGACAGGAACCGCATAGGGAAGCGGCGCATAAAGCGGATTGCGCTCGACGAGGTTGGTCGCCGAGAAGCCGAGCCATCGGATGATGAAGGCGAGGAACAGCGCATAGACCATCGGATGCACGCGCAACTGCCGGTGCGACCGGGTATTGCCGGCGATGACCAGCGAGATCAGCGCGAAGGTGATGGGGTAAAGCCAGTCGGAAAGGCGGCGGTGAAGCTCGGCCCGATAGGTATGCGGCGACTTCTGGTAGACCGGATCGTTGGGATCGGGGTTCAGCAGGAAGCCGAGGCTGCGGTCGGAGGAATATTGCGGCAGTCCGCCTTCCGATTTCGCCATGGCCGAAAGGTCGAAGGCATAGGAGACGAACTTGATGATCGAAATGCGCCCGTCGGCGGCTTTGCGGTGGACCTCGCCGTCGCGCATGGTCAGCGACGTGCCGCTTTCGTCGATCGATCCTTCGCGGGCGTAATAGATCAGGTCGAAATTGGGATCGCGGTAGTCGACGACGAACAGGCCCTTGAGGATGCGGCCGGAATGACGCTCCGAGATCTGCACGTAGAGCCCGTTCTCGATGCTGCGGAAGGTCTTTTCCTCGATCACGGAGGAGAGCAGGTCGGCGTAAGCCGCGGCGACCATCTGGCGGGCGGCGACGCGCGACGGCGGCTCGACGAAATTCGTCACCAGGAAGGAGAACAGGCTGAGCGCGATGCCGAGCATCAGCACCGGCCGGTAGATGATGCTGCGGGTGGCGCCGGCCGCGTCGATGACCGGCAGCTCCGAATCGTTGTTCATCGCCGTCAGCGTCTGAGTGATGCCGATGACGAGCGCAAACGGCAGGACGACCGGGATGATGGTGGGCAGGATATAGGTGGCAAGGGTCGCGAACGAGCCCATCGACTGGCCCGTGTCCGTGACCAGGTTGATGCGTCCGAGCACCTGGATGGTCCAGATGATGGTGAGCACCGGCAGGAGCGCCACCAGGAACATCTGGAAAATCCGGCGCAATATGTAGCGTTCGAGAAGCTTCATCCGGCCTAGACGTCTTGCATTTCTGTCATCCGGCGGGACGGCATTGCTGCCGCCTTCCGGGATGAGGGTTGCGCTTATCTAAGCGATTGGCGCGGCGTTTGCGACAGGGCCGGCGTCACAAATTTGTTTGCGGATTCAGTTTTCTTCGCGGCTGTGACATTTCGAAACATGCCGCCACGCCGGCATAGATCACCAGCGACGACAGCCAGCCGAGTGTTACGTCGGACAGGTAATGGCCGCCGAAGGAAGTCCTGAGCGCCGGCGAGATGAGCGATATGACGATCAGCGGCGGGCCGAGCACCGGGCGGAGCGGTTTCGGCAGGAGCACGATCAGGCAGGCCAGCCAGCCGGCGCCGGCGGCCTCTCCGGAAACAAAGGAGCAGTTGCCGTCGCAGGCTCCCTGGAAATCGCCGGCCGGCATGAAAACGTCCCTGCCGCCGAAGAGATCGGTCTGATGGGGGCGAGGACGGTCGGAAACCTCTTTCAGGATCATGTTCACCAGAACGAGGGGGCCGAGCAGGAAGGCCGTCAGGGCGATCGAACAGTCGCGCGTCTTGCGCCGGCAATAGGTGGCGCCGTGATGCTGGGAATTGGCGATCAGGCGGCAGAGGAGATAAAGCGCGATCACCGGAGGCAGGTAGAAGAGCGCGCGCCGGATCACGACGAAGGCCGCTTGCGTGCCGTAGGGAAAGCTGCCGCAGATCCGGACCTCGGCGGAGGGGCTGCCGCATGCCGCTTCTATGAAGAAAGCGTCCGCCGTCCACAGATCGAGCTGCGGAAAGAGATGGAAGATCGCGAGGAGCAGCCACCATGCCCCCATCAGCGCGACGAACCACCCCCAGGGTCTCGAAAAGAACTGCCTCGTGGTCACAGGCCGAATCTGGGGCAGGGATAGGGCATTCGACATCGATGGGTGCCTGAAGCTCGGACGGAAACCTGATCAGCCCCGGGGCCGCGATGAGCCCGGGCGTCCTTTGCTTCGCATGGCAGTGTGAAGGGCATTTGATGATCTCGTGTCGCCGGTATGTCATCCGTGTGTCGGAATTTCATCGTGATCGCGGCGTTTTCTCTTTCCCTTGCGTTCGCTGCCGAAACGGCGATGATCGCCGTTCGTCTCGAAAAGCCTTCTGGAGTCGCAATGTCCCTGAAATTCGATATCTCCTTCGCCAAGTCCGCCAGGATCGATGGCGGCCTTGCCATTCAGCTCAAGCTTGCCGGCGACGGACCGGCGGCGGGTGCGGCGGAAGCCGATCCGGCCGGGATCGTGGCGAGAGCCTCCGAAATAGGCAGATTTTCCGGCAAGCCCATGACGGTGCTCGACATCATCGCCCCGCAGGGTTCGCCGGCCGACCGGCTGATGGTGCTGGGCCTCGGCAAGGCGGATGCGCTGACGGCCTACGACTGGCTGAAGGCAGGCGGCGTTGCGGCAGCCTCCGTCAGATCGATGAGCAAGGTGGCGATTTTCCTGGATGCCCCGGGCCTGACGGTCGACGGCGCGCAGGCGGCCGATTTCGCGCTCGGCATGCTGCTGCGCGCCTATGGTTTCGATGCCTACAAGACGAAGAAGGGCGACGACGAGGACAAGGCACCGAAGACGGTGAAGGTGACGATCGTCACCGCCGCACATGCGGCAGCCAAGAAGGCTTTCGCCGAATCGGAAGCGATCGCCGGCGGCGTCCTCCTGGCGCGCGACCTCGTCAACCTGCCGCCCAACGTGCTCGGTCCGGTCGAGTTCGCCGACAAGGCGAAGGAGCTCGAAAAGCTCGGCGTCGAGGTGGACATCCTCACCGAGAAGGAAATGAAAAAGCTCGGCATGGGCGCGCTGCTCGGCGTGGCGCAGGGCTCGGCCCGGCCGCCGCGGCTCGCCGTCATGCACTGGAAGGGCGGCAAGGCGAAGGATGCGCCGGTCGCCTTCATCGGCAAGGGGGTCGTCTTCGACACCGGCGGCATTTCGATCAAGCCCGGCGCCGGCATGGAGGACATGAAGGGCGATATGGGCGGGGCCGCCGCCGTCACCGGCCTCATCCACACGCTCGCCGCCCGCAAGGCCAAGGCCAACGTCGTCGGCATCATCGGCCTTGTCGAGAACATGCCGGACGGCAACGCGCAGCGTCCGGGCGACATCGTCACCACCATGTCCGGCCAGACGATCGAGATCATCAACACCGATGCGGAAGGCCGGCTCGTGCTCGCCGATGCGCTCTTTTACTGCAACGAGCGCTTCAAGCCCCGCTTCATGATCAATCTCGCGACGCTGACGGGTGCGATCATGGTGGCGCTCGGCAACCTGCATGCCGGCCTTTTTTCCAACGACGACACGCTCGCCGGCCAATTGACGGCGGCCGGCGAGGTGACTGGCGAGCGTCTGTGGCGCATGCCGCTCGGCAAGGATTACGACAAGATGATCGATTCCAAGTTCGCCGACATGAAGAACACCGGCGGGCGCTACGCCGGTTCGATCACCGCCGCCCAGCTTTTGAAGCGCTTTGTCGGGGAAACGCCCTGGGCGCATCTCGACATCGCCGGCACGGCGATGAATTCGCCCGCCAGCGAGATCAATCAGTCCTGGGGTTCGGGTTACGGCGTCCGGCTGCTGGACGAATTGGTTCGCGCGCACTACGAAGGCCGATGACCGAAGTTCTCTTCTATCACCTGACCGAGTCCAAGCTCGAGGACGCCCTGCCGGCGCTCCTGGAAAAGAGCGTCGAGCGCGGCTGGAAGGTGGTCGTGCAGACAAACGAGGAGGCGCGGCGGGATTTTCTCGACGCGCATCTGTGGACCTTCCGCGAGGACAGCTTTCTTCCGCACGGCACCGCCGCCACGCCGATGGCCGACGCCCAGCCGGTGCTCCTGACCGCCGACGCCGGAAACCGCAACGGCGCGAACGTGCGGTTTCTGGTGGACGGCGCCGAGCCGCCGCCGGTGGCCGACTATGAGCGGATCGTCTTCATGTTCGACGGCTACGACGCCGCCCAGCTCGAAGGCGCCCGCGCCCAGTGGAAGAGGCTCAAGGGCGAAGGACATGCGCTGACCTACTGGCAGCAGTCGGAAGAGGGGCGCTGGGTGAAGAAGGCCTGAAGCCTGTCGCGCAAGGTGCTCCGGCGGTTTGCGGCACCGAAACGCGCCACAAGCTCAGGCAAGGTCCGTTTGGACGAAATCCTCGCCGATATAGAGCAGGGGAGTGCCTGCCTCCCTGGCGCCGGCATAACTGAAGCAATCGCCGAAATTCAGCTTTGCCGGATGCCGGCCCTTGCCGTACCGGGCGAAGGCATCCACCGCTGAAAAGGCCGTTTCGGATGAGGCAGGAAGCACCTGAATGCCGAAACGTTCGATAAAACGTCGGATCAGGAGCTTGGTTTCCTCTGGCTGTCTGACGAGCCGCGTCGTCAGTACCGTTGCAGCTTCATAGAGGACGGTGGGACCGGTGACGACGGCCGGGCTACCGGCCATGCGGTCAAGCAATTCGTCCGCCCTTTGGCCATCGATCAATATCTCGACGATAGCCGAACTATCGATGAACATCGTTCTCGCCCCACATCTCGTCCAGGAACGCTTTCTCGTCGAAACGCTCCAAAGATTCATACGGAGGCAGGTTGAACTCTTTTCTCAATTGATCAAGCCGCTCTCTCAGAGGACGTTTCGGTGCTTTTTCGACCTCTGCCGGCTCCTTCTCTACCACGCGTTCCAGAGCCTGCCGGATTGCGTCCGTCTTGGTCGGGGCGTTTAGAATTTTCTGTGCCTGCTCGGCGAGCTCGTCGAGCTTCGGGTCAGTGATATGAAGGGCCATGGCAACGCCTCTTGGGAGTACGCCTTGAACATAGTGTATCTCCGGCAAAGGGACAACCTGAGGGCAGGGTGCCTCCGGTCGCGCTGATGCGTCAATCTTTCATAATTGTCTGACGCAGGAAGCTGTGGCCCATGGCCTGTCGCTCCGCCATTTCGGTCGTATCGCCCGCGCCGCCATGACCGCCGGAGCCATATTCCCGGAAGAACGGTTCATGTCCCTCGTCCAGAAGCCGCTTGGCGAAGCGGCGGGCGTGCGAAGGATGCACGCGGTCGTCGTTGGTCGAGCTTTCGACATAGACCGGCGGATAGGTGATTTCGCTCGCCGGCTTCACCTGATGCAGAGGCGAATAAGACAACATGTAATCGAGCTCGTCGGCCACTTCGGGGTTGCCGTACTCGTCCATCCACGCCTTGCCCGAGGGAAACAGATGGAAGCGTGACATGTCGATCACCGGCACGGAGGTCCACACCGCGCCGAAATCTTCCGGATAGCGGGTCAGCATTACCGACGTGAGCAAGCCGCCATTGCTGCCGCCGTTGCAGGCAATGCGTGCCGGCTTGGTATAGCCACGCTTCACGAGATCGCGGGCGACAGCGACGAAATCCTCGAAGGCCTTGTGGCGGCCTTTTCCCTTGGCGGTCGTATGCCAGTCGGGGCCGAGTTCCCCGCCGCCGCGAATGTATGCCTGCACGAAGGCGCCGCCTTGCCCGAGCCACAGCCCGTAGGCGCCGGAATAGACGGGCGACAGCGGCACCGCAAATCCGCCGTAGCCGTACATCAGCACCGGCAGCTCGCCCTTCGCCCAGGTTTTCGGAAACACGATGTGATAGGGCACCTTCGTGCCGTCTTCCGAAGTCGCCTCCAGAAGTTCGGAGCGCATGCCTTCGGCGTCGAAATAGGCGGGCGACGAGCCGGCCGGAATGAGTTCCGGCTTCGTGCTGCGGTCGGTGAGGTCGAGGCGGTAGGCGCTGGAAGGGAGAAGAAAACCCTGACCGACGACGGTAAGGATTTCCTCGCCGAGCGTCAGGTCGGCATCGAGCAGGCGGAAGCTGACGGTCTGCAAGCCGGCCGGCAGCGGCAATTCCTGCGGTTCCGCATCCGGCCTCGTCAGGTCGATGAGGAAGAGCTTCGGCATCATCCGGTCGCGGACCACGAATACGGCCCAGGTCTTCAGCAGTGCGAATTGCGAAACCGACTGCCCCTCCCTGGGGGCGAAGAGCACGCGGGCCTTGCCGAGCGGTTCGGAGGCGAAGGGGGCAAAATCCTGCAGGATAAGGCTGCCGCTCGGATAACGCTCCTCGGTCTTCGCCCGCCACAGAACATGGCTGTGGTTGTAGTCGATGTCCGATTCCGTCGGCAGGTCGAGACGGCGAAGGTTTCCGCCGGCGTCCCGTACCTCGTAACTCGCCTTCCCGATGTCGTGGACGGCTGTGAATATCTCGATCGGCCGTTCGTTCGGCGCACCGCCCCAATAGAGCGGATCGATGATGCCGCCCATGCCCGTGACATCGTCCTTGCCGGCTTCGTATAGGATAGGGGCATTCTTCGGATCGACGCCGCGCCGGAGGCGCCGGCCGACGCGCGGCCAGCCGGAGCGGGTGGCGGAGAATTCGTCGACCGAGCCGAAATAGGCGATCTCGTCGGGACCGAGCCAGGCGGCATGGGCCCGCGCCGGCGGCGTATCGAAGCCGCCCTCCACGATCGTCTTCGTTTCCGTGTCGAATTCCAGGAGCCGCAACTGATCGGAGCCGCCGTCGGACAGGATCAGCAGCACGCGCGTCGGCTCGTATGGGGAGGTGATCGCGCCGGAATAGATCCAGCGCTTGCCTTCCTGTCTGCAGAAAGCGTCGACATCGAAGACGGTTTCCCAGGGGGCGTCCGGGCGAGGCTCCTGGTCGGCGGGCAGGCGGCGCCAGATGCCGAGCGGATTGTTTTTCGAACGGTGGAAATCGAACAGCCACCTGCCGCGCCGCGTCGGCACGATCAGCCGGTCCTCGCGCTCGATCATCGCTTTCAGGACGTCACGGTCCTTCTCGAATTCCGGCGTCCTGAACCGGCGGTCGGAATGTTCGTTGCGTTCGGCAACGAAGGCGATCGTCTTCGGGTCGTCGTCGGTTTCGAGAAAAAGGTCCATGAAAAGGGCATCCTCTGGTGGTTGGAAGCCCTTACCTAGGCATGGCGGAGGGGCGGGACAACCGGTGCTTCCATCAATCCGGAATGATGTGCCAGAGCTTTGATCTGCTCCACCGTCATGCTCGGGCCTGTCCCGAGCATCTGCGACGGTTCGATTTGTCGCTCCGTGTTTAGATCCTCGGCACGAGGCCGAGGATGACGATCGTGAGCGCGGAAGTCCGCGTTAACCCGCCATCGCTTCCTCATACTCCGCCGAAAGCATCAGCCATTCCTCTTCCGCCGCGGCGAGCTTGGCGGCCGCTTCGCCGCGTTCCTTGGCCTTGCTCGCTGCCTTGGTAGGCGACTTGTCGTAGAGCGCCGGGTCCGCAAGCTCTTTATCAAGCGCCTCTATCTGCTTCTCAAGCTTTGCCGTCACGGATTCGATTTCATTGATCTTTTTCCTGAGCGGCGCGAGCGAGGCGCGCTTTTCGGCATTCACCTTGCGCTGTTCGGATTTCGAGGCCGGCTCCTCGGAGGCCTGCGGCTTCTCGTCCTTCCTGCGGCCGGACGAGACGATCAGGTCGCGATACTCGTCGAGATCGCCTTCGAACGCTTTGACCGTGCCCTCGTTGACCAGCCACAGCCGGTCGACGGTCGCCTCGATCAGGTGCCGGTCGTGGGAAATCAGGATGACGGCGCCGTCGTAATCGTTGAGCGCCTCGATCAGCGCCCGGCGGCTGTCGATGTCGAGATGGTTGGTGGGCTCGTCGAGGATCAGCAGGTTCGGCGCGTGGAAGGCGGCAAGCCCCATGAGGAGACGCGCCTTCTCGCCGCCTGAGAGGTCCTTGGCGGCGGTCGCCATCTTTTCGGTCGCAAGCCCCATCTGCGCCACGCGGGCGCGCACCTGCGCCTCGGGGGCCTGCGGCATCAGCCGGCGGACGTGGTCGACCGGCGTTTCGTTGGGGATCAGGTCGTCGAGCTGATGCTGGGCGAAGAAGCCGATCTTCAAACCGGCGGCACGCTTCATCTCGCCGCTTTCGGCATCGAGGCGGCCGGAGATGAGCTTTGCGAAGGTGGACTTGCCGTTGCCGTTCGAGCCGAGCAGCGCGATGCGGTCGTCGTTGTCGATCCTGAGGGTGATGTTCTTGAGGATCGGCTTGCCCGGCATATACCCGACCGCGCCCTTGGAGATCGCGACGATCGGCGAGGCGGGCTGCTTCTCGGGCTCCGGGAAGGTGATCGGCTGGACATGGTCTTCGATGACCGCAGCGACGGTGCCCATGCGCTCCAGCGCCTTGATGCGGCTCTGCGCCTGCCTTGCCTTGGAGGCCTTGTAGCGGAAGCGGTCGATATAGCTCTGGATGTGTTTACGGGCGGCGTCGCTCTTTGCCTTCGCCTTCATCTGCAATTCGTCGGCCTCGGCCTTCTGCCGCTCGAACTGGTCGTAGCCGCCCCGATAGAAGGTCAGTTTTTGCCTATCGAGATGGACGATGGCGTTGACGGCGTTGTTCAGGAGGTCGCGGTCGTGGCTGATGACGATGACCGTATGCGGATAGCGCCGCACGTAATCTTCGAGCCACATCGTGCCTTCGAGGTCGAGATAGTTGGTCGGCTCGTCGAGGAGAAGCAGGTCCGGTTCGGCAAAAAGAACCGCCGCGAGCGCCACGCGCATGCGCCAGCCGCCGGAGAAGGAGGAGGCGGGACGATGCTGTGCCTCGTGGTCGAAGCCGAGGCCGGCGAGGATGCTCGCCGCGCGCGCTTCGGCCGAATGGGCGTCGATGTCCACCAGCCGCATCTGGATTTCGGCGATCCGGTGCGGATCGGTTGCCGTTTCGGCTTCGGCGAGAAGTGCGGTGCGCTCCTTGTCGGCCGAAAGCACGATGGAGATCAGCGATTCCTCCGTGCCCGGTGCCTCCTGCGCCACCTGGCCGATGCGGGCGTTCTTCGGAATGGTGACCGAACCGCTTTCGGCGGCGAGATCGCCGGTGATCACCCGGAAGAGCGTCGACTTGCCGGCGCCGTTGCGGCCCACGAGCCCGGCCTTCGTGCCCGCCGGAAGCGTCACGCTGGCATTGTCGAGGAGAAGGCGCCCGGCGACGCGGGCGGAAAGGTCGGTGATCGTGATCATGGCCGCGGTTTTGGCCGAAACTCACCGTGAAGGCAAGACGCCGGCGGGCATCCGTCGCCATGAGATACGCGCGGAGGACTAGCCCCGGGATTCGTGGGGCACGAAGAGGGCGGGACGGCCGTTCGCCTTCGACAGGTCCAGTGCAGCCGTCGCCTGCAGGCGCAATTGCTGCGGAGAGAACGCGTCCCGCGTCAGCGCCACGCCGATCGAAAGACCCAGCGTCGCGCTCGCCCGGTCGGAGGCGGCGAAGACGAGGTTGTCGGCGATCGAGGCATTGAGCCGGTCGGCGATCGGATACACGCTGTCGCCCTCGACGGCCTGGAACAGGAAGGCGAAGTCACCGCCGCCGATGCGCGCCACGAAGTCGTGTTTCTTGACGGCCTTGCGGAAGATCGTGGCGGCCTTCTTCACGATGCGGTTGGCCGCCGGCCCGCCATAGGTGCGGGCCAAATCCCCGAGATCCGTGATCGTGACCAGAAAAAGCGCGGTGCCGCGGTCATCCGCCGGAGACGCGTAGAGCGCCTCCAGGCGCTCGGCAAGCGCGGCATGGTTCGGCAGCGAAGTGAGCCGGTCGCGCAGGGTGACCGAACGGGCGGCGGCGGTCCTTTGCTCCGCGTTGACGAGACGGTCGACGCCGGCCCGAAGGGCTGCCTCCAGTTCCGTTTCGGCCACCACGGCGTCCGAGAGGGAGACGCTCAGATATTCGATCTCGGCGAGAATATCGCCCGGGCCTGCGTCGCTGTCCTCACGGAGACTGCGGGCGACGGCTTCCAGAACGCGGGTGAAGCCCTGTTTCTGCGTCACGCCGCTTGCCATCTTTTCGCGGAGTTCCAGAAGCAGCTTGATCTCCTGGTCGCGCGACCTCGGCGTGGCGAGTGCGACGAAGCCCGGCAATTGATGCCGGATGCCGATCTCGTCGAGCATTGCCTGCGACGGCGCGGCCGGCAGAGCCAGCACGTCGCGGGAAAGCGCCGCATCGGAACCCGACAGGGCCTCGTGAAAAAGTTCGTAATTGCGCGGCAGGCCGCTCACCTCCAGCCTCGCCATCTGCTGGCTCACCATCTGCAGGTTCCGGTCCCACGCCCTCTTGCTGGTTTCGCCCGCCATGTTCGTTCCCTGGGGTCTAATCGGTTTGTTCGATATTGCGGCAACCTATCGGCGATCGTCCTTTAACATCTGCTGAAAAGCGGCAATTCGCCCGGTGTTACGGTTAAAAAGGCATTACGGGTTAAGAGAAGGTGCAGGCGTTTCCGGAATGCCATCCATGAATTTTCCTGACTGGATTTGACGGCGGATTTGCCTCCATTATCTGCGCCCGAACATCAGGAGCTGACATGACCCGCATCCTCTATTCGCTCTGCGGCGCCGACGAGAGCCGCCCTTTCTCTCCCCATTGCTGGAAGGTGGTGCTGGCGCTGCGCCACAAGCAGCTCGACTTCGTCGAAAAGCCGACGCCCTTTACGGAAATCCCGAGCCTGGAGAACGGGTTCTCGAAGACGGTGCCGATTTTGAGGGACGGCAACGAGCTCATCCGCGACAGTTTCGACATCGCGCTTTACCTGGAGGAGACCTATCCCGACCGGCCGACGCTCTTCGGCGGCGAGGGCGGCAAGGCGCTGTCGCGCTTCGTCGAGCGCTTTTCGCAGACCATCATCCATCCGGCGATCGTCAACATCGCCGTCGCCGACATTCATGACATGCTGGGCGAAACCGATCAGGTCTATTTCCGCAAGACCCGTGAAGCCTTTCTCGGCAGGACGCTGGAAGAGGTGAAGGCCGGACGCGACGCGGAGATCGCCGCCTTCGCGGCCAAGCTGGAACCGGTGCGGCAGACCCTGAAATATCAGGAGTTTCTCGGCGGCGACGGGCCGCTCTTCGCCGATTACATCCTCTTCGGCGCGCTGCAGTGGATGCGCATCACCGCAGGCTCCAAGGTCTTCGCCGACGACGATCCGGTGGCCTCGTGGTTCGAGCGTTGCCTCGACCTGCACGACGCGACCGGCCGCCGTGTGACAGCCGCGTGAAATTGCCGGAACCCCCTTGTTTCCGGCGGAAGGGGCGGGTAAAGACCGCCCACTTTCCCTCTTGGAAACAAAGGATAGAACAATGGCGATTGAACGCACGTTTTCGATGATCAAGCCGGATGCCACCAAGCGCAACCTGACCGGCGCCATCACCAAGGTATTTGAAGACAATGGCCTGCGCGTCATCGCTTCCAAGCGCGTCTGGATGAGCAAGCGCGAAGCCGAAGGTTTTTATGCCGTCCACAAGGACCGCCCCTTCTTCGGCGAGCTCGTCGAAGGCATGACCTCCGGCCCGACCGTCGTCCAGGTCCTGGAAGGCGAGAACGCCATCCTGAAGAACCGCGAGATCATGGGCGCCACCAACCCGGCAAACGCCGCCGAGGGCACCATCCGCAAGACCTTCGCCCTGTCGATCGGCGAAAACTCCGTCCACGGCTCGGACGCTCCGGAAACCGCCGTCCAGGAAATCGCTTACTGGTTCTCCGAAACCGAGATCGTCGGCTGATCGCCGAAGGCAGCGATTGAACAAGAAAGCCGGGGTTCTGCCCCGGCTTTTCAGCTTGTTGACGAACCTTCCGTCCTACTCGGCGTCATCCTCGGCCTTGTGCCGAGGATCTATAAACGTCGATGGTTTGCAGATGCTCGGGACAGGCCCGAGCATGACGAAAGAGAAGTTTTCGCCTTTGTCAGCAATCTGAAAAGCCGAAGCCGGGGTTCTGCCCCGGCTTTTTTGTTAGCAAAGCTGGAAGCTTTTGCCTTCCTCTGTGGAGGCGGGACGGTGCGGCATACTGATCTCCCCCCTTGAGGGGGAGATGCCCGGCAGGGCAGAGGGGGGCTGCGGCATACTCTTCTGCCGTTGAGTTCGTGGCGCCACCCCCCTCTGTCACCTTCGGTGACATCTCCCCCTCAAGGGGGGAGATCGGCGGGAGTTTGCCGCGCCGCTTCTGATCCCGAAGATGGTCTCACCGACCACACGCTGGGGAAGAGGGAGTTTCACGCCGGACAGTTGTCTTCCTTGCCGTAATCCGCCCTGCCGTCGGCGCGAAAGACTTCCGGGTTCGGCGTATAGAGAGGCCCGACCACGAGCGGCTTCGACGGCATGACGGTCTGGTCCACGTCGGACGTGATGCTCGTTTCGATCGTCTGCAGCGGCTTTTCACCGGCGTCGACCAGGCGGATCTTGACCGAATACGGCCGGTCCTTCTTCACGCATTTGAGGTTCGGGCTTTGCAGCACGATCTTTTCCATGACCGGGAAAAGCTTCTGCCGTACCACGAGCGGCGCGCCACCCTCAGGGTTCTCGAACTCGGCTTCCGCGTAGGCGCCTTCCGGCAAGGGCGCAGTCTTGCGCAGCGTGACGAGATAGTTCGCCGTAGCCACGCGGTAGTTGAAGACGAATATCCGGCCTGAGAGCTCGGCGAATTTTCCCTCCGCCTCCCGCTGGCAGGAGGCCAGCACGACCAGGGCAAGGCCGCAGGCCAGGAGCCGGCGCATCATGACGCGGCCTCCTTCTTCTTCCGGTGGTAATGGCGGCTGGCTTTGACTCGGTTGCCGCAGACGGCCATGTCGCACCACGCGCGGCTGCGGTTCCGGCTGCGGTCGATGAACAGCCAGCCGCAATTGCCGCAGATTTTCAGCCGCGCGATTTCCTCCTCCGCCAAAAGCCTCAATGCCGAATGGGCGGTCGCCGCTTCGAGCGACCCTTCTTCCGTCTGGCGCAGGATGGCGGCCGCGGCTTCGAGAAAATCGGCGAGCAATCCATGGGTGTCATCCCTGAGGACACGGGCGCGAAAATAGCGGTCGATCGCCTCGCGCAGTGCGAGGAAAGGCGCGCGGTTCCCCGGCCGCACCGGCGCCGGCTCGCCGAACAGGGCGCGTTCGGCCGAGAATTGCTTTGCAGCCCTGGGAAAGGCGTCCATCTGTTCGGGTTCGGCGAAACGGTCGATGCTGCGCCCGGGATCGGAACGCAGGACGACGCTGTTGGCGACGTCCAGCGCCAGCGCGCCGCCGGCGAAACGATGCGGGGTCCAGGAAAAGCTCATGGACGGGATTATAACTGGCAAAACTCAATTGACCAGTTATATTCGAAGCTGTTGACCGGAGAGCCGATGGCCTATCTGCTGCAGCAACTGGCGAATGCGGTTCCGCTGGCGGCGCTCTATGCGGCGCTCGCCTTCGGGTATTCGATCGCCTTCGCGGTGACGAAACGGGCCGATATCACCTACGGCGCGATCTTCGCCTTTTCCGGCCATATCTATCTGCTCTTCGCCCATATGGGCTGGGACAGGTTCTGGCTGGTCCTGCCGGCAGCACTCGGCCTCGGCGCGACGGCGGCGCTTCTGGGCGGCGTCGGGGCAGGGGTGACGGTCGGGCAGTTCGTCATGCGGCCGCTCGCGAAGATCTCGCCGAACGCAATGATCGTCGCTTCGCTCGGCGTGCTGATGGTGCTGATGGAAGGCGCGCGGCTCGCTTCCGGCACGCGCGAGCTCTGGCTGCCGCCTTTCCTCAACGGGGTGGTCGTCTTCTGGCGCGGCGAGGGGTTTCCGGTGACCCTGACGCTGATCCAGCTCGTCAATGTCGCCGTGATGCTGGCGATGATCGGCGCGGGTCATCTGGTGCTGGCCCGTACCCATTGGGGCCGCATGTGGCGGGCGGTCGCCGACGATCCGCTGGCGGCGGAACTCTCCGGCACCGATGCCTCCCGCGTCTTCGTGACGGCCTATGCCTCCGCGGCGCTCTTCGCCTCGGTCTGCGGCGTGCTGGCGACCTCCCATTACGGCACGATGGATTTCGGCGCCGGCCTGCTGTTCGGGCTGAAAGTGGTGCTGATCGCCGCAGCCGGCGGCCATTCCCATCCGCTCCGTTCGGCGGCAGGTGCTGCTGTGATCGGCTTCGCGGAGACGCTGTGGAGCGGTTACGGCCCGATCGTCTGGCGCGACCTTCTGATCGTCTCTGTTCTTGTCGCGGTGCTGGTGATGAGCCGGCGGGAGAGGGTGGTGCCGTAACGGTTTGGATTTCAGCGTCCCAGAGGCTGGATTTCGTCGCTCTGATTAGCTAAGTTAGCTAGATGTAATGGCTTAAACCAGCCAAGGAAAGTCCCCATGCAAGTCACGATCCATGCTGCCAAGACCAATCTGTCGAAGCTCATCGAGCTGGCGAAAGCCGGCGAGGAAGTCGTCATCGCGAAGGGAAAGGTCCCTGTTGCCAGGATCGTGCCGATCCCGCAGACGAGGTTCATGATCGGGTTGCTGAAGGACAAGGTCGAGCCCGGAGGTCCTGATTTCTTCGAGTCGATGGCTGAGGAAGAATTGGGCCTGTGGGAAGGCAAGGATTGACCGCGATCTTGCTCGACACCCATGCCTGGGCCTGGTCCCTGACCGGCGACGAGCGCCTGTCCGAGAGGGCGGTTGCCGCGATTCTTGAGGCGGATGCCGTGCTTGTGAGCCCGATCAGCTTTTTCGAAATCGGCCAAAAGGTGCGCCTCGGCAAATGGCCGCAGATGACGCCTTATGTCGACGGTCTGCCGGCACTGCTCGAAGAACAGGGCGGCAGGGTGGCGGCGCTTGCGCCGCAAATCTGTTTGGAGGGTGCCATGATGGCCTGGGACCATCGCGATCCTTTTGACAGGCTTCTGGCAGCAAGCGCGCTGCATTACTCTGTGCCGCTGATATCCGCCGATGAGATCTTCGATACGCTTCCCGGCTTGAGCCGCCTCTGGTGACGTCCCGACCTTAGACCATCAGCGCCACTTGTCCCGCGCCCTGTCGTCGGCATCCCTGGCTGCGACCCAATCGCCCGCGGTGCCGTCGGTGCCGTGTTCCTTCTTCCAGAAGGGCGCCGAGGTCTTCAAAAAATCCATCATGAAACCGGCGCCGTCGAAAGCGGCCTGCCGATGGGGTGCGGCGGCCACGACCAGTACGATGTTTTCGCCCGGCTGGATCTTGCCGTAACGGTGCACGGCGGTGAGGCCTAGGAGCGAGAAGCGCTCGATGGCGAGCTCGGCGATGCGGCGCATCTCCGCCTCCGCCATGCCGGGATAATGTTCGAGCTCCAGCGCCGAAAGCTGGCCCTGTTCGTCGCGGCAGAGGCCGGAGAAGGTGACGACCGCGCCGATATCCTTGCGGCCGGACGTGAGCGCGTCGATTTCGGCTTGCAGGTCGAAATCGGCCGACTGGACGCGGATGGTGGGGGCAATTTTCGATAGCGTCATACGCGACCTCCTCTTCTCCCCTGCGGGGAGAAGGTGGCCCGAAGGGCCGGATGAGGGGGGCGAAGCCACGGTGGGGACCGAAGCGTTTGCCTCATGTACACCCCCTCATCGCTTCGCATTCGCTCGGCACTTCTCCCCGCTGGGGAAAAGACGGGCGCACCATCGCTGGCTCCGAACCCAGGCATCTCACCCTCCGGTCATCGGCGGAAATATCCCGATCTCCCGTGCGCCGGCAATCTTTTCGTCGTGCTCCACATGCTCCTGGTTGATCGCGACGCGGATCACGTCCGGGTATTGAAGTGCGTTCTCGTATTCCTCGCCCAGGGTCTTGAGGTGATTCAGCAAATCGCGCACGGTGACGACGCCTGCCGGCAGGTCGATTTCCTCCTCCGGCTTGCCGATCCGCTCGCGCACCCAGGCGAAGTAGACGAGTTTCGTGGTCATTCCTCATCCGCCAGATGTTTCAGGCCCGCTTTGAAATAGTCGTAGCCGGTGTAGAAGGTCAGGATCGCCGCGATCCACAGCAGCGTGATGCCGAGCTCGGTGATATAGGGCACGATCTTGTCGCCCGCCGGGCCGGCGAGCAGGAAGGCGATCGCCACCATCTGGATCGTCGTCTTCCATTTGGCGATGCGCGTCACCGGCACGGAGACCTTCAGCGCCGCGAGATATTCCCGCAGCCCCGAGACGAGGATTTCGCGGCACAATATGGTGATCGCCGCCCAGAGCGACCATCCGGCGATCGTCCCGTCGGCGGCCATAAGGAGCAGTACCGAGGCGACCAGCAGCTTGTCGGCGATCGGGTCCAGCATGCGGCCGATATTCGACGTCTGGTTCCAGATGCGGGCCAGATACCCGTCGAGATAGTCGGTGATCGAGGCGACGACGAAGATCGTCAGCCCCGTCCAGCGGGCGAAATCCGAGCTTTCCAGCCGGCCTTCGATGAAGAAGCACAGCACGATCACCGGCACGGCCAGGATGCGCGCATAGGTGAGCAGGTTCGGGATGTTGTATGCGCGGGAAGCCATGGACGACCTATTGCGATGTTTGCCTCTAGTTGAAACTTTGAGGCCCCAGCGTCAACATGTTCCCGCGGCTTTTTTGCAGCGGATTGCGGCAGCCTGTCCACGACGACTTTTTTGAACTTCTTCCTTCTTGCCCCTTACCCTAGCTCTCTCCCCGCTGTGGCGGGGAGAGGGAACATGCCATACGCAGCGTCGAGAGAGGAAACGGTACGGCATATCCCTTCTCCCCGCGTGCGGGGAGAAGGGGGCCGCAGCCGGATGAGGGGCAACAGGCGGGGCGAACCCGGCCCTTCGCTTTGGGCTCAGGGCGTTCGTCATTCGAAACGATTCACTGGATCGTTTCGTCGGCTGCGCCGACCATTCCTCACCCCGCCCGGCTCTCGTGAAAGTGATTGTAGATCTGCTTCGCGACGGCCTCGGAAATGCCCTCCACCGCCATGAGGTCGGTCAGCCCCGCGCGGGATACGGCTTTCGCCGTGCCGAAATGCTGCAACAGCTTGCGCTTGCGGCCAGGCCCGATGCCGGAAATCTCGTCGAGCGGGTTCCTGACCATTTCCTTCTTGCGCCGCGCGCGGTGCGAGCCGATCGCGAAACGGTGCGCCTCGTCGCGCAGCCGCTGGATGAAATAGAGAACCGGATCGCGCGGCGGCAGGGAGAAATCGCTTTTGCCGTCGGCAAAGAAACGCTCGCGGCCGGCATCGCGGTCGACGCCCTTGGCTACCCCGATCGCGGTGACGACATCGCGGATGCCGAGTTCGTCGAGGATGGCGCGCACCGCCGTCATCTGACCCTGGCCGCCGTCGATCAGGATCACGTCCGGCCAGGAGGGGAAAGAAGAGTCGGAGAAGGCGGCATCGTTGATATCGTCGCTTTCGGCGGTCGCCGGCTGATGGGCGCTGCGGTCCGGAAGGCCCTCTTCCTTGATGAGCCGCGAGAAGCGGCGGGTCATCACCTCGCGCATCATGCCGAAGTCGTCGCCGGGGGTGATGTCGGTCGATTTGATGTTGAATTTGCGGTACTGGCTCTTCACGAAGCCTTCCGGCCCCGCCACGACCATGCCGCCCACGGCATTGGTGCCCATGATGTGCGAGTTGTCGTAGATCTCGATGCGGCGCGGTGCATAAGGAAGGCCGAAGGTCTCGGCGAAGCCCTGCAGGAGCCGCGCCTGCGACGAGGTCTCCGCCAGCTTGCGCCCATGCGCCTCGCGGGCGTTGGCGAGCACGTGGTCGACGAGGTCCCTCTTCTCGCCGCGCTGGGGCACGGAGATCGCCACCCTGTGGCCGGCCTTTTCGGAAAGGGCCTGGGCCAGCAGTTCCTGTTCCTCGACGGTCTCGGAAAGCAGGATCTGCTTCGGCACCGGCTTGTCGTCGTAGAATTGGGCAAGGAAGGCGTTGAGCACTTCCGCGCCCGAAAGCTGCGGGTCGGCCTTCGGGAAATAGGCGCGGTTGCCCCAGTTCTGGCCGGTGCGGAAGAAGAAGACCTGGATGCAGGAAAGCCCGCCCTCGTGATGGATGGCGAAGACATCCGCCTCCTCGACGCCGGCGGGATTGATGCCTTGATGGCTCTGGACATGGGAGAGCGCCGCAAGCCGGTCGCGATAGACGGCGGCGCGCTCGAAATCGAGGTCTTCTGAGGCTTCCGCCATCTGGCCCGCGATCGCGGATTTCACGTTCTGGCTCTTGCCGGAGAGGAAATCCTTCGCCTCGCGCACGAGGCCGGCATAGTCCTCGTCGCTGATCTCGTGGGTGCAGGGGCCGGAACAGCGCTTGATCTGGAAGAGCAGACAGGGCCGGGTGCGCGTCTCGAAGACGCTGTCGGTGCAGGTGCGCAGCAGGAAGGCCCGCTGCAGCGAATTGATGGTGCGGCCGACCGCGGCGGCGGATGCGAAGGGACCGAAATAGTCGCCCCTGCGGGCGCGCGCGCCGCGATGCTTGAAGATGGCGGGCGCCCGGTGGTCGCCGGTGATCAGAATATAAGGAAAGGATTTGTCGTCGCGCAGAAGCACGTTGAAGCGCGGGCGCAGGCGCTTGATGAGGTTGGCCTCGAGCAGCAGCGCCTCGGTCTCCGTCCGCGTCGTGACGAATTCCATATGGGTCGTTTCCCGCACCATCCGGGCGATGCGGTTGGAATGGACGCGGCCCTGTGCGTAATTGCCGACGCGCTTCTTGAGGCTGCGGGCCTTGCCGACATAGAGCACGTCGCCCGCTTCGTTGAACATGCGGTAGACGCCCGGCCCGTTCGGCAGGTGCTTTACGAACTCGGCGATGAGCTCGGCGCCCTTCAGCCCCGTCTCGTTCTTGAGAGCCTCGTTCCAGTCGATCGACGCGGCCGGGCCCTCGGCCGGCTCGCTAAGGAGCGCGTCGTCGTCGTCATCCTCGGTCTCGTCGTAGAGAACGCCGCCGTCGGGCAGCTTCGTTCCGTTCATTCCAAAGTCTCCGCCAGAGCCGGCTCGGAATCGGGCTTGCCGAAGCCGGGAACTGGCCATCATCGATTCGAATCATGGGCCGCTGATCGGCCGCTTGTCAAAGATTGAGGGCAACGCGGGCCGGATTCCCTAGCCGCGGGCCGCTGCCGCAGACATAGTGACTCGGGGCCGATTTTGAAAGCCGGAACAGGATTTCCGGATCGTCCGGAAAATTCCCGCCGTGCCGCGCCTGTTTTGAGGCAAAATTTGGGCAGAATGCCTCATCGAGGTGGTCTCTTTCCGGCGCTACTGCTCGGAAACGTTTATTTCGTATGTCTAAAGCTCTCGGCGCGTGTGGCGGGCGCCAGCCTTTTTCTTGAGATATAAGTCGAGGCAGGAAAATAGGGGATGGATTGGTTGATGGAAGAAATATATTGATAAAGATATTCTTCCATATTAAAGAGTAACCGGTGAAGATGAAAATATTTTTATTTGAAGTAAGGGCCCCTTAAGGTTAATGAAATACCTGTTGCGATACAGCAACATCAAAATTCCGCCTCCTGTTTGCCACAATCAATTCACATTTCGGCTCTTTCTATTCCTCAATTCGCATCCACATTCGGCCTCAGCGGGCAGGGAACAATCCGTCGTCACTTACGTTTTCGCGACGAGATTCCCGGCACAGCAGCAAAAGGAGAAAATGTATGCGTATTCTCATCGCAACTCTGATGGCCTCGGCAGCCAGCTTCATCGCAATCTCCGCGGCCAATGCCGCTGATGCCGTTGAGCAGATTCCTCAGGCCCCGGCAGCCGTCGAAGAGCCGGCACCGGTACGAACCTGGGAAGGTTTCTATCTCGGTGGTTACGGCGAATATGACTGGGGCCGTTTCGGCGGCGGTGACTACGATGCCGATGGTTTCGGCGGCGGCGTCTTTACCGGCTACAACTTCCAGAACGGTCCGATCATCTACGGTATCGAAGCTGACGTAGGCTACAACAACCTGGATGGTCCGAGCCCGAATGGCTACACCGGCGAAGGCGGCTGGAAGGGCTCGGTCCGCGGCCGTCTCGGCTATGACCTGAACCCGTTCATGATCTATGGTACGGCCGGTGTGGCCTTCCAGAACAACGAGCTGAGCGATGGCATTTCTTCCGACAAAAACACCGCGGTCGGTTATACCGTCGGTGCCGGTGCGGAAGCGTTCGTGACCGACAACATCACGGCTCGTATCGAATACCGCTATACGGATTTCGCAGCCGACGACTACGATCTTGCCACCGGCACGGTCTCGAAGGGCTTCGACGACCACAGCGTCAAGGTCGGTATCGGCGTCAAGTTCTAAGCCTCACGCAGGCTGGGGAAAGCCCGGACTTCGGTCCGGGCTTTTTTGTTTCAGACGCCCGATTTCATCGCGCCGTATTCGGAAAACCGTTTGGCGAAGACATCGGGCCAGGAAGCGAGTTCCGGGCGGCCTTCCGCCCATTGGCCGTTGAAGCGCAGGTCGAGATAACCGATCAGCGCGGCGAGCGCGAAATGGCCGCCGTTGAGCTTCCTGCCGGTTTTCGGCAGGTTGTGTTCCAGATGGTCGAGCCCGCGCACCACCTTTTCCCATTGCCGGTCTATCCAGCCCTGGTGGATCTTCTCCTCCGGACGGAAGCGGCGTTCGTAGACGATCGCCAGCAGGCAGTCGGTGATGCCGTCGCAAAGTGATTCGAGAACGTCCGCCTCGGTGCGCTTTTCCTCCTTCTTCGGATAGAGCTTTCCGCCGGAGAGCCGGTCGAGATAGTGCATGATGGCGACGCTGTCGTAGATCGGCGGTTCGTCCTTGCGGATCAGCACCGGGATCTTGCCGAGCGGATTGCTGTCGACGAGTTCCGGCGGATTGGCGTTGGTGTCGGTCTTCACCTCGGCGAGCTCGATGCCGAGATGGCGCGCCGCCATGCGCACCTTGGCGGAATAGGGCGAGGCCGGCGAATAAAGCAGCTTCATGGGCTTTTCCTTTTTCAGGTCGAAATTCAGCGTGCGGGCGGCAGGGTGATCCGGCTGATCCTGCAGCCGTCGGCGTCCACTTCCGCGCAGTCGCGGAACTGCAGGTCCTTGGTGAGGCAGATGCGGACTTCTTCGAGCCTGCGGCCCTCGCAGCTCGTAGAGATGCCGCGGCGACTCATGCCGGGATTGGCCGCGACGAACTTTTCCTCGATCTCTTCGGCTGAGAACGTCACGGCCGTTTCGCCGCGGGAGAGGTCCGAAGGGAGCCGGATGCGCTCGAAAGCCTGCCGGGTCCTGGCGAAATAGTCGCGCTGGCTCAGCCCCGTGCAGCTTCCGTGCTTGCGCCACTGATGGCCGATCAGGCCCATGGACGGCATGATGTCGAAGAGCGGTTCGCCGAGGGAGCGCGGCACCCGGCCCGGTTCGCAGGTTTCGCAGAAATCCGGATAGCCCTTCTCGTATTGCGGCCACAGCCCGTGGACGACGAAGCGGAAATCCTTGTCCGTGTCGCATTGCTGGTCGTTCCGCTCGCCCTGCTGCGAGGCGCAGAAAGTCGGCGACCAGGAGAGCGAGAGCACGTAGAAATCGAATGCGCCGGCGCGGTCCTGCGCCCTGGCGGAGGCGGCCGACACGAGAAAAATGAAGAAGAACAGCAAGAAAGAGTGCCGTAGAGGTTGATCTGTCAAACGTGCGTTCCCTAAAGTCATTGGTTCGACCGCGGCCTTGCGGCAGGATTTAAACAGGGGCGGAAGGAACGGCAATATCGGATGGCTTTCAAGAAGTACTTTTGGCCCGCGGTCGGCGCGGTGACGATAACGGTTTCGGCCTGGCTCCTCTACAAGGAACTGCGCGGCCTGTCGCTCGACGAACTGGGCCGGAGCTTCGGCGCGATTTCGCCCCTGAACTGGCTTCTGTGCGGCCTCTCCACGCTGCTCGCCTATGCCGCGTTGGCCGGATACGATCGCATCGCCTTGCTGCATCTCGGACGCAAGATCGACTGGCTGTTCATCACCGTCTGCTCCTTCACGACATATGCGCTTTCGCACAATGTCGGCGCTTCGGTCGTATCGGGCGGGGTGGTGCGGTACCGCGCCTATTCCTCGAAGGGGCTCACCCCGGCGGAAATCGGCGTCCTGATCGCGATATGCTCCTTCACCTTCGCGCTCGGCACCGTGCTGCTCGCCGGGCTGGTGCTGATCCTCGAGCCCGACATAACGGAGCGCTTCGGGGATCTGCTGCCCATGTCGGCGTCCGCCGCGACGGGTTCATCCTGGCGCTCGTGGCGCTTTATGTCGCCGGCAGCTTTCTGAAGCTTCGCGGCTTCGCGATCGGCCCCATCCGGATCGTCTATCCGTCGCCCCGCGTCACGCTGATGCAGCTCGTCATCGCTCCGCTGGAGCTGATCGGCGCGGCCGGCATCATCTATTTCGCCCTGCCTGAGGCGGGAAATCCGGGATTCCTGATCGTGCTCGGGATATTCCTGGTGTCGTTTTCGGCCGCGCTGATCAGCCATGTCCCGGGCGGGCTCGGGGTGCTCGAACTGGTTTTCGTCATGGGGCTTCCCGACATGGACCCCGCCGATATCATCGCCGCGCTATTGGTGTTCCGGCTGTTCTACCTGCTGATACCCTTCGCGATGGCGCTGGTGGTGATCCTTGTTTTCGAACGCTCGCAATTCGCGTTCGCGAAGGGGGACCAGCAGCGCGACGACGCCGCGCCCTGACGCCTATTCGCCCCGGAGCCAGAAGGCGCGCTGGGAGGCGAAGCGGTCCTGCGCCAGGATGGTCTTCAATACGGGCAGGAGGGTGTGCAGCTCGTCCTTCAGCGTGAAGGGCGGATTGACGACGATCAGGCCGGAGCCGGTGAGGCCGGTCGTCTCGCGGTCGCTCTTCACGAGGAGCTCCGCGCAGAGCATTTTCGGGATCTCCAGCGCCTGCAGCTCCTCGTGGAAGGCCCTGATCGGAGCGCCTTTCTTGACCGGGTACCAGAGGCAGTAGGTGCCGCCCGGAAAGCGCCTGTGGGCACTGGCGAGGCCCTTGACGAGCCGCTTGTATTCGCCTTCCTCCTCGAAAGGGGGATCGACCAGGACGATGCCGCGCTTCTCCTTCGGCGGCAGATGGGCGCCGAGCGCCAGCCAGCCGTCGAGCTCGGTCACGCGCACCTGGAAGTCGCCTTCGAAGAGATTGTGCAGACGGTTACAGTCTTCCGGATGCAATTCCATGGCCGAAAGCCGGTCCTGCGGCCGGAAGAGCATGCGGGCAAGCTTCGGCGAACCCGGATAGAGCTTGAGCGCGCCGTCCGGGTTCAGCTCCCTGACCACGGCGAGATAGGGCCCCAGCAGTTCCGAGACATTAGCCGGCAAGTCGGCGTCCATCAGCCGGCCGATGCCGTCGCGCCATTCGCCGGTCTTCTGCGCCTCGTCGGAGGAAAGATCGTAGAGCCCGATGCCGGCATGGGTATCGAGCACGCGGAAAGCCTTGTCTTTCTTCTGGGCGTAGCGGATGAGCCGCGCCAGCACGGCGTGTTTCAGGACGTCGGCGAAATTGCCCGCGTGGTAGATGTGCCGGTAGTTCATCGCGACTGGGGCCTCGCTTGAATTAATTTGATGCGCTGCAAATCGCGCTTTTTGCGCGGCTTGGCATGCAATATAGAAAACCCATGAACGTTGCGACCCAAATCACCGAGAAAGCCGCCCTGGGCCACAATTCCGTCGGCCATACCGTCTGTCCCCACGACTGTCCTTCCGCCTGCGCGCTGGATGTGGACCTGACCGCCGACGGCAGGATCGGCCGCGTGCGCGGCTCGGCCGACAACAGCTATACGGCCGGCGTCATCTGCGCCAAAGTCGCCCGCTATTCGGAGCGCATCTACCATCCCGGCCGGCTGATGGCGCCGAAGCGCCGCAAGGGGCGCAAAGGCGAGGGCGATTGGCAGGAGATTTCCTGGGAAGCGGCGCTCGACGAGATCGCCGGCGCCTTCGTCAAGGCCGAGGCGAAGCACGGTTCGGAAGCGATCTGGCCCTACTTCTACGCCGGCACGATGGGTCAGGTGCAGCGCGATTCGATCGAGCGCCTGCGGCATGCCAAAAGATATTCCGGCTTTTTCGGCACGATCTGCACCAACATGGCCTGGACCGGCTATGTGATGGGCACGGGGGCCTTGCGCGGCCCCGATCCGCGCGAGATGGCGAAATCCGATTGCGTGGTGATCTGGGGCACGAATGCCGTCTCCACGCAGGTCAACGTCATGACCCATGCGGTGAAGGCCCGCAAGGAACGCGGTGCTAAGATCGTCGTCATCGACATCTACGACAACCCGACCATGAAGCAGGCGGACATCGCGCTGACGGTCCGGCCCGGCACCGATGCGGCGCTTGCCTGCGCCGTCATGCACATCGCCTTCCGCGACGGTTACGCCGACCGCGCCTATATGGAAAAATATGCCGACGATCCGGTGGGGCTCGAAAGGCATCTTGCAACGAAGACGCCAGAATGGGCGTCGGCCATCACGGGCTTGTCCGTCGAGGAGATCGAGACCTTCGCAAAGCTCGTCGGCACCACGAAGAAGAGCTTCTTCCGCCTGGGATACGGCTTTGCCCGCCAGCGCAACGGCACGGTCGCCATGCACGCGGCGCTCTCGATCTCGACCGTCCTCGGCTCCTGGCAATACGAAGGCGGCGGCGCCTTCCACAACAACGGCGAGATCTTCCGGCTCGACAAATCGGAACTGATGGGCACCGCCTATGCCGACCCGGATATCCGCCAGCTCGACCAGTCGCAGATCGGCCGGGTCCTGACCGGCGACGCAGAGGCGCTCCGCTACGGCGGGCCGGTGACGGCCATGCTCATCCAGAACACCAACCCGATGAACGTCGCGCCCGAACAGCGCCTCGTGCGCCGGGGCTTCATGCGCGACGACCTGTTCGTGGCCGTCCACGAGCAGTTCATGACCGATACGGCCGATGTCGCCGATATCGTGCTGCCGGCCACCATGTTTTTGGAGCATGACGACATCTACCGCGCCGGCGGCCAGCAGCACATCCTGCTCGGGCCGAAGCTCGTGGAGCCGCCCCCGACCGTGCGCACCAATCTCTTCGTCATCGAGGAACTGGCCAAACGCCTCGGCGTCGACCATTATCCAGGGTTCGGTATGGACGAGCGCGAGCATATCGACCGCATCCTGAAGGGCAGCCACTGGCCGGGCGTCGAGGTGCTGGAGCGGGAGAAGTGGATCGATGCGCAGCCGGACTTCGAAACGGCCCACTATATCAAGGGCTTCGGCTATCCGGACGGAAAATTCCGTTTCCGGCCGGACTGGTCGAACGGCCCGTCGCCGGACAAGCCGCCGAAGAATGTCGGGCCGATGGGACCGATCGGCGAACTGCCGGTCTTCCCGGATCAGGTCGACGTCATCGAAGTGGCGGACGAGGCGCATCCCTTCCGGCTGGCCACGTCGCCGGCCCGCAGCTTCCTCAATTCTTCCTTCAGCGAAACGAAGAGCTCCTACGAGCGGGAAGGGCGACCGGAGGTGATGATCGAGCCTTCGGATGCCGAACGTCTGGGCATCGCTGACGGCGATATCGTGCGGCTCGGTAACCGGCGCGGCGAGATCCGCCTGCATGCGCGGATCGTTCCCGGCGCGCGGCCGGGCGTGCTGATCGCCGAGGGGCTCTGGCCGAACAGAAAACATCTCGACGGCGAGGGCATCAACGTGCTGACCGGCGCCGATGCGGTGGCTCCCTATGGCGGCGCGGCCTTCCACGACAACAAGGTCTGGCTTCGCAGGGACGCCGCATGACGGACAAGGACGACCGGGTCGAGATCGTTGGCGAGAAGACGCTGTCGGATGGCTGGACGCGGCTGTCGGCCTATGAGCTCGACTATAGAGACCGCTCGGGCGAGACCCACCGGCTGCACCGGGAAATCTATCACCGCACGCACGCCGCCTGCATCCTGCTTTACGACGCGGGGCGGGACAGGGTCGTGCTGGTGAAGCAGTTCCGGCTGCCGGTCCACCTGTCCGGAGAGCCCGCCTGGCTGACCGAGGTGCCGGCCGGGCTTCTCGACGAGGATCACCCTGAGGATGCGATCCGCCGGGAGGCTATGGAAGAGACGGGTTACCGGCTGCGCGAGGTGCGCTTCCTCTTCAAGGCCTTCATGTCGCCCGGCGCCATCACCGAACTCGTGCATTTCTTCTTCGCTCCCGTCGACCTTGCCGACCGGACCGACGGTGGCGGCGGGCTTGCCGAGGAGCATGAGGATATCGAGGTGGTGGAGCTGCCGCTCGACGAGGCGGTGACGATGATCGGCACCGGCGGCATTGCCGACGCCAAGACGATCATGCTCCTGCAATGGGCGGTCATCAACCGGGCGGCGATTTCGGGTTGATCTCAAACCGAGACGAGGATGACATTCTCTTTCGGAGCAGCAGCCAAAAGCTGTTTGTCGGATGTCGCCAATTGCAGTTTCTGTTCGATTGCCACATGCAGGTAGGCGGCGTCATAAGCCGAAAGCTGATGCCTGTTCGCCAGATCGAGAATGGCATCGTCCTCCTGGCCTGACAGGGTTGTGATGTTCAGCTCTCTCAATCGCCTCATCGAGATCGAGGCATCCTGCTGCGTAATCCTGTGACGCCTCGCGGCCACTGCCAGAAGGCTGCGCATTTCCTGCCAGAACAGATCGGGCACGACGGCATCGGCCACCTCAAGCCGTTTCAGGACGGCAGTGGAAAGATCGTTGAATTCGTCGGGAATGAACCATCCGGCGGCGACGGAAGCATCAACGACGAATGCCTCCATTATTGGCGGCCTTCCCGTTTCCAGCTGTCGATCTCGTCCGCAGTTGCAGGTTTGCGGGCCGACCGCTCCGCGAGAATAGTCTCAATGAGCTTGCGTCTTTCGATACGAGCATCGGTGATGCCAACAAGACGGGCCACCGGCTTACCGTCGCGCGCAATGACGACCTCTTCGCCCCTCTCCACAATGGTGAGAAGGCCGGCAAGATTAGCCTTGGCATCGTCCAGCTTCACGGTGATCGTCATCAATCGGCTCCTGATTTGATAAGGTAGTTCGGTGGTGATCCCCAGTCAAACGGCGTTTCATGAGCGGTCATCGACCGGGCGGCGGTTTCGGGTTGGTTCCGGCCGGAACAATGGGATAGCCGCGCCGTTAAGGAGAAATCCCCCACCAGCGAGGATTTTCCGATGACGATGATCAAGACGCGGGACGACACCGAGCTTTACGTCAAGGACTGGGGCAGGGGCCGCCCGGTCATCCTTCTGCACGGCTGGCCGCTTACCTCCGACACCTGGGACGATTTCGCCATGGTCGCGGCCGAGGCGGGATTTCGTGCGATCTCCTACGACCGCCGCGGCTTCGGCAGGTCCGATCAGCCCTGGCAGGGTTATGATTACGACACGCTTTCCGACGACCTGGCGGACGTGATCGCCGCGACCGAAGCCGAGGATGCCGCGCTGTTCGGCTTCTCGATGGGCGGCGGCGAGGTCGCCCGCTACATGTCGCGCCATGGCGGCAAGGGCATCTCGAAGGCCGCGCTGATCGCCTCCGTCGTGCCTTGCATGCTGCAGACCTCCGACAATCCGGACGGCGTGCCGCAATCGGTCTTCGACGAGATGACCCGTGGCATGAAGGAGGACCGGGCGCATTTCTTCGCCGGGTTCTTCAAGAGTTTCTTCGGCGTCGGCGTCTTCACCGGTTCGGTGAGCGAAGAGGTGCTCGACTGGTCGTTCAATCAGACGATGATGGCGGGGCTCAAGCCGACGCTCGCCTGCGCCCGTGCCTTCGCGGCGACCGATTTCAGGCCCGACCTGACGAGCTTCAGGGTGCCGACGCTGATCATCCACGGCACCGGCGACCAGACCGTCCCGATCGACACCTCCGCCCGTGCGGCCGCAGCCGCGATTCCCGGCTCGAAGCTGATCGAATACGACGGCGCGCCGCACGGCCTCTTCGCGTCTCACAAGGAGCGTCTGAGGGAGGACCTGATGACGTTCTTGAGGAGCTGATCGGGATTCGGGGCTTTAATGTGAATATGGCTGAAGCGCCCCCGGCTCCAGCAGGCTTGTTGTGCGATATTGCTTGCGATATTGCATGACTCTGCCAATATAACCCTTCATGAGGGTGGTTTTCGACACGGCGACGATGGTGGCAGCGATCCGCAGCAATGCCGGGGCCTCCCGGCTCCTGTTGGTGGCGGCGCTGGAACGTCGGTTGACGATGCTCGCTTCGGTCCCGCTCATGGTCGAGTACCAGGCGGTGATGACACGGCCGCGCCATTTGGCTGCTGCCGGCCTGTCGGCGCAGGAGGTGGGTGGATTGCTTGATGCCGTGGCGGCGGTCGCGGAGCCGGTCCGGCTTGCTTTCCTCTGGCGGCCGGCGGCGCGCGATCCAGACGACGATATGGTGCTGGAAGCGGCCGTGAACGGGAGGGCAGAGGCTATCGTGACGTTCAATCTGCGTGACCTGGAAAAGGCGGCACATCAGTTCGGCATAGAAGTCCTTTCGCCAGGCGATGCATGGAAGCGATTGGAGGCAAGGATATGAGGAAGAGTAATTTCGCATTGAGACTTCAACCTTCCCTTCTCGAAGAGGCCCGCAAGGTGGCCGAGACGGAAGGGGTGGCGCTCAATCAGCTCATTAATGTTGCGGTCGCGGAAAAGCTCTCCGCCTTGCGAACGGAAAGCTATTTTGAGGAGCGCGCCGCCCGCGCGAACATCCCGGAAGCGTTGAACATCCTTGCCCGCGCGGGTAAAGGCAGTCCGCCGGTGGAGGGGGATGAACTGGAATAATCCGCGATAGGGATCGAACGGCTCACAATGCCGGCGAGATGAGCCTCGCCTCGTCCTTCGCCGGAAGATCGCTGAAGACCGCCCTTCCGCCCTCCATCCTGACCTTTCCCTCCGCCAGCAGCTTCAGAGACAGCGGATAGAGCCTGTGTTCGACGGTGAGGATGCGGGTGGCGAGCGTCTCGGCCGTGTCGTCCGCAAGCACCGGCACGGCGCCTTGTGCGACGATCGGGCCTTCGTCCATGCCTTCGGTGACGAAATGCACGGTGCAGCCGGCGATCTTCATGCCGGCGTCGATGGCGCGCTGGTGCGTGTGGAGGCCGGGAAAGAGCGGCAGTAGGGCGGGGTGGATGTTGAGGATGCGGCCCTCGTAGCGGCCGATGAAATCGCCGGAGAAGAGCCGCATGTAGCCCGCGAGGCAGAGGATATCCGGTTTCACCTCGTCGAGCGCGGCAAGGATCGCCGCCTCGTGCTCGGGTTTGCCGGCAAACTGCTTGCGCTCGAAGACGAGCGTCCTGATGCCGCGCGCTTCGGCCTTGGCGATGCCGCCGGCGGAAGGCTTGTCGGAGACGACGGCGACGATCTCGGCCGGGAAATCCGGTGCGGCGCAGGCATCCGCGAGCGCCAGCATGTTCGAGCCGCTGCCGGAGAAGAAGACGGCGACGCGTTTGCGGGTTCCCGTCATAGGCCGAGCGTGCCCTTGTAGATGACGCCGGGGCCGCCTTCCTCACGCTCCACCATGCGGCCGAGCGGCACGACGATCTCGCCTTCGCCCGTCAGGATGTCGGAGACGGCCTGGGCGTTCTCGGCGGAAACGACGACGATCATGCCGATGCCGCAGTTGAAGGTTCTGAGCATTTCCTTCGCCTCCACGCCGCCGGTCTTGGCGAGCCAGGAGAAGACGGGCGGCACGGGAATGCCGTCGAGATCGACTTCGGCGGCAAGGTTCTTCGGCAGCACGCGCGGAATGTTTTCGGGAAAGCCGCCGCCGGTGATGTGGGCGAGCGCTTTCAGGGCACCCGTCTCGCGGATCGCTTTCAGGAGCGGCTTCACGTAGATGCGCGTGGGGACGAGCAGGGCCTCACCCAGAGTCATGCCGTCACGGAAGGGAGCGGGCGCGTCCCAGGCGAGGCCGGAGAGCGCGACGATCTTGCGCACCAGCGAAAAGCCGTTGGAATGGACGCCGGAAGAGGTGAGGCCGAGAATGACGTCGCCGGCTGCGATGTCTCCGACCGGCAGGAGCTGGCCGCGCTCGGCGGCGCCCACCGCAAAGCCCGCCAGATCGTAGTCGCCGTCGGAATACATGCCGGGCATCTCGGCGGTCTCGCCGCCGATCAGCGCGCAGCCCGCCTCGCGGCAGCCGGCGGCAATGCCGGAAACGATCGCGGCACCCTGGTCGGGATCGAGCTTGCCGGTCGCGAAATAGTCGAGGAAGAAGAGCGGTTCGGCGCCCTGCACCACGAGGTCGTTGACGCACATGGCGACGAGGTCGATGCCGACCGTATCGTGGAAATTCGCATCGATGGCGATCTTGAGCTTGGTGCCGACGCCGTCGTTCGCCGCGACCAGTACCGGATCGGTGAAGCCGGCGGCCTTCAGGTCGAAGAGGCCGCCGAAGCCGCCGATCTCGCCGTCGGCGCCGGGGCGGCGGGTGGAGCGCACGGCCGGCTTGATCTTCTCGACCATGAGATTGCCCGCGTCGATATCGACACCGGCATCGCTATAGGTGAGACCGTTCTTGCCCCCGCTCATCATTCATCTCCAATGATTGCTGTAGCGGCTCGCAATTGCACGTCGTGACCTCGGATGCAAGCGTCGAAGGCGGTTTTGAAGGCTTTTCACAACCTCCGCCGCGCAGCATCCGAACTCTTGACCTGGCAGGCGGCCGCATCCTATCCCTGTCCGCGATCCCGGTCGCTCTGGAAAGGCCCGGTCACTCTGAAGGGGAAACGGCGATGCCATACCATGTCAGCGGTGCGAGCCTCAGGCGCCACATCCTGTTCTGGATCGGCGCCCTGGCGATCCTCGTCCTGTTTCTCTGGTTCTTCCGCTCGATCCTGCTGCCCTTCGTGGCCGGCATGGCGCTCGCCTATTTCCTCGATCCGGTTGCCGACTGGCTGCAGCGCAGGGGCCTGAGCCGCCTGATGGCGACGGTCGTCATCCTCGTCTGCTTCGTGCTGGTTTTCGCCCTGTCGCTGATGCTGGTGATCCCGATCGTCATCAACCAGTTCACCGAGTTCGCGGCGGCGCTTCCCGGCTATATCTCGCAATTGCAGGAAATCATCTCGAGCCCCGAGACCTCGTTCCTGCCCGACTGGATCGGAGCGCAGATCGACACCGTCAAGCAGAACTTTTCCGAGGTGCTGAGCCAGGGCGCCGGCTTCGTCGGTTCGCTGCTCGCCCAGATATGGAACTCCGGCAAGGCGATCGTCGATGTCGTGTCGCTTCTGATCGTCACGCCGGTGGTCGCCTTCTATATCCTGCTCGACTGGGACCGCATGGTCTCCAAAGTGGATAGCTGGGTGCCGCGCGATCAGATCGACACGGTCCGGCAGATCGCCCGCGAGATGGATGAATCCGTTGCAGGTTTCATCCGTGGCCAGGGCTCGCTCTGCCTCATCCTCGGCATTTTCTATGCGGTCGGACTGTCGCTGGTCGGGCTGAACTTCGGCCTCCTGATCGGCTTCGTCTCCGGCATGATCAGCTTCGTTCCCTATATCGGCTCGCTGGTCGGCCTCGTGCTTTCGGTCGGCGTCGCCTTCGTGCAGTTCTGGCCGGATTACCCCTGGATCGTCGCGGTCGCCGGCGTCTTCTTCGTCGGCCAGTTCATCGAGGGCAATATTCTGCAGCCGAAGCTGGTCGGCCAGAGCGTCGGCCTGCATCCCGTCTGGCTGATGTTCGCGCTCTTCGCCTTCGGCGCCATGTTCGGCTTCGTCGGCCTGTTGATCGCCGTGCCGGCGGCGGCCGTGGTCGGCGTCCTTGTCCGCTTCGCGCTCTCACGGTATCTTGACAGCGACATCTATTACGGCCGGGCGGCCACTCTTCCGTGGGAGGAGGCGCCCCCGCCGCGTGCGCTGGAACACGACGACAAGGGCGCACGGACAACCGCTCAGAAAGACCAATGAACGAGACGAGCGAACGCGAGCGGCGGAAAGGCGAGCAGCTGCCGCTGCAATTCACCCATGATGCGGCAAGGAGCCGGGAGGATCTCCTGGTCTCCGAACGCCTGGCCGCGGCGGTCGCGATCGTCGACGACTGGCCCGCCTGGCCGTCGCCGGTCGTCGTGCTGGCCGGCCCCGTCGGCTCGGGGAAATCGCACCTCGCCCATATCTGGCGGGAGAGGGCGGGCGCGGCCGACATCCACCCGATCGCCGGCTCGAATGCCGCAGCGCTTGCCGCGGCCGGCCCGGTCCTGTTCGAGGATGCCGAGCGGCGCGGCTTCGACGACGCGGAACTTTTCCACGTCATCAACAGCGTGCGCGAGAACGGCCACAGCCTCCTGATGACCTCGCGCCTCTGGCCGATCTCCTGGGGCGTCACCCTGCCGGACCTGAAATCCCGTTTGAAGGCAGCCACCGTGGTGGAGATCGGCGAGCCGGACGAAGACCTGCTGGCGCAGGTGATCGTGAAACTATTTGCCGACCGGCAGCTTTATATCGATGACAAACTGGTCGGCTACATCGTCAACCGGATGGAGCGTTCGCTCGGGGCGGCGCAGGCGATCGTCGAGCGGTTGGATCGCCTGGCGCTCGCCCGCGGCACCAGGATCACGCGTCCGCTGGCGGCCGAGGTGCTGAGCGATTTTGGAAATTCCGCAGGCGGCGATTGACTGTGACAGCTTCGTCGCAGACTTATGTTTCGACCCGCGCGCATAGGCGGCGCTGTAAAGGGTTCGAGGAGGTGACTGAAAATGGATTCGATGACGACGGAAACGCGTGAGCAGGAAGCGGCGGCCGCCAACCCCGCCGAGGAGCTCCTGGCGAGCCCGGACCGCTTCATCAACCGCGAATTCTCCTGGCTGCAGTTCAACCGGCGTGTTCTCGAAGAAACGCTGAACACCGCCCATCCGCTCCTGGAACGGGTCCGCTTCCTGTCGATTTCGGCCGCCAATCTCGACGAATTCTTCATGGTCCGCGTCGCCGGCCTCGAAGGCCAGGTGCGGCAGGGCATCGCCGTCCGCAGCCCGGACGGCAAGACGCCGGCCGAGCAGCTCGACGCGATCCTCCAGGAGATCGACAACCTGCAGATGGAGCAGCAGGCTTCGCTCGCGGTCCTGCAGCAGTATCTCGCCAAGGAGGATATCCTGATCGTCCGTCCGGCCGCTCTTTCGGCCGAGGACCGCACCTGGCTCGCGACGGATTTCGAGGACGACCTCTTCCCGGTCCTGACGCCGCTCTCGATCGATCCGGCCCATCCGTTCCCCTTCATTCCGAACCTCGGCTTCTCCATGGGCCTGCAGCTCGTCAGCAAGCTCGGCAAGGAGCCGATGACGGCGCTGTTGCGCCTGCCGCCGACGCTCGACCGCTTCATCCGCCTGCCGGACGACAAGGCGACGATCCGCTACATCACGCTCGAGGATGTGGTCGGCATGTTTATCGACCGGCTCTTCCCCGGCTACGAGGTGAAGGGCGCCGGCACGTTCCGCATCATCCGCGACAGCGATATCGAAGTGGAGGAAGAGGCCGAAGACCTGGTGCGCTTCTTCGAGACGGCGCTGAAGCGCCGCCGCCGCGGCAAGGTCATCCGCATCGAGACGGATTCGGAAATGCCCGCTTCGCTCCGCCAGTTCGTGGTGCAGGAGCTCGGCGTGCCGGACAACCGCGTCGCGGTCCTGCCGGGGCTTCTGGCGCTCAACACGCTCTCGGAGATAACCAAGGCGCCGCGCGACGATCTGAAGTTCGAGACCTACAACGCCCGATTTCCCGAACGCGTCCGCGAGCACGCCGGAGACTGCCTCGCCGCCATCCGCGAGAAGGACATGGTGGTCCATCATCCGTACGAATCCTTTGACGTGGTTGTGCAGTTTCTTCTGCAGGCGGCGCGCGACCCCGACGTCCTCGCCATCAAGCAGACCCTCTACCGAACCTCGAACGACAGCCCGATCGTCCGAGCCCTGATCGACGCGGCCGAGATGGGCAAGTCGGTCACCGCGCTGGTCGAGCTGAAGGCCCGTTTCGACGAGGAGGCGAACATCCGCTGGGCGCGCGACCTGGAACGCGCCGGCGTGCAGGTGGTCTTCGGCTTCATCGAGCTGAAGACGCATGCGAAGATGTCCATGGTGGTGCGCCGCGAGGAGGGCAGGCTGCGCACCTACTGCCATCTCGGTACCGGTAACTATCATCCCGTTACCGCGAAAATCTATACGGACCTTTCCTTCTTCACCTGCAATCCCAAGATCGCCCACGACATGGCGAACGTCTTCAACTTCATCACCGGCTACGGCGAGCCGACGGAAAGCATGAAGCTCGCCGTCTCGCCCTACACGCTGCGCCCGCGCATCCTCCGCCACATCGAGGAGGAGATTTGCCACGCGCAGAACGGCAAGCCGGCGGCGATCTGGATGAAGATGAACTCGCTCGTCGATCCGGAGATCATCGACGCGCTCTATCGGGCAAGCCGGGCGGGCGTCGAGGTCGACCTCGTCGTGCGCGGCATTTGCTGCCTGCGTCCGCAGGTGCCGGGCCTTTCCGAAAACATCCGGGTGAAGTCCATCGTCGGCCGCTTCCTGGAGCACAGCCGCATCTTCTGCTTCGGCAACGGCTACGGCCTGCCGTCCGACAAGGCGCTCGTCTATATCGGCTCGGCCGACATGATGCCGCGCAACCTCGACCGCCGCGTCGAGACGCTCGTGCCGCTCTTGAACCCGACTGTGCATGAGCAGGTTCTTTCACAGATCATGCTGGGCAACCTGATTGACAATCAGCAGAGCTACGAGATATTGCCCGACGGCACGTCGCGGCGCATGGAAGTGCGCAAGGGCGAAGAACCTTTTAACGCGCAGCATTATTTCATGACCAATCCGAGCCTTTCGGGGCGCGGTGAAGCTCTGAAATCGAGCGCTCCGAAACTCATCGCCGGCGTGATGTCCGGACGCAAGAAATAGGCAGTATGGTACGATCAGAAGCCCAGGGGCGCCTTCCGGGGATCGCTCCTGTCTCCGTCATCGACATCGGTTCGAACTCCGTCCGCGTCGTCATCTACGAAGGCCTGACCCGCGCACCGACGGTCCTCTTCAACGAGAAGGTTCTGTGCGGACTTGGCAAAGGCCTCGGTTCCAGCGGCCGAATGGACGAAGAGGCGGTTCAGCGCGCGCTTGCCTCGCTGAGACGTTTTAGGGCGCTCTCCAACCAGGCTCGCGCCCAGGACATCTACGTGCTGGCGACCGCCGCCGCCCGGGAGGCTTCGAACGGACCGGAATTCATCCGCGAGGTGGAGGAAATCCTCGGCCAGCCGGTGCAACTGCTTTCCGGCGAGGAAGAGGCGCGCTATTCGGCACTCGGCGTCATCAGCGGCTTCCATGATCCGGACGGCATCGCCGGCGACCTCGGCGGCGGCTCGCTCGAGCTCATCGACATCAAGGGGCAGGAATTCGGCCGGGGTATCACCCTGCCGCTCGGGGGCCTGAGACTTTCGGAATCCTCCGGCAATTCGCTGTCCAAGGCGCGCACTTTCGCCCGCAAGCAGGTCAATACCGCGCGTTTCCTGGAACAGGGCGCGGGCCGCACCTTCTATTCGGTCGGCGGCACATGGCGAAACATCGCCAAGCTGCACATGGAGATGACCAAATATCCGCTGCACATGATGCAGGGCTACGAACTGCCGCTCGCCGAGATCCAGAAATTCCTCGAAGAGGTGATCGCCGCCAAGGATTCGAAGGATCCCGCCTGGCAGGCCGTTTCCAAGAACCGCCGCTCGCTTCTGCCCTTCGGCGCCATCGCCATGCAGGAAGTGCTGAACGCCATGAAACCCTCCAAGGTGAGCTTTTCGGCGCAGGGGGTTCGCGAGGGCTATCTCTATTCGCTGCTTTCCGATGAGGAGAGGGCGGGCGATCCGCTGCTCGTCGCCGCCGATCAGCTCGCCATCCTGCGTGCCCGCTCGCCGGAACACGCCCGTGAGCTCGCCGAATGGACCGGTCGCATGGTGCCGGTGTTCGGCATCGTGGAAACGGAAGAGGAGAGCCGTTACCGGCAGGCCGCCTGCCTGCTGGCCGACATAAGCTGGCGCGCCCACCCGGATTATCGCGGCCTGCAGGCGCTGAACCTGATCGCCCATTCCTCCTTCGTCGGCATCAGCCATCCGGGCCGCGCCTATCTGGCGCTCGCCAATTATTACCGCTTCGAAGGCCTGCACGACGACGGTGCGACCGGCCCGCTCGCCACGATCGCCACGCCGCGCCTCCTCGATCTCGCCAAGCTTCTCGGCGGCCTGCTGCGCGTCGTCTATCTCTTCTCGGCCTCGATGCCGGGCGTCGTCCACAACCTGTCGTTCCGCCCGTCGTCCGACCCCGATCTCGACCTGGAATTCGTCGTGCCGCCCGCCTACCGCAATTTTGCCGGAGAGCGGCTGGATGGCCGCCTGCAGCAACTCGCCAGGCTCACCGGCAAGCGGCTGGCTTTCCGGTTCGAGTAGACTTTCGGGAGGTCCGGCTGCCGCTTTTTGTAGCCTTATGGGCGGCTCGGCAGACCGTAAAAAACATGTGACCACTCTTGAAAAAAGAGCAAGCCGGGCTCTGCGGATATGGCGGCGTCATTTAACCCATTGATATCGCAAGACGCGTGAAACGGGCGTGATCCGATCGTGATTGTTGTTTTTTATTGCATAAAGCGATTAGTTTTTCGGCAGTAATAAATTCGCGGCCTGGTTCCGATTTCTGGTGCATGCCGGTTGACCACGGAGGTCTCCCAAGAAGCCGGCGTAAAGCAAAGAAGGAAATACGGACATGAAAAATATAGTCGCAATCGCCCTTCTCACCGCCGTTGCCGGCGGTTCTTCGGCTTTCGCACTGGAGCCGATCCCGGGCAGCATCACCTATGGCGGGCAGCCGGCGACGCGGCTGGAAAAAGCCCCGGTGGGCAGTCCTGTACCGCATCAGTTCCGCGATAACGGCCAGCTCTATAGCGAGACCTACATCATTCAGCCGGACCGCAGCCTGAAGCTCGTTAGCCGCAGGACCTCTTCCGTCGCGAACTGACGCCGACCGAAAAGAGCATGAACGGAAAAGAGCGCCCGGTTCCCGCCGGACGCTCTTTCGCTTTTCGGGTGGTATGGATGCTTACTTGGCGGCC
Source organism: Neorhizobium descurainiae (assembly GCF_051400715.1). Taxonomy (NCBI): domain Bacteria; kingdom Pseudomonadati; phylum Pseudomonadota; class Alphaproteobacteria; order Hyphomicrobiales; family Rhizobiaceae; genus Neorhizobium; species Neorhizobium descurainiae. Next base: position 137,739 of record NZ_JBLFFK010000003.1, read on the forward strand.
AGGAATTCGGCGGCTTCGATCAGGCTGAACTCGTTGTTGTCGGCCTTGTCGACGGCGCGGCCGGCGGAGAAGGGCAGGTTGTTGTCGTTGCCGATGACGAGATGTGTGGCGTCGACCACGTCGACGTTCTCGATCGTCACGAAAGGCATGTCGTAGACGCCCGCCACATTGCCGGCCTTCTTCCTGTTGTCGGGGTCCTGGATGTTCATGAGATCGATATAGCCGATCTTGCGGACGGCCTTGCCGGCATTGGCGTCGTTCATCTCGATCTTGTAGACGCGCTTGTGCTTGGCCGGTGCGTTGAAGCAGGTCGGCTCCGGCTTGGCCGGGTCGGCGCAGGCCTTGTCGGCGGTGCCGGCGCCGTTGTCGCGCTCGATGACGAGGGCGGTGGTGGCGTCGATCATGTTGAAGTCGCCGATCGCCTCGCCGCCCTTGGAGAGCGGATAGAGCCAGGAACGGCCGGTCCACGACTTGGCGGCGACGTCGAATTCGATGACGCGCAGCGCGGTCAGGCCGTCGGCCTGCTCCACCTGGCCGTCCTCCTTGTAGAGAGGACCTTCGAGAAGGCCGTAAAGCCTGGAGCCGTCCTTCGACATGGCAAGGCCCTCATAGCCGCCCGAGCGCTTCACGTTGAAGACCGGCATTTTCGAAACCGGGTTGCCGGGAAGCTGGACGAGCGGGTTGTCGGGGGAGGTGACCGGCTTGCCGTCGACCATGGTCGCGATGACGTCCGTCAGGCGGCCTTCGGTGTCGACCTTGATGAGGTAGGGGCCGAATTCGTCGCCGAGCCAGAAGCCGTCGGCGACCGGCTGGATGGATTCGATGTCGAAATCGGCGCCGGTGAGATAGCGGGTGTCGGAGCCCTCCATCACGATCGGGAACGGCGCGACCTTGTTCGGGTCGGACAGGAAGACGTTCTTCACCACTTCGACCTCGTTGGAGGCCCAGTCGAACTTCATCTGGTGCAGGAAGAGCATGGCGTCACTGGAGTTCGTCTTGCCGCCGAAGCCGTTGTCCGAAAGCGTCCAGAACGTGCCGTCGGGCATGGTCTTGATACCGGAGAACCCCTGCACCGGCTGGCCGTCGAGCGGCAGCTTGACGTCGGTGACGCGCGCGCCGTCCTTGCCCGGCAGCGTGCCGAGCGTTTCGGTGCGCTTGCGGTCGGGCGTGGTGAACTTGCCGGACGTCTTCAGGAAGGCGGGCGCATCGGCCGGCGCCGGGACGACGGTGTTGGCCGGCAGGATGGCCTGGCCGGCGAGCTTGGCCGGGAAAACCTTGTCGTCGGCAGAAGCGGAACCGCCGATCAGCGCGGCGAGCGCAACGGTGGCGAGCAGAAAGCGGGTCATGGGAGCACCTGTTGGTTGGCGTGTCGAAGACGCCAACCGGTTAAGGTGCCTGCGTGACGGTGAGGTGATGGAACTTTGAAGCTTCGATGAAGCTTTGATGACCGGATTTTTACAAGTGTTTGAGGGCTTTAGGCGCTTCTCTGCAGCGCCTGCCAGCGGCCCGGCGTCATGCCGAACGTCTTCTTGAAATGGCGGGTGAAATGGGCCTGGTCGGCAAAGCCGGCATCGGCCGCCGCATCCGCCAGGCTGCCCCCCTGCGACAGCAGGGTCTTCGCCCGGTCGAGCCGCCGCATGACGAGATAGCGGTGCGGGCTCGTGCCGAGAAGGCGGCGGAATTGCCGCGCGGTCGTATAGCGGTCGAAACCGCTGATCTCCTCGAGTTCTTCGGAAGAGACGGTCCGGTCGCAGTTTTCCCGCAGATAGTCCCGGCAGCGCAGAACCGCAGCCTGCGCAAGCGATGTCCCCGCATCGGTCTTCCGGCCGTCCGCATGACGCCAGAGGCCTGCCGAAAGCCGCACGATCAGGTCGTCGAGCAGCAGCTCCTGCGGCTCGGCGTCGAGATCGTCGAGCGCTTCGGCAAGGCATTGGCGGAACGCCGCATCCGAGATCACCGGAGTGGGCACGAAGGGCAGGCCCCTTGCGCTGCCCGCCGCTTCGATCAGCCGCTCCGGCGGCAGGTAGAGCATGCGGTAGCGCAGGCCGTCGTCCGTGCCGGCGGCCCCGTCATGCACCTCGTCGGGATGCAGGACGATGACGTTCCCGGGCAGGCTGGCGCGCGCGGCGCCCCGATAGTGAAAGGTCTGCACGCCGGAAAGCGTGAAGCCCAGCGCATAGGTATCGTGCCGGTGCGGCGAGAAGCCGTTGCCGTGAAAACGCGCCTCGATCCGCTCGATGCCGCGAGAGGAAGGCGCCTCGACGATGCCGTCCGGCTTCTCCGCCCCTTGGCACGAACGTTCAAGACGATCCGCATCCGCATCCGCTATCTCGCTCGGACCTGCATAACCTCGGGCATAACCCTCGACGGAGTTTCTCTTCATGTTCGACACCAAGATCGCGATCGTGCTTCGCGATGACCTCGCCCCCTGGCAGGGGCTCAACGTGACCGCATTCCTGATGAGCGGCGTCGTCGCTCAAAACCCTGCGATCATCGGCGAACCATACCGGGATGCGGCGGGGAATGTCTACAATCCGCTGAGCGCCCAGCCGGTCGTGGTGCTCTCCGCCGACCGGGAGACGCTCAGGACCATCCACCGCCGCTCGCTGGAGCGCGAGGTGACGACCTCCGCCTATGTCGAGGAAATGTTTTCGACCGGCCACGACGCCGCCAACCGCACGGTCTTTGCCGAGTTTTCGCCGGACAATGCCAGGCTGGTCGGCATTGCGCTGCGGGCCGACAAGAGGATCGTCGACAAGATCACCAAGGGCGCCAGGATGCACCCGTAAGGACCCTTCACGCCTCCAGCGCTAGCGTGGCGAAGCTGGCGAGCCAGTGTTCGCCCATATAGTCGCCCGCGACATGGGGAAGGGCGCTGGCGAGATGTTCCCCGGCCGTCTTCTCCATGAGCGGCCGGCGCGGATCGTCCTCCGGCAGAGCCTTGGCAAGCGAACGCCAGCACCAGGCGCGGGAGAGGTTGAGCCCGTCGAGATGGGCGATCTTGCCGTCCGAACGGTCGGAGACGGAAGCAGGCGCGAAGAGCGTCGCAGGTTTCCGGGCCTCGATTTCCGGCAGGAAGTGGCCGAACCACGGCAGGAAGTCTTCCTGCGGCATCAGCCTCCGCATGCATTCGGCCTCGACGAGCGCGGAGGACAAAAAATCGTCACCGGAGGGCTCGCCCCAGGCCGGGCAGGCCTCGTCCTGACCGTACCAGCGCAGCGCCGTCTCCCGAAGAAGCTTGCCGAGCGCCGTGTCATCCACGCTCTCGGCATAGTCGGCCGCAAGCCGCATGGCGAAGGCGCTGTTGAAATGCGTGCCGACCCGCACCGGATAGGTGGCGATCGGCAGGAAATCGGTGAACCTCTGCACGAACACGTTCGAGAGCGGCTTGAGGTTTTCGAACCACCGCCGGTCTTCAAGGAGAGACAATTCTGCGGAAAGCTTGAGCAGCCATCCCCAGCCGTAGGGACGCTCGAAACCACGCGAGGTGGGTTTTGCCTGATAGGCGCATTCGCCGGCGACCTTGTCCGGCACCAGCATCTCGTCGAACAACGCGCGGATATCTTTTGCTGCCGGGATGTCCGGAAATTTCTGGAGGATATGCGCCATCATCCAGTAGCCGTGCACGCAGGAATGCCAGTCGAGGCTGCCGTAGAAGATCGGATGGAGCCCGCCCGGCGTTTTCGCGTCTTCCGGTCCTGAAAAGACGTTGGCCGGCTTGTTCGGATATTCGCGCCTCACATGCCCGAGCGCGATCGTCGCGAAATGTTGGGCCGTCTCGGCGGTGAGGGTGTGCGGCATCAGGAAGGGCTCTCGTTGAAAAGCAATGGATGAACGAATATCATACATGCGATCAGGACTAGATCGGAGGGTGACACGATGAACGCCATCACCATAAGGAACCTGTCCGATAAGGCGAGCCGGGCGCTGGAAGTGCTCGCGGAAGAGAACGGCACCACGACGGAAGCCGAGGCGGAACGCATTTTGAATGACGCGCTGGCTACCGTCGAACTCAAGCCCAGCCCTGAGGTCGAGACACCAAAGGAAGGGTTGATTTCCGCGTTTCAGAAGTTGCGCGAAAAATATCCCGAACTGGAAGATATCGAGTTTTCGCGGGATCAAACGCCCGCCAGGGGTGTCTCGTTTGAATGATTATTCTTGACACGAATGTGATTTCCGAAGTCAAGAAGATCGAAATTCACCCTGGAGTGGAGGACTGGCTTCGTCGTCAGAAACCTGGAGTTCTTTTTGCGACTGCCATTAGTCTGGCGGAAGTTATGTGCGGGATCGAGATATTGCCGGATGGTCGGCGCAAATCTGACCTAAGAAGCGATATGGAGCGCACTTTTGCCCATCAGTTCGAAAGCCGCATCCTCCCATTTGACGAGCGCGCTGCTCGCGCCTACGGCCGCATCGTTGCCTCTGCTCGCGCCAAAGGGCGATCGATCCTGATGGCCGACGGCCAGATTGCCGCCATCGCCCGAGTGCATGGCTTTGCCGTCGCCACCCGCGACACATCGCCGTTCGAGGCGGCGGGCGTGCCGGTGATCAATCCCTGGGAGCTCTAAAGCTCCACCGCCTCGACCTTCTTGTTGACGAAGCGCAGCCCGACGCCCCCGTCGATCAGTTTCAGCGCGGTGTTGCCGAAAAGCTCGCGCCGCCATCCCGCGAGGGCGGCGACGTCCGCATTCTCCCCTTCGGAGGCGATCTTTTCCAGATCGTCCGTGTTGGCGATGATCTTGGCGGCCACGCCCTCCCGGTCGGAGATCAGTTTGAGCAGGACCTTGAGGAGCTCGACAGCCGCGGCCGTGCCCTCCGGGACATGCACATGCTTCGGCGGGTGCGGCATCTCGGCCTTCGGCAGCGCCAGCGCCGCATTGACCGCCTCGACGATCGCCGCTCCCGAGGCGGATCGTTCCCAGCCTTTCGGAATGGTGCGGAGCCGCGACAGGGCCTCCGGATCCTTCGGCTGCTGCTGGGCGATCTCGTAGATGGCGTCGTCCTTCAAGACGCGGGAGCGCGGCACGTTGCGGCTGCGGGCCTCGCGCTCGCGCCAGGCGGCGACGAATTTCAGGACGGCGAGTTCGGTGGGCTTCCGGAGACGGGCCTTCAGCCTGATCCAGGCATCGTCCGGATGCAGGTCGTAGGTCTCGGGGGATTCGAGGATCGCCATTTCCTCGGTCAGCCACAGCGCCCGGCCTTCGCGCTCCAGTTCGGCCTTCAGATAAAGATAGACGTCGCGCAGATGCGTGACGTCGGCCAGCGCATATTCGAGCTGCTTGTCGGAAAGCGGCCGACGGCTCCAGTCGGTGAAGCGCGAGGACTTGTCGATCTGCACGCCCTTGATGCGGTTGACGAGCTGGTCGTAGGAGACCGAGTCGCCGAAGCCGCAGACCATGGCGGCGACCTGCGTGTCGAAGATCGGATGCGGCACGAGATTGCCGAGGTGATAGACGATCTCGATGTCCTGGCGGGCAGCGTGGAAGACCTTGGTGACCGCAGGGTTCGCCATCAGCGCGAAGAAGGGCTTGAGGTCCAGTCCCTTGGCGAGCGGATCGACCAGCACTTCGAGGTCCGGGCTCGCCATCTGGATCAGGCAGAGTTCCGGCCAGAAGGTCGTTTCCCTAAGGAATTCGGTGTCGATGGTGATGAAGTCCGATTGGGCCAGCTTGGCGCAGGCTTCCTCGAGGGCGGCGGTCGTTTCTATCATTGTTGCGTTCGTATGAGGGTGCTCAACCTTCCTTTCCCGTCCGGCCGCATATGTCAATACACGAAGGGGCTTTAGCGTTACTCACGCTCATCTTTATCAGGGGGGCTGGCAAGTTTGTTGAAATAGGCCGACGTCCTGAGGAGCGAGCGGAAGCGCGACGGGCGTTCCGACGGCGGCACGGAAGGCCGCGCCCGCATACGGCGGACTGTGAAGATGAGGAAGCCCATGAAGATGAAGGAGGTATAGAGGAAGAAGGCCCGGGGACCGTAATATTCGAGCAGGATCGAGGCAAGCAGCGGTCCCACGGTTGCCCCGACCGACCAGTAGAACAGCAGGCCGGCGGAGACCAGCGCATGCTCGCCGGGCTTGGCATAGTCGTTGCCGTGCGCCGAGCAAAGCGAATAGAGCGGCATGGAGAAGGCGCCGAACAGGAAGACGCCGACGATGTTCGCCGTCTCGTTGGTGCCCGCTCCGAAGGAGAGATAGGCGCCGGTGACGATCGATCCGATCGTCGTCCAGACGATGACGCGGCGGCGGTCGAGCTTGTCGGAATAGATGCCGAGCGGATATTGCAGCACCACGCCGCCGATGATCCCGGCGCTCATGAACGTGGCGATGGCGGTGATGCTCATGCCGAGCTCTTCGGCATAGATCGGCCCGATATTGCGGAAGGCCGCCATGGAGAGACCGACGGCGACGACGCCGACCACGGCAAGCGGAGAGATGCGCCAGACCGCCTTGAGGTCGAAGGCGATCGTCTCCGGCGGCGCAGGGCCCGACTTGTCGGCAAGCGAGATAGGCACGAGGGAGAGCGTCAGCGCGATCGCGATGATGTTGAAGACGAGCGGTCCGTCGATGCCGGCGGCGGGGATGATATATTGCGCGACCGTCACCGAGGTGAGATCGACCAGCCGGTAGACCGACAGCGTGCGGGCGCGGTTGGCATTGGTGACCTTTGCATTGATCCAGCTCTCGACGGTGGCGAAGAGGCTCGCGACCGCGATGCCGGTCACGAAGCGCATAGCGAACCAGAAGGTCGGGTCGATGATCATCGACATGCCGATGGCCGAAGCGGCCGAAACGGAGGCCATGGCCGAGAAGGTGCGGATATGGCCGATGGCGCGCAGGAGCCGCGTCACGTAGATGCAGCCGATCGCGAAGCCGACGCTGTAGCCTGCGCCGATCATGCCGATGATCGAAGGCGAGAACCCCTCCGCCGAGCCGCGCAGCGCGATATAGGTGCCCTGCAGCCCGTTGCCGCCGATCAGGATGCCTGCGGTGACGAGAAGGGGGATCAGCGGACGGATATGGTTCATGATGCCGAGGGAAGAATCGCTGTCGGAGATGACTGAACATCTCTATCGCGTCGGCGCCGTCCAAGACAGCGCATAAACGACCTTATCGATCCCTGCGGAAGGTTTGTCACCGGCGGCGAAGTCCTGCGGGCAGGGCTTCGCCCGATGGGGCTAGCCGTGCTGGCCGAGTTTGGGCAGGACGAGATCGCCGACGGAATATGTGTGGAACTCGAATGTCGAGATTTCGTCTAGCTTGCGGAATTTCTCCCGGAAGACTGGATCGGAGAAGAACTCGTCCACATTGCCGGCATCTCTGATGGCTTCGATATTCACCACGGTCTTGCCGTCCGTGCTTTTGGCGAGATTGCTCCAGAGAAAGCCCGCCTTCCGTTCGGCGACGTAATGAACGACGTCCTGGATGATGCGGAAGGCTTCTTCCTGCTTGCCGGGATGGGCGTGGATGACGTTCACGATAAAAGTGGTCGGTTGCGGCGTTGCAGAGAAATGGGCGGAAAAAAGCGTATCCATCAATTGAGTTCCTTCGGTCAAAAAAAGCGGCTTGGCCGCACCGAAACTGGATACAGGCGGGATGATAGCGGATAAATAATCCGATATTCTCAACAGTGCGGACATTCATTCCGTAATCGGGGCGCAATGATGGACAGGTTGGGAACGCTCGGGATTTTCGTTCATGCGGCCGAGGGTGGCAGTTTCGTGGCCGCCTCCCGCCGCCTCGGAATATCGAGCTCCGCTGTGGGCAAGGCGGTGGCGAGGCTCGAGCAGGAGATGGGGGTGCGCCTCTTCCATCGCTCCACGCGCAGCATGACGCTGACCGAGGAAGGCAGCTATTTTCTGGATACCTGCCGGCGCGTTCTGTCCGAACTGGATACGGTTCAATCGGAACTGTCGAGATTGCACGCCGCACCTCGCGGCATTCTGCGCGTCAGCCTGCCGCTAACCGGCATACTCCTGATGCCGACCGTTTCCGCGTTCATGCGCGCCTATCCCGAAATCACCATGGATCTCGATTTCACCGATCGCCTGGTGGATGTGATCGAGGAAGGGTTCGATGCCGTCGTCCGCACCGGCGAAGTACGTGATACGCGGTTGATGAGCCGCAAGCTCGGCGTGTTCCGCCACCGGATTGTCGCGTCGCCCGGCTACATCGAGACATGGGGGCGACCCGAGGCGCCGCAGGATCTTCTGGATCACAGATGCCTGCACCACCGCTATCCGAGCACCGGCAAGCTTGAGCCCTGGCCGCTCGCCGCTAAAGAGGGGAATGCGCGTCTTGCCTTGCCGGTCGCCGTCACCGCCAGCACGCTCGAACCGATCATCTACCTCGCCGAGGATGGTTTCGGCATTGCCTGCCTTCCACCTTTTACGATCAAGCCGCAGCTCGATGATGGACGTCTCGTCACCCTGCTTGATGACCATATCGTCCAGACGGGTACGTTCCGCGTGCTCTGGCCGACAAGCCGCTTCCTGTCGCCGAAAATCCGCGCCTTCGTGGATTTCATGGCGGACAATCTCGTTGCAGACGGCTCCGCGCCCGCGTTCGCCACGGCCGCATCCACTGCCAAGCCTTGACAAATGGGGCGGGCCATGCGCTTTTCGCGCCGATTTTCCCTATGCCGGCCCCGGCGGCGCGCGCGTCGCCCATTGCCGCAAAAAGCACCAGTCCAGGAAACTTGAAATGCATCGTTACCGCAGCCACACCTGTGCCGCCCTCCGGAAGTCCGATGTCGGCTCCACCGTCCGCCTTGCCGGCTGGGTGCATCGCGTGCGAGATCATGGCGGCGTCCTCTTCATCGACCTGCGCGACCATTACGGCACGACTCAGATCGTCGCCGACCCGGACAGCCCGGCCTTCAAGACGGCCGAAGCCGTGCGCGGCGAATGGGTGATCCGCATCGACGGCCTCGTCAAGGCGCGCTCGGAAGACACTGTCAACAAGGCGATGGCGACCGGCGAGATCGAGCTCTATGCGCAGGAGATCGAAATCCTCTCCGCCGCCAAGGAACTGCCGCTGCCGGTCTTCGGCGAGCCGGACTATCCGGAAGACGTGCGCCTGCGCTACCGCTTCCTCGACCTGCGCCGCGAGAAGCTGCACAGGAACATCGTCAAGCGCACGCAGATCATTTCGGCCATGCGCCGCGAGATGACCAATGTCGGCTTCACCGAATACACGACGCCGATCCTGACCGCGTCTTCGCCGGAAGGCGCGCGCGACTTCCTGGTGCCGAGCCGTATCCATCAGGGCAAGTTCTTCGCCCTGCCGCAGGCGCCGCAGCAGTACAAGCAGCTTCTGATGGTCGCGGGCTTCGACCGCTATTTCCAGATCGCTCCCTGCTTCCGCGACGAGGACCCGCGCGCCGACCGGCTGCCGGGCGAGTTCTACCAGCTCGACCTCGAAATGAGCTTCGTGACCCAGGAAGACGTCTGGAACACGATGGGACCGCTGATGACCTCGATCTTCGAGGAATTCGCCGACGGCAAGCCGGTCACCAAGGAATGGCCGCGCATCCCCTATGACGTGGCGATCCGCAAATACGGCTCCGACAAGCCGGACCTCAGGAACCCGATCGTCATGGAAGCGGTGACGGACCATTTCGCCGGTTCCGGCTTCAAGGTCTTCGCCAACATGATCGCCTCCAACCCGAAGGTCGAGGTCTGGGCGATCCCGGCCAAGACCGGCGGTAGCCGCGCCTTCTGCGACCGCATGAACGCCTGGGCGCAGCAGCAGGGCCAGCCGGGCCTCGGCTACATCTTCTGGCGCAAGGAAGGCGACAAGCTGGAGGGTGCCGGTCCGCTCGCCAAGAATATCGGCGAAGAGCGCACCGAGGCGATCCGCACCCAGCTCGGCCTCGGCGAGAACGACGCCTGCTTCTTCGTCGCCGGCGATCCGGACAAGTTCTACAAGTTCGCGGGCGAGGCTCGTACCCGCGTCGGCGAGGAGCTGAACCTCACTGACAAGGACCGCTTCGAGCTCTGCTGGATCGTCGATTTCCCGTTCTTCGAATATAACGAGGACGAGAAGAAGATCGATTTCGCCCACAACCCGTTCTCCATGCCGCAGGGCGGCCTGGAAGCGCTGGAGGGCAAGGAGCCGCTGGCGATCAAGGCCTTCCAGTACGACGCGGTCTGCAACGGCTTCGAGATCGCCTCGGGCTCTATCCGCAACCAGCTGCCGGAAGTCATGGTCAAGGCCTTCGAGATGGTGGGCCTGAGCCAGCAGGATGTGGAAGACCGCTTCGGCGGCCTCTACCGCGCCTTCCAGTACGGCGCCCCGCCGCACGGTGGCGCTGCCTTCGGCATCGACCGCATCGTCATGCTGCTGACGGGTGCCAAGAACCTTCGCGAGATCACCCTTTTCCCGATGAACCAGCAGGCGCAGGACCTGCTGATGGGCGCCCCGTCGGAAGCGACCCCGACACAGCTTCGGGAGCTCTCGATCCGGGTCATTCCGCCCAAGAAGGACTGATTTCCTTTTCGGCGCTCAGTTTTGACGGCGGCTTTCGGGCCGCCGTTTTTGCATTCGTGTGCAAATTGCTGCGCCGCAGAAAAGTCACAAAGGTTTCATGTTCGAGTGAGCTTTAGTTAAGCCTTATGGGGCAGTTATCGGCAGGGTTTAATGTTGCCGGAGTTCTGTTTTGGCCCTGCTTTCCAATCTCAAAATCGCCCATCGGGTCATGCTGCTCGCCGTCCTCGCGCTCGCCGGCATATTGGCGATCGCGGCGATCTTCCTGGGCCAGAGGCAGGTCGAGGCGGAGTATCGCCGGACGGCAGACAGGCTGACCGGAAAGCAGGCCGAGGTCGCCGGCATGACGGCGAGCTTCCGCGACAGCCTGCTCTGGGAGCAGGATTTTCTGCTCCGCAAGGACATGGCTTCGGCCGATAGGTTCGGGGCTTCCGTTGCCGATGCACGCAGCGTTTTGAATAGCCTGCGCGCTTCCGCGGCACCGGAACTTGCCGGTGAGCTCGACCGGTTGGCTGCCGGCCTTGCCGCATACGAGGCAGGCTTTGCGGCGCTGGTGAAGGACAATGAGGATCTCGGCCTCGACCAGGAAAAGGGTCTGGAAGGTGCAATGCGCCAGGCGGTCCATTCGATCGAAGCGCAGCTCGAAAGCGTCGAGGACGCGGAAATCCGCGCCAGCATGCTGATGATGCGCCGGCACGAGAAGGATTTCATCCTCAGGCGCGACGCGGGCTACATGGAGAAGCATGCCGGGGAGGCGGCGAATTTCACGGCACTGGTGAAGAAGGCATTCCGTCCCGGCGCCCAGCGCACCCGCGTGATGGATGCCCTCGAGGTCTACCGCAGCGCCTTCAAGCTCTACGCCGAGGCGAGCCTGCGCGAGGAACAGTCCCGCCGGCAGGTGTCGGACGCCTATCGCGCCGTCGAGCCGCTGGTCGATGGCGTGCTTGCGGCCTATGAGGAAAAGAAATCCGAAACGCTTGCGGAGAACGAGCGGGTCGCCGGGCGCAATCTCGTCGTGGTCGCCGGGCTCCTCGTCGGCGCGGTTGCCGTACTGCTTGCGGGCGTATGGCTGGTCGGCCGGTCGATTACCCGGCCGGTCGTGGCGATGACGGCGGCGATGCGACGGCTTGCCGGCGGCGAGACTGAAATCGCCGTGCCGAGCCTTGGCCGCCAGAACGAGTTCGGCGCCATGGCCGGTGCGCTGGAGACCTTCCGGCGGGCGGCGATCGACAATCGCCGGCTGGAAGACGAGGCCGCCGCTGCGCGCGCCAACGCCGAAAGCGAGCGCCAGCGCATGCATGATGAGGCGCAAGCCGAAGCACGCGTGCGGTTGCTGCAGGCGACCGAGGGGCTGGCGGCCGGGCTGAAGCGCCTTGCGGAAGGCGATCTTGCCTTTGAACTGACGGAACGCTTCGCCCCCGATTTCGAGGCGCTGCGCGGCGACCTCAACCAGACCATCCGCCGGCTGGCCGATGCCATGGGCGAAATCAGCCGGTCGAGCGCATCGATCGACGGCGGCAGCCGGGAGATCAGCCGGAGTGCCGATGACCTGTCGCGCCGCACCGAGCAGCAGGCCGCTTCGCTGGAGGAGACCGCCGCGGCGCTCGACGAAATCACCGTCAACGTCGCCAATGCCGCCAGGCGCGCCGAGGAGGCCCGCAAGGTTGCGGCCGAGGCGAATGCTTCGGCTGCCCGCACCGGCCAGTTGGTCGACGAGGCGGTTCAGGCCATGCGGCGCATCGAGCAGTCCTCCGATCGCATCGCAAGCATCATCGGCGTCATCGACGGCATCGCCTTCCAGACCAATCTCCTGGCGCTCAATGCCGGCGTCGAGGCGGCGCGGGCAGGGGAGGCCGGCCGGGGCTTCGCCGTGGTGGCGCATGAGGTCCGGGAACTGGCGGGGCGTTCGGCCGCCGCCGCGCGCGAGATCAAGGAACTGATCCGCACCTCGGGAGAAGAGGTGAAGGACGGCGTGCGTTTCGTGCGGGATACCGGCGAGGCATTGCGGGAAATCGGTGGGCATGTCGAGGTGATCAATACGCAGGTCGAGGCGATCGCCGTTTCGGCCAGGGAACAGTCGCTGGGGCTCGGCGAGATCAACAGCGCCGTCAACCAGCTCGACCAGGGCACGCAGCAGAATGCCGCCATGGTCGAGGAGAACAATGCCGCGAGCGCCATGCTGATGGGCGAGGCCGCACGGCTGCGCGAGCTCGTGGGCATGTTCCGGCTCTTGGATGCGGAGGAGGCGCCGGACCTGTCAACGCGTGCGCGTGCTGCCTGACCGGTCGCCCGGGAGCAGCATCGGGGGCCGATCTCAGATCGGCACGATCCGGTTGTCGAGGAAGAACCACTGGCCCGGATTGGCGGCGATGACAGGCTCTACGACGGAATTGAGCAGCATCACGTCTTCGGCGAGCCGGCTTCCCCGGATTTCCTCCGGCGGCAATTCGACCGGCGGCAGCGCATGGAAGGCGAAGCGTATGCCGCCCTCGCGCGTGAGATGGACGGGGCGGATGAGGGCACCCGTCTTGCGTGCCATGCGCACGACCAGCGCGTAATTGCTCTGCAGATGCGCCGGGCGTCCGAAGAAGGGAGCGCGGAGCTTTCCGCCAAAGCCCTCGTCGCAATAGATGATCAGGTTGCCGCCCGCCTCCAGAATCCGGAGCGCCGGCCGGACGTAGCTTATGCCGGGCGGAAGGAGCCCGAGCCCCCCGCTCCGGCGGACCCGGTTGGTGATCCATTGGTGCGACCGTCGCTTCGGCGGATCGTAATTGGTGGTGACATTGAGCCCCATGTCGATGAGGCATTGCCAGAGCAGTTCCAGGTTTCCCGTATGGAAGCCGATGAAGATCACCGGCCGGCCGGCGCATTCCGCCGCCAGGTCTTCCGTGCCCACATAGCGGATGTTTGAGCCGCCTGCCCCGATCCTCCGAAGGACGGAATATTCCGCCCGCTGGCGCCCCTGCGAATCGGCGAACTCCTCCGCCCACCGGTCGATATCGGCTTCCGAAGCGTCCGGCCGGATGATCCGGAGATTGCTGCGCACGCGGGAGAGCGCCTTTTTATGCCAGCGCGGCATCGCAAAGCGCCCCAGAAATCCGCCGATCTCCGAGACGAGAGCGGCCGGCAGCAGCTTGAAGGCGAAAAACATCAGGATTTCGCCGGCATTGCCGGCATTGTCGCGCAGCCAGAAATCGACGAATCGCCGCCGCGCCTCGCCGCCGGCGAGGAAATCCGCAAGCGGCGGCGAGTCCGGCCGCCGGTAGAGCCAGGCCTTGCGTTTGATCGGGTTTTCTTCGGGCGTCCGGCCGGGCTCCATCGTCGGGGGTCACCGGCGGTGCAGCGTCACGGGCAGGCCGCCGCGCGGCCTGAGCGTCAGCCGCGATACGGGCTCCACCCTGTGGCCTTCCGGCACGCGCAGCCTGAAGCGCTGGGCGAGCACGGCGAGGCAGAGGATGGCCTCGGTGAGGCCGAACTGCAGGCCGGGGCAGATGCGCGGTCCGCTCGCGAAGGGAATGTAGCTGTAGGGCACCGGCCGCTTCTCGATGAAACGCTCCGGCTTGAAGAGATGCGGGTTCGGGAAGAGCGAGGGAGTCCGGTGCAGCACCCAGGGCACGATCATGACGAGCGAGGCCGGCTTGACGTCGAGATTGCCGATCCGGTCCGCCTGCTTGGCCTGGCGGGCGAGGATGGGCACCGGCGGGTAGAGCCTCAGCGTCTCCTCGATGACGGCCGTGCACCACTTGAGCTTCGGCACGTCGGCCACCGTCGGCACATTGCCGCCGCAGACCTCTTCGATCTCCGCATGCACGGCCTCTTCGACCCAGGGCGCCTTGGAAAGCAGATACCAGGCCCAGGTGAGCGTCGCCGCCGTCGTCTCGTGACCGGCCATGAAGATCGTGGCCGCCTCGTTGCGCAGCGCCACCACGTCGAGCTTGAGCTCCGGATTGCGCTTCTGCCTGCGGACCAGCAGCTCGACCATGGAATTGTCGTCGCCCTTGCCGGCCAGATGGTCCTCGATCACCTGGTCGATGATGCGGTGGATGCGCTTGACCGAGCGGCGGAGCGTGGGCGTCTTGAAGAGCGGCAGGCCGTCGTCGAAGCCGAGGAAATAGCCGATATTGATGGAATCGATCAGCGACTGGTAGCTCGTGAAGCCGTCGGTGACCATGCCGGCGCGTTCCTCGCCGAGGTCGTTGCCGAAGACGCTGCGGGAGATGATCTCCGCCGTCAGCCCCGCCATCTCGTAGAGCGCGTTGACGGAGGCGCCGTCGCCGAGCCTGTTCCAGCGCTCGACGAGTTCGAGCGAGGTGTTCTTCATGATGTCGCCGAAGGCGGGAACGCGATGCTTGTGGACGATGTCGGCGACGAGCGGGCGCCTCTGCTTCCAGGTCTCGCCGTCCGAGATGAACAGGCCGTCGCCGAGAAGATATTCCAGCGCCCGACGCATCTGCGGGGTCTTGCGCTCGAAATTCTCGTGACGCGTCGCCACGACATATTTGATCGCCTCGGGAGAGTTCACGGCGATGATCTGCCGCCCGAGGAGGGTGACGGCATTGACCACTTCCTTGTGGTCGCTCTGCCGCCAGATCGACAGGAAATCGCGCCGTGCGGTCAGCAGCCGCTGCAGCTGATTGCCCGGCTTGCCGCTGTAGTAGGAAGGATGGGCGGGCTCGAAACGCTTCCGGGGACTGTCGAGGGTCTCGATCGTCTGGGTTTCGGCCGCAAGCCAGGACAGCATGAAAAAGAAAGCCTTTCGTCGATTACGGTCGTTTCCGGCGACGGGTAAACCGTCGTGCCGCACCGCACAGTGGTTTTCACTCGCCTTTGCCCGCGGCGTCAAGGTGCTGCGATACACTCGGCATGTGTCGAGAAGGGGTCGGGAACCTTCTTTCTGCTTGTGTTGTTAGGGCGCCGCAAACACAGGGAGAAAGAATATGCGCAAGACTCTGCTCGCCGCCTCCGCGGCCTTGATCGCGCTTTCGGGCGCAGCCTACGCTCAGACGACGGTCATCACCAAGGACCCGGCCGTCACCGGCTCGACGACGGTGGAGCTTCCGGGCGAGGTCCGTACCTATGTGATGGAACAGAGCGTTCCGTCGGTCACGTATGACGGCACGGTCGCCGTCGGCACCACATTGCCGGATACGGTCGAGGTCCATACGATCCAGGAGCATCCGGATTACGCCTATACGGTCGTCAACGAGCGCCGCGTGATCGTCAATCCGCAGACCCGGGCGGTGATCCAGGTTCTGGAATAAGGCTTTCGCAATGTGCGGAAAACCCGGCGATCGCTCGCCGGGTTTTCTTTGGAGAAGATTGAGCGTGGTCAGTCGTTCGCCGTGACCTTGACGCCGAGCACCTGCGGCAAGGTGTTCGGCGCGCCCATGGCCGCCCCCATGATCATCGGGAAGGGCACTGCGTTCTCCGGCTCGGCGCTGATCGTGAAGCTGCCGGGATTGTCGAGATAGGTGTTGACGGCAGCGCTCAGCATGTTCTGCAGTTCCGGCACGTTGTATTGCGCGAGCATCAGCGGCGTCATGCCTTTCAGCATCTGCGCCATCTGCTCGCCCGTGGTGCCTTGGCTCTTGCCGGCGAAGTCGAGCGCCCGCCTGGTGATGCCGGCATCCTCGAAGCGGATTTCGGCGCTGTTGAAGGTGAGCCGCTGCATCAGGCCGAGCATGGCGAGGTTTGCCGCCTGCTGCGCCTCCTGCCTGTTGGGATTGGCCTCCATCGTCTTCACGGTCTCGTTCACGGACTTGGCGAAATCCAGCGTATAGCCGGTCACGCTGAGGGCGATGTCGAGGCGGCCGATATTGGCGAAGTCGAAGGCATATTCGTCGATATCGATGGTGCCGTCCGCAAGCGTCCAGTTTCCCCGCATGGTGATCTTGCCGTCGATCGATGTCAGCCCGAGCTGCTGGATCGCCTCCCTGGCCTTGGGGTCCTCGACGAGGCTCAGATCGCTCTTGATGCCGTTGGCTTCGAGGTCGAAGCCGAGCGAAGAGTTGTCGTCGGCGATATCCGTCGTAAGGTTCACCTCGTCGACGGAAAAGGCCGGCTTGCCGTCGATCGTGGCCGCGATCTCGCCGATATGCGCCTCGTCGTAGAGCAGGACGGCATCCAGGCTGTCGCCATTCGGATCGGAGGGAATGACGAGGCCGCTCATCGAGATATCCGAGGCCGTGAAGTTCACCCCTTCATTGGTGACGTTGACGTTGTCGAAGGAGACGGTCTCGACCGTGTAGTCGCCATTGTCTTCCGCAACCCCTTGGAACCGGATCGTTCCGAGCGGAAAGCTCTGCTTGCCGCCATTGGCCGTGAACCTCGCATTGGTGAGCGTGACGTCCTGACCGTTGACCGCGGCCGATTCCGCCGAGAAGCCGGCGGCGCTCTGTACGGAGAGTACGTTGTTGATCTTGGCGACGAGATCGTTGCCGTCGAGCGCGAAGGCCGGGCCGGCGAACATGGAAAGCGCGGCCCCGGCGCAAAGAAGCCGGGCTCTGGTGGAGTATTGCATCGATTTTCCTCCTGGCGGGCAAAGGTCCGGCCCGCGTTCGTTCTCGAATCCTGCGGCAGTTATATGGGAGGACGGTAAAACATCCATGGCCTTGTTCGATATTCCTCGCGGCGAAATTGCGGCTATGCGCCGAGGTAAACGAAAGATGAAATTCAGCTTGATGGACAAAGGCTCGAAAACCTCTGATCGTCATGCTCGGGCCTGCCCCAGCATCTGCAAGCTATTGACGTTTATAGATCCTCGGCACAGGGCCGAGGACGACGCCAAGCAAGACGTGAGGTTTGTCGGCAGTCTGGATGAGTTCCGTTTTCTTCGCCGTTCTCCACAGCCGCTTCTCCCATGATTCTTGCCGGGAATCAGGCTTTCCGCTAGTCAAGGCCCATGGGACAAAATCTGACACCACCCTCCGGCGACGGCGGCGACCATATTCTTCCGGTGGATTTGAAGGCGGCGCTCGAGGAGCGCTACCTCGCCTATGCGCTGTCCACCATCATGCACCGCGCCCTGCCGGACGTGCGCGACGGGCTGAAGCCCGTGCACCGGCGCATCATCCATGCCATGAGCGAGATGGGCATCCGCCCGAATTCGGCCTTCAAGAAATGCGCCCGTATCGTCGGCGACGTCATCGGTAAGTTTCATCCGCATGGCGACCAGTCCGTCTACGACGCCCTCGTTCGCCTCGCCCAGGATTTCTCGCAGCGGTACCCGCTGGTCGACGGCCAGGGCAATTTCGGCAATATCGACGGCGATAACGCCGCCGCCTACCGGTACACCGAAGCGCGTATGACGGATGTGGCGGCCTTGCTGCTCGAAGGCATCGAGCAGGACGCCGTTGATTTCCGGCCGACCTACAACGAGGAGGATGACGAACCCGTCGTCCTGCCGGGCGCCTTTCCCAATCTTCTGGCGAATGGCACGTCGGGCATCGCCGTCGGCATGGCGACGTCGATCCCGCCGCACAACGCCCATGAGCTCTGCGACGCGGCTCTTCACCTGATCAAGCATCCGGATGCGACGGTGGAGAAGCTGGTCGAGTTCATTCCGGGTCCGGACCTGCCGACCGGCGGCATCATCATCGACAGCCGCGAGAGCATCGTCGAATCCTACAAGACCGGCCGCGGCGGCTTCCGCGTCCGCGCCAAGTGGGAGACCGAGGATCTCGGCCGCGGCGGCTACCAGATCATCGTCACCGAAATTCCGTTCCAGGTGCAGAAGTCGCGGCTGATCGAGAAGATCGCCGAACTGCTCATCGCCCGCAAGCTGCCGCTGCTCGAAGACATACGCGACGAATCCGCCGAGGACGTGCGCATCGTGCTGGTGCCGAAGAGCCGCACGGTCGACGCGACGCTTCTGATGGAATCGCTCTTCAAGCTGACCGAGCTCGAAAACCGCCTGCCGCTCAACATGAACGTGCTCTCCATGGGGCGCGTGCCGAAGGTGATGGGCCTCGGCGAGGTGCTGACCGAATGGCTGGCGCATCGCAAGGACGTGCTGGTCCGCCGCTCGCGCTTCCGGCTGGCGGCGATCGACCGGCGGTTGGAGATCCTTGGCGGCCTGCTGGTTGCCTATCTCAATCTCGATGAGGTGATCCGCATCATCCGCGAGGAGGACGAGCCGAAACCGGTGATGATGGCGCGCTGGTCGCTCACCGACGTCCAGGTCGAAGCGATCCTCAACATGCGCCTGCGTGCGTTGCGCAAGCTCGAAGAGATCGAGATCCGCACCGAGCACGACAATCTCACCAAGGAAAAGGCCGAGATCGAGGCGCTGCTCGCCTCCGACGAGAAGCTGTGGCAGACCGTCGCCTGGGAAATCCAGGAGGTGAAGAAGCAATTTGCCAAGGCGACCGAGCTCGGCCGCCGGCGCACCCAGTTCGCCGAGGCGCCGGAGGCCGACGATGCGGCGATCCAGCAGGCGATGATCGAGAAGGAGCCGATCACCGTCGTGGTGTCCCAGAAGGGCTGGATCCGCGCGCTGAAGGGGCACATGTCCGATACGTCCGGCCTCACCTTCAAGGAGGGCGACGGGCCGAAGCTCGCCTTCCCGGCGCAGACGACCGACAAGCTTCTGCTCGTCACCACCGGCGGCAAGGCCTATACGCTCGGCGCGGACAAGCTGCCCGGCGGCCGCGGCCATGGGGAGCCGGTGCGCATCATGGTCGACATGGAGAACGACCAGGACATCCTGACCGCCTTCGTGCACGACCCGTCGCGCAAGCTGATCCTTGCCTCGACCGCCGGCAACGGCTTCGTCGTGGCGGAAAGCGAGATGATCGCCAATACCCGCAAAGGCAAGCAGATCATGAACGTATCGATGCCGGACGAGGCGAGGCTCGTCGTGCCGGTTTCGGGCGATCACGTCGCGGTGGTCGGCGAGAACCGCAAGATGCTGGTCTTCCCGCTCGTGCAGCTTCCGGAGATGAGCCGCGGCAAGGGCGTGCGCCTGCAGCGCTACAAGGACGGCGGCATTTCCGACATCAGGTGCTTCGCGATGGCTGACGGCCTCTCCTGGGAAGACAGCGCCGGCCGCTCCTTCACGCGCAACAAGGACGAGCTTGCCGAATGGATGGGCGATCGCGCTTCCGCCGGCCGCCTCGTGCCGAAGGGCTTTCCGAGAAGCGGCAAGTTTTCGGGGTGATCAGGTGAGAGGAACGGTGTGATCGCGCAGGAAGCGCGTCGCGCCGTCCTCGTCGATTTCACCGGCGGCGACCCCCAAAACAAACTTGTAAAGGATGCTTTCGTCCGTTTCGATGATGTAGCCGTTGTCCATCAGAAAGATACCTGCCGCGACGATCGCGATCCGTTTGTTGCCGTCGATGAATGCGTGGTTCATCGCCAGTCCAAACAGATAGGCGGCAGCCAGCTCGATCACGTCGTCGCAACCATATGAGGCCTTGTTCACTGGCCGCATGAGGGCGGATTCGAGCGCTCCCTCGTCTCTTACTCCGTAAGAGCCGCCGAAACGCTCGATCTGCCGTCTGTGGAGGTGCTCGACAACCGCCCTGGATAGAAAATTGAACCGCATCACTCGGCCAATTTCTTGAGGGCCACCTTGTATTTCTCCATGAAGCGTTCGGCATGCTCTAATTGCCGCGCGAAATCGTCATCCATCGGCTTCAGGATCAACTGGCCTGCTTCTTCGGTAAGGTCGACATTGTCGCCCGCCTTCAAACCCATGCGGTCCAGGACTTCCTTGGGGATGATAATGCCTTCGGAATTACCGATCTTGCGAATGGTGGCGTTCATGGTTCAATCCTCATGTTCTAACGCTGTTATAACATGAGTTCTCTCAGGGCACAACGTGTGGCTGGCACACATCGGCCCTCAACCTCTCCACCCGCCGCATCTGCCAAAGCGAATAGCCGATCAGCGCAAGCACGAGGATCGCGCCGCCGAGGAGCGTGCGTGAAGAGGGGATTTCGGAAAAGATCAGCCAGACCCAGATCGGCGCGAGGATCGTCTCGAGCAGGTAGAACATGCCGACTTCCGGGCCGGAGAGATATTTCGGGCCGGTCGCGAGGCACCAGAAGGCGAGCGGCATGATCACCGCGCCGTCGAGCATCACCCAGAACGGATCGGCGACCGAGAAGCCGCCCGTACCGGCCCGGAAGGACGCGCTGGCGAAGGAAAGCCCGATCAGCGCCGGAATGACGGTCGCGACGAGCGGCACGAAACCCATGTCGATACGCGCCGCCCGGCCGATGGTGATCGCCAGCGCCAGGAGGAACGAGGCGGCGGCCGCGAGGATGTCGCCGAGAAGATGTCCGCCGGCAAGGCCGCCGGAGACGATCAGCCCGACGCCCGCAAGCATCACCAGCATGGTGAGAAGCGTCGAAGGCGAGGGGCGTTCCTTGAGGACCAGCCAGCCGAGCAGGGCCGCGAACATCGGCGTGAAGGCGACGATGAAGACGACGTTGGCGGTGGCCGTGTTGAAGACCGCGCCGAGGAAGGCGATCGTCGAGATGCCGTAGCAGAGGCCGGCGGCGAGGCCGGCTCGGCCCGGCACCAGCATGGGCCGGGCGGCGCTGAAGCGGCGGACGAGAAGCCACAGGACGATCGCCGCGGCGAAGGTCGTGACGCTGCGCAGCGCGAGCGTGGACCAGAGCTCGCCGTGGCCCAGCCTCACGAGCGGCACGTCGAAGGAGAGCGCGAGCCCGCCGATGGTGGTGAGCACGAGGCCCTTCTTGTGGTTGTCCATGGAGAATGCTGTCAGGCTTCGCTTGAGGGATCGTAGAGTTCCCAGCCGCGCGGGGTCAGGTGCTCCTGCGGCTGGAAGCGGGTCTTGTAGCCCATCTTCGCCGAACCCTTGACCCAATAGCCGAGATAGACATGCGGCAGGCCGAGCGCTTTCGTGCGGCTGATGTGGTCGAGGATCATGAAGGTGCCGAGGGAGCGTTTCTCGAACTCGGGGTTGAAGAAGGAATAAACCATCGAAAGCCCGTCGCTCATCATGTCGGTGAGCGCCACGGCCATCAATTCGCCCCTCGGCTCGCCGCCGATGCCGGAGCCCGGTTCGCGCCGCCGGTATTCGATGATGCGGGTGTTGACGTGGGTGTCCTCCACCATGATCGCGTAGTCCAGCGCCGACATGTCGGACATGCCGCCCCGCTGGTGCCGGTCGTCGAGATAGCGGCGGAAGAGCGAGAACTGTTCCGTCGAGGGCTGCGCCGGGTAGACCGTCGCGACCACATCCCGGTTGGTGGCGAGCACGCGCCGCATCGAGCGGTTGGGCCCGAACTCGCCGGCGAGGATGCGCACCGAGATGCAGGCGCGACAGGATTCGCAGGCCGGGCGGTAGGCGATGTTCTGGGAGCGCCGGAAGCCGCCCTGGGTCAGGAGGTCGTTCATCTCGGCGGCGCGGGGGCCGACGAGGTGGGTGAAGACCTTGCGCTCCATTTCACCCGGAAGGTAGGGACAAACTGCCGGGGCCGTCAGATAGAACTGCGGTGAGGGCGTTGCCTGGGTGTTCATTGCGCCGCGGGAGTCCCGTCTTTATTCTCGTCAATGTCATACCATGGCGCATAAAAGCAAAACGTCAACCATGCGCTGCGATGCGCAGCACGGCTTGCACGACAAATCTTTGCGCGGGTAACGCTTTGTTTACGAGGTCCGGACGACCACCGTGCCGAGCAGCAGATCGTGCACCAGGCGCGAGCGCTCGATGAAGAGGCCGGCGAGCAGGATGAGCGGCGTCAGCACCGAATTGATGATCCAGAAGATCACGGTATGCGCCACCGCCGTCAGGAAATCCATCCGCCGTCCGTCGAGCCGCGCCATCGCGATGCCCATCACGCGCATGCCGGGGGAGGCCTGCGCCGGCCCGCCGAGCGTGAAGCCGAAATAGAGGAGCGCCACGATCACGAAGAGGGCCGGATAGAGCATGAAGCCGAGGCCGAGCGTGATGATGCCGAGGAAGAAGACGACCACCGCCGCCGGAATGCAGAGCAGCAGCACGATCAGATAGTCGATGATGAAGGCGAAGACCCGCCGGGACAGGACGCCGCTATAGGCGCGCCAGTCGTCGGGCGCGGCATAGGTGGGATTCGGGTCGAGGCTCATCGCGTTTCGTCTCCTGTTCTGCCCGAAATATGGGAGGGAAGGCCTCGGAATGCAACGCCTTGCTTTGAACGGAGAGATCAGCCGGCCTCTCCTCTCGTCATCCCTGTGCTTGTCACAGGGATCCAGCAGCGCCATGTCCATGGCGCGGAAGACTCTTTTCACGGTGCAGACGCGCCGCGGCTGGATTCCCGTGACGTCCTCGGACTTGATCCGGGAAACAGGAATGACGGTCGGGGCAGCTCACGCCTTCGCCAGCTTCTTCGCCACATCCACCGCGAAATAGGTGAGGATGCCGTCGCAGCCGGCGCGCTTGAAGCAGAGGAGCGTCTCCATCATGATCCGCTCGCCGTCGATCCAGCCGTTCATCGCGGCCGCCTTGATCTGCGTGTATTCGCCGGAGACCTGGTAGGCGAAGGTGGGCAGGCCGAAGGCTTCCTTGAGGCGCCAGCAGATGTCGAGATAGGCAATGCCCGGCTTCACCATCAGCATGTCGGCGCCTTCCTCGACGTCGAGCGCCGCGTCCCGCACCGCCTCGGTGCCGTTGGCGGGACTTATATAATAGCTGTTCTTGTCGCCCTTGAGCAGGCCGCTCGTGTTGATCGCCTCGCGATAGGGGCCGTAGAAGCCGGAGGAGAATTTCGTCGCATAGGACATGATGCCGACGTCCTGATGGCCGGCGGCGTCGAGCCCGCGGCGGATGGCGCCGATGCGTCCGTCCATCATTTCGGATGGCGCGATGATGTCGGCGCCCGCATCCGCCTGCATGATCGCCGCCTTGACGACCTGGTCCACCGTCTCGTCGTTGACGATCACGCCGTCGCGCAGGATGCCGTCATGGCCGTGGCTGGTGAACGGGTCGAGCGCCACGTCGGTGATGACGCCGATGTTGGGAGCCGCCTTTTTGATCGCGGCGGTCGCCTTGTTGATAAGATTGTCGGCGACAAGGCTGTTGGAGCCGGTCTCGTCGCGCAGCTCCATCTCGATGTCGGGAAAGGTGGCGATCGCCGGTATGCCGAGATCGGCGGCTTCCTTGACAGCTTCCACCGCCTTGTCGACGCTCATGCGGCTGACGCCCGGCATGGCGGCGATCGGATCGACGATGCCGGTGCCGGGCACGATGAAGATCGGCCAGATGAGGTCGTCCACGGTCAGCCGGCTTTCCTGCACCAGCCGGCGCGTCCAGTCGGCCTTGCGGTTGCGCCGCATGCGGCGGTGGCCGGTGATCTCGTCGACCAGATGCGTCTTGTCCATGGCAGTCATCTCCACTCTTCCTGCTGTTGCGGGTCAATACCACGGGGCGGCTTGTTTGCGAATGGTCGGGATCGCCGCAGCACCCGCTAGATCCAGACGTCGTTCTGCGCCGTGCGTTCGCCGCCTTCGTGGCCGGTGTTCAGCGTCCCTCTTGGTTCGATCAGCATCATCCTGACCTCCCTTTCCGCATACGGCTTGTGCTCGACGCCCTTCGGCACGACGAACATTTCCCCGGGGCCGATATGGACGGAGCCGTCGCGGAAATCGATGCGCAGATTTCCTTCGAGAACGATGAAGGTCTCATCGGTCTCGGGATGATCGTGCCATATGAAGTCGCCCTCGATGCGGACGAGCTTGAACTGGTACTCGTTCATTTCGGCGACGACGCGTGGCTGCCAGAAGTCGGGTATCCGTTCCAGCTTTTCGGCGAGGTTTATCGGCGTATATGAAACGTTCCTGTCGGTCATGTCTTCTCCTTTGACGGGGGGCAAACCCTATCAGGACGAGGCGCGAGGCTCTTGAACGATCGTGCGCATGGCAGGTTCGGTACTGGCGGTCGGCGGCCGTGGCGGCTAGTGTAGATCCATGGAACCCGATTCACCCGCAGTGCCGAAGCGTACGCTGACCGAAATTCTCTACGTGATCTTCCTGAGGTTGGTCGCAGTCGCCTGTTTCTGGTTCGGCCTGCAATATTGGGCGATGCTGGTCGGCTATTCGCTGCACGGCATGGCGCGCTTCGATCTCCTGAGCCTGCCCTGGAAGGTGGCGGCCTCGTCGCTTGCCGTGCTTTTCCCGGTCGCCTCCCTCGGCCTCTGGCTCACCGTTTCCTGGGGGCCGGTGCTCTGGGCGATCGCCGCCGTCTCGCAGGTCCTGATGTATATGATGTGGCCCGAAGTCTTCGGCCACAACCGGCTCGTGCCCCTGATGCACGGCCTCGTCGCCGCGCTTTACGTCGTTTTCCGCCTCTCCCTGTGGCTCGAAGCGCGCCGGAAGGCGGAGCAGGTAAGGATTGATTTACCCTGAAATTAAAGCTTTTGCGGCGCGATTTGCGGGAAAAACAGGCGCTAAGTCATTGATTCATAAGGGGCGAAAATAACCGCACCGATGGCCTGCAACCGGGGCCCGCAATTCGCCTGACCGCGTTAAGCTCTTGTTAAGCCTATGTTTTAAGTCGAATTTTATGCGTATTGGATAGTGTCTGTCTCAAGGCGGGAACAAAACAAACACCGCCAAACAAAACAGAGTGAGGCAGTCATGATGAACACGAAACTGAAGCCGCAGGCGGCACCGGCAGTAGCAGATCCGCATGAAGAAACCATTCGCTCCCTTTATATGGAATCCCTGCATCTGGTCGAACGCCTGCACCGCCGTCTTCTCGATGTGATCAAGGACGAGTTCGACCGCCAGGGTCGCGACGACGTCAACGCCGTCCAGGCGCTCCTCTTGTTCAACATCGGCAATTCGGAACTGACGGCCGGCGAGCTGCGCTCCCGCGGTTACTATCTCGGCTCGAACGTCTCCTATAACGTCAAGAAGCTGGTCGATCTCGGTTTCATCAACCATCAGCGTTCGCGCATCGACCGCCGGTCGGTCCGCATCAGCCTGACGCCGGAAGGCCAGGAGATCGCCGAGACCGTGGCCAAGCTCTACGAGCGCCACATCGGCTCGATCGAAAAGGTCGGCGGCATCGGCGAGGGCGAGTTCGCCCAGATGAACAAGCTGCTCCAGCGCCTCGACCGTTTCTGGAACGACCAGATCCTCTATCGGCTGTAATCGACAAGCCCGGCGGCCGTCCGATCCATGGACGACCGCAGGCAAAAAGACCTCCAGCAGCGATCGGAACCGGATGCGTCCCCTGCGCATCCGGTTTTCGCGGTCGCATCGATCGGCGCGAGGCGATCCGGCACGCATCTTGCTTCGTAAACCCTGTCTTTTGAGGGGTAACGAAGATGCAACAGACCATCGCCAAAACCGACGGAAATATCCTTTTTCCCATCGTGCTCTCCATCGTCGCCGCTGCGGCGACCGGGGTCCTCTGGGCCTATGCCAACCCGATCCAGCTTGTGCCCGGCGTCATCCAGTGGCGCATCTTCGCCTTCCTGCCGCCGCTCGTCGGCATCCTGCTCGGCTGGAAGAGCGGCTTCATCTGCGGTTATCTCGGCACCCTCGTCTGGTCGCTTCTGGCCGGCACCTTCATTCCCGCCCACTCGCTGATCGTCGACGGCATCATGGTGGGCCTGACCGGTCTCGTTCCCGGCCTGCTGTTCGATCCGGCCAGGACGACTTTCGATCGCATGACGCTGATTAAAATTGCGGCAGTCTGCCTGATTGTTGGGTTGGTCATGGTCGTGCTGGTATCGGCGAGCCTCGCCTATCTCGGCATCTTCCCGTTCTGGTGGGCGGTCGGTTATCTCGGCCTTTCGGATATCGTTCCGATGATCATCGGCACGCCGCTTCTGGTCGTCCCGGCGCTGAAGATCCTGAAGAGCGCCCATCCGGCGGGCTTCACCCGGTTCTAGGGGCTTATTCAGACTCGTGCTCGATATCCGTGATCTGACTGTCGGCTTCGGTGATGACGCGCCCGTCATCGCCGATGTCGCCCTCTCCGTCGAAGCCGGCCAGCGGCTTCTCGTGTGCGGCGCTGCCGGAAGCGGCAAGTCGACGCTTCTGAACGTCGTCGCCGGCATCGTTCCGGGCCTTGTCGCCGCACCGCTCTTTGCCGGTTCGGTGACGTTCCGCGGCCGGCCGATGGCGGAATTCGCGAAGGACGAACTCTTTGCCGCGATCGCCAGCCTCGCCCAGAATGCCGAAGACCAGCTCTGGGACCTGAATGTCGAGGATCTGATCGCTTTTCCGCTGGAAAATCGCGGGGCCGCAAAGGCCGCCATCCGCGACCGGCTGCGGACCCTGCTGGCGGAAATGGAGCTCGGCGCCCTGCGCGGCCGGCGGGTGCTGACGCTGTCCGGGGGCGAAAGGCGCATGGTGGCGATCGCCGCGGCGCTTGCCGCGCCGCCGGACCTTCTCGTCCTCGACGAGCCGACGACCGGGCTCGATCCCGCCGCGCGCCTCAGACTGGTGCGGCTGATCGAAGGGCTTGCCGGGCAGGTGCCGGCCCTTGTGGTCTCCGAACAGGACCCGGCAGCCCTGGAGACGGTCGCTGATCGGGTGGCGCTTCTTTCCAAGGGCCGGCTCTCGGATGTCCGGCCCTCTGCCGATTTGATGCCGCTTCAGGCGCCCTGGATCGAGGCGGGTATCCTGCCGCCGCGGCGGCAATCCGTTCCGCGAAAGAGCTTTCCGACCGGAGGTACGCTTCTTGGCGTCGATCGCATCCGCACCGAACTCAGGCGCGCCGATGGCCGGGCAGTGCTGGAGGATGTCGGCTTCGAGCTCAGGGCCGGCGAGACGGTGGGGCTGATCGGCCGCAATGGGGCCGGCAAGACGACGCTGTTCCAGTCGATCCTCGGACTTTCGAAAATCCGTGAGGGTTCGATCTCCATCGCCGGCGAAAAGGCGGATGGCTGGACGCCCGCCCGCCGCGCCCGGCAGATCGCCTATCTGCCACAGAACATGCGCCGCATCCTCTTCAACATGACCGTGACCGAGGAGGTCGCTTTCGCCATGACGGCGAAGACGGGCACTCCGGACGCGGCCGTGGCCGAAAAAGCGCGGGACATGCTTTCGGGATATGGTCTCGGTGCGTTGTCCGAGGCCAATCCGTTCTCGCTTTCCGCCCGCCAGCAGGCCTTGCTCGGGCTCGCCTGCGCGGAAGCGGCGGCGGTGCGGGTGGCGATCCTCGACGAACCGCTCCTGGCGCGCGATATCGAGGGCCGGCGCATGCTCGACCGGTTCCTGGATGCCATGCTTTCGGCCGGAAATGCCGTTATGCTGATTTCGCACGACCTGGAACTGATCGACGATGTCGCGTCGCGCACGTTGATCCTGGAGGATGGCCGCATCGCTTTCGACGGGGCCACGCGGAACGGCTGGACGAGCCGTGCGTTTCGCGCGCTCGGCTGGCCGGCGCCTTATGCGGACGGGCGAGGGGAGGCGGTATGAGCGCGCTTTACGATCTCAATTTCTTCGTCAAGCTCGCCTGCGCCTTTCTGATCATGCTCGTCGCCTGGCTGGTGCCCGGCTGGGTTTACGGCCTGCCGCTGTCGGTCCTGATGGTCCTGTTCCTTTGGGCGGCCCGCACGCCGGGCTTCCGCGCCTATCTGAAAGGCGCCGCCCTGCTGACGCTGCTCGTCATCGCGAGCTGGACCGTCAATCTTCTGATCCAGGGCATGCCGGTCCTGGAAGCCGCCCAGGTGGCGCTCGGCATGGCGGCAAGGCTCGTCACCACCACCGCGGCCTTCTATTTCGTCATGGAGACGAGTTCGCCGGGCTCGATCCTGGCGGCCTGCAGCGCGCTCCGCCTTCCGCCCATCGTCACGCTTGTCCTCTCGCTCACCTTCGGCATGATCCCGATGCTGCGCGAGGATTTCGAGCGGATCGCCGACGCGCAGCGCGCCCGCGGCATGGAAATCGACGCGGTCTCCTTTCCGGTGCGGCTGCGGTTTGCGCTGGCGCGCGGCGTGCCGCTGCTCGTGCAGGCGATCCGCACCGCCCATGCGATCTCGCTGTCGCTGTCGATCTACGGCTTCGATCTGAAACGCAAACGCACCACCTGGCGCAATGTCGGCCTCCTGGTCGAGCCGCGCTTTCCCCTGTCGAATAAGGATGAGAAGAGATGACGTCCGAAACCTCGCCGCTGACCGGCGATCGCTATCACCTCGACGTCGCGGGTTTTCCCGTCGAGCTGCCGATCGTCGCGATCAAGCCGGATTTCGCCATTTCGCTGATGATGGTGATCGATCTCGGCGTCCGCTTCGGCGAGCATGTCGGCACGAAGCTCGCCGAAAAGCTGGCGCCGCTGAAGCCGGATGTCATCGTCGGCGCGGCGACGCTCGGCATTCCGGTGGCGATCGAGGTCACCCGCGCGCTCGGTCTCGACCAGTACGTCATCCTGCAGAAGTCTCCCAAGATCCATCTGGGCGATGCGCTGGTGCAGAAGATTTCGTCGATCACGTCGAAGGGCGAACAGCGCCTGCTGCTCGACCGCCAGGCGGTGCCGCTGATCGAGGGCAAGCGGGTGGTCGTCGTGGACGACGTGGTCGCCTCCGGATCGAGCATCAGGGGATCGGTGGAACTCGTGCGGGCGGCCGGCGGCGACGTCGTCGGCATCGGCGTCATCCTGACGGAGGCGCGCGACTGGCAGGAGACGCTCGGGGCCGACGCGGCGCTGATCCGGAGCCTCGCGCACATCCCGCAATTCACGACCGTCGACGGTAGATGGGAACCGATTCCCGAGACCTTTCTCTGACGCCCGGCGCCGCCGCGCGCCGGCGGCAAAAATCACACAGGCCCACACGGCTTTGTGACAGGTTCGTACCTGACACCAATTCGCCATATTGCTATGGGACCGGCTGAGGCAAGGGCCGGCGGGAATTCGCGTTTTCACGAACATTGCGATGACGACCGAAGCCGAGCCGGCGGCGCGTCCTTGTTTGCGCGTTTGTTAACCATATCCCTGTAGGCGTCTTGATGGGATGCACGGGACCAGATGGGTAGTATGATGTCGAAGAAGATCGGATCTGAAGCTCTTTCCCGCCGCGCGCTCCTGCGTTCGGCCGTTTCCGCCGGCGCTGCCGCGCTTGCCGCGCCGGCTCTCGCCCAGACGGCATTCGACGATCTGCTCAATGCGCCGCGCCGCGGCACCTGGGACGACCAGTTCGACGCAAAGGCCGCCTCGCGCACCGCCGTCGGCGTCGTCTCCAACAATCCGATCCTCGGCCCCGGCGGCCCGGCGAACATCCAGCAGGCGATCTTCGACTACCAGCAGATCGTTTCGAACGGCGGCTGGCCGGAGATCAATGCCGGCGGACAGAGCCTGCGCCTCGGCGTCGTCGATCCGTCCGTCCAGGCTCTGCGCCAGCGCCTGATGATTTCCGGCGATCTGCCGCGCGAAGCCGGCATGTCGTCCTCGTTCGACAGTTACGTCGACGGTGCGGTGAAGCGCTTCCAGGCGCGCCACGGCCTGCCGGCCGACGGCGTGATGGGCGAATACAGCGTCAAGGCGATGAACATTTCGGCGGACGTGCGCCTGCGCCAGCTTGAAACCAACCTCGTGCGCCTGCAGTCCATGTCCGGCGATCTCGGTCCGCGCTATGTCATGGTCAACATCCCGGCCGCCTATATCGAGGCGGTGGAGAACGACCGCGTCGCGCTGCGCAACAGCGCGGTCGTCGGCCGCATCGACCGCCCGACGCATGCCATCAACTCGAAGATCTACGAGGTCATCCTGAATCCTTACTGGACCGCGCCGCGCTCGATCGTCGAGAAGGACATCGTTCCGCTGATGCGCAAGGATCCGACCTATCTCACCCGCAACAACATCCGCCTGATCGACGGCAAGGGCAACGAAGTGTCGCCGGAGACGGTCGACTGGTTCGCGCCGAAGGCGCCGAACTTCATGTTCCGGCAGGACCCTGGCAAGATCAACGCTATGGCCTCGACGAAGATCAATTTCCACAATCCGAACAACGAATACATGCACGACACGCCCCAGCAGGGCCTGTTCAACAAGCTGATGCGCTTCGAATCCTCGGGCTGCATCCGCGTGCAGAACGTGCGCGACCTCATCACCTGGCTCCTGCGCGACACGCCCGGCTGGTCGCGCCAGGAGATCGAGAGGGTGATCTCGACGCGCCAGAACAACCCGATCAGGCTGGCCCAGGAAGTGCCGGTCTATATCGTCTATGTCACCGCCTGGTCGGCCAAGGACCGCGTGGTCCAGTTCCGCGACGACATCTACGAACGCGACGGCAACCAGGAACTCGCGCTGCAGACCACGACGGGCATCGAACGCCCCGCCGGTTCGGTCGAGGATGACATGCTGCCGCAATAATCGCTGCGCAGTCGCCAAGCCGTCGAAAGCCTCACCGTAAAGGGTGCGGCCAGCTTGATGACAAACCTCACGTCTTGCTCGGCGTCATCCTCGACCTTGTGCCGAGGATCTATAAACGTCGATGGTTTGCAGATGCTCGGGGCAGGCCCGAGCATGACGGTCAGAGATTTTCGAGCCTTTGTCAGCAGTCGGCCGCACCATAAAGGGTGCGGCGTTTTCGTCCGCGGGCTTGTTGCCCGCGCCTTCCGGCCGGCAAATGTCGCTCCCCCATATTGCCCTGCGAAAGCCGGAACGCTAAGACGCGACATTCGCATGCCCACCCCGTTTGAGGAGCTTCGCACATGTCGAACGCCAATGCCTTCTTTTCTCGCCCGCTCGCAGAATCCGATCCGGAAATCTTTGGCGCGATCGAAAAGGAGCTGGGTCGCCAGCGCCACGAGATCGAACTGATCGCATCGGAAAACATCGTTTCCCGCGCCGTGCTCGAAGCTCAGGGTTCGATCATGACGAACAAATACGCCGAGGGTTACCCGGGCAAGCGCTATTACGGCGGCTGCCAGTTCGTCGACATCGCCGAGGAACTGGCGATCGAGCGCGCGAAAAAGCTCTTCGGCGTCGATTTCGTCAACGTCCAGCCCAATTCCGGTTCGCAGATGAACCAGGCGGTCTTTCTGGCACTCCTGCAGCCGGGCGACACGTTCATGGGCCTCGATCTCAATTCCGGCGGACATCTCACCCATGGCTCGCCGGTCAACATGTCCGGCAAATGGTTCAACGTCGTCTCCTACGGCGTGCGTGAGGGCGACAACCTGCTCGACATGGACGAGGTGCAGAGGAAGGCCGAAGAGCACAAGCCGAAGCTCATCATCGCCGGCGGCACCGCCTATTCCCGCATCTGGGACTGGAAGCGTTTCCGCGAGATCGCCGATTCGGTCGGCGCCTACCTGATGGTGGACATGGCCCATATCGCCGGTCTCGTCGCCGGTGGCCAGCATCCGTCGCCGTTCCCGCACTGCCATGTGGCGACCACCACGACCCACAAGTCGCTGCGCGGCCCCCGCGGCGGCGTCGTTTTGACCAATGACGAGGAACTGGCGAAGAAGATCAATTCGGCCGTCTTCCCGGGTCTGCAGGGCGGCCCGCTGATGCACATCATCGCCGCCAAGGCGGTGGCCTTCGGCGAGGCGCTGCAGCCGGAATTCAAGGAATACGCCGCACAGATCGTCAGGAACGCCAAGACGCTCGCCGAGACGCTGAAGGCCGGCGGCCTCGACATCGTCTCCGGCGGCACCGACAACCACCTGATGCTGGTGGACCTGCGCAAGAAGAACGCCACCGGCAAGCGCGCCGAGGCCGCTCTCGGCCGCGGCTACATCACCACCAACAAGAACGGCATTCCCTTCGATCCGGAAAAGCCCTTCGTTACGTCGGGCATCCGCCTCGGCACGCCGGCCGGCACGACGCGCGGCTTCAAGGAAGCGGAGTTCAAGGAGATCGGCAACCTCATCATCGAGGTTCTCGACGGCCTGAAGGTCGCCAATTCCGACGAGGGCAATGCGACGGTGGAAGCCGGCGTGCGGGAAAAGGTCGTGGCGCTCACCGGCCGTTTCCCCATGTACCCCTACATGTAAGACGAGAGTAAGGAGAGGCGATGCGCTGCCCCTATTGCGGATCGGAAGACACGCAGGTCAAGGATTCGCGTCCGGCGGAGGATTACACCTCCATCCGCCGGCGGCGCATCTGCCCGGATTGCGGCGGCCGCTTCACCACCTTCGAGCGGGTGCAGCTTCGCGAGCTGATGGTCATCAAGAAGACCGGCCGCAAAGTGCCCTTCGACCGCAACAAGCTGGTGCGCTCCTTCCAGATCGCGCTGCGCAAGCGGCCGGTCGACAACGACCGCATCGAGCGGGCGGTCTCCGGCATCGTCCGCAGGCTGGAAAGCTCCGGCGAGAACGAGATTTCGTCGGAAGAGATCGGCCTGCAGGTGCTGGAGGCGCTGAAGAGCCTCGATGACGTGGCCTTCGTGCGCTACGCCTCCGTCTACCGCGATTTCTCCCATGCGGAGGATTTCGAGAAGGTGATCGCCGAGATCAACGCCAAGATCGCTCGCGATCCCGGCATGGAGCCCTAGAAGAATGGCCGGGGATGACGACCGGCGGTTCATGGCGGCGGCGCTGGAGCTTTCGCGCCGGCATCTTGGACTGACCGGCACCAATCCCTCCGTCGGCTGCGTGATCGTGAAGGACGGTGAGATCGTCGGCGAGGCGGTGACCGCGCCGGCCGGCCGGCCCCATGCGGAAACCCAGGCGCTCGATATCGCGGGCGGGAAGGCGAGGGGCGCGACCGTCTACGTCACGCTCGAACCCTGCTCGCATTACGGCCGAACGCCGCCCTGCGCCAATGCGCTGGTGGAGGCCGGCGTCGCCCGCGTCGTCGTCTGCCTCACCGATCCGGATCCGCGCGTTTCCGGCCGCGGCCTGGCCATCCTGCGGGACGCGGGCATCGCGGTCGAGACCGGCCTGATGGAGGAGGAGGGGCGCCGGGCGCTCGCCGGCTATCTCATGCGCCAGACGAAGGGCCGCCCCTATGTGACTCTGAAACTTGCGGTTTCGGCCGACGGCAAGCTCGGCCGGCGCGGCGAGGAAGTGGCGATCACCGGACCCGAGGCGCGCGCCGAGGTGCACCGGCTGAGGGCGCAATCGGACGCGATCCTCGTCGGCATCGGCACGGTGTTGTCCGACGATCCGGAACTGACCGTGCGCATTCCGGGCATGGAGGACAGGTCCCCCCTCCGCATCGTGCTGGACCGCCGGCTGCAGCTTCCCCTGGATTCGAAATTGGTCCGGACGGCGCGGGATGTCCCGGTGATCGTGGCGGCTTCGCCTTCTTCGGTCTTTCCGGCCGATGCTCCATCAACACCCCCCTCTGCCCTGCCGGGCATCTCTCCCTCAAGGGGGGAGATCGGCAAGAAGTCGACGTCTTTCCCGGCATCAACTCTCGCGTCTGCCGACCGGGAAGACAGCTCAACCGCATCGGGAAAAGATGTAGCGCGGTCGGTTGCTCCATCGATCTCCCCCCGTGAGGGGGAGATGCCCGGCAGGGCAGAGGGGGGTAGCTCCGCAATTAAGCGCGAGATGTTGATCCAGGCAGGCGTCGAGATCATGGATTCCTCCGAACTCGACATTCTTCTGGCGATCTTCGCCGCCCGCGGCATCTCCTCGTTGCTCGTCGAGGGCGGGGCGATCGTCGCGAAAGCCTTCCTGGACACGGGCCTCGTCGACCGGATCCTGTTGTTTGAGGGCGCCGGCGCGATCGGTGAGGGCGGGCTTGAATCGCCGCTGACGCCATCCGATATGCCGGCAGGGTTCACGCTGATCCGGCAAAGCGCCTTCGGCCCAGACCGTCTGTTCGAATACGAGAGGGGTTTTTGATGTTCACCGGAATTGTCACCGATGTCGGCACGGTCGCGGCGATGACGCCACTGGACGAGGGCGTCAAGCTGCGCATCTCCACCAATTACGACCCGAAGACCATCGATATGGGCGCCTCGATCGCCCATGGCGGCGTCTGCCTGACGGTGACCGGCCTGCCGGCCGAGGGCAGCAACGAGCGCTGGTTCGAGGTGGAAGCCTGGGAAGAGGCCCTGCGGCTCACCACCGTCTCCACTTGGACCGAAGGCACACGGGTCAATCTTGAACGCGCCCTGAAGATCGGCGACGAACTCGGCGGCCATATCGTTTCCGGCCATGTGGACGGCAAGGCGGAAATCCTTTCCGTCGAGCCGGAGGGGGAAGCGGTGCGCATCCGCCTGCGTGCGCCGGAAAATCTCGCCCGCTTCGTCGCCCCGAAAGGCTCGCTCGCGTTGGACGGCACATCGCTGACGGTCAACGCCGTCGACGGCACGGATTTCGACGTGCTCCTGATCCGCCACACCCTCGCCGTCACCACCTGGGGCGACCGCCAGCCGGGCGATTTCGTCAATTTCGAGGTGGATACCATGGCGCGCTACGCCGCGCGGCTGGCGGAGTTTCCGGGCAAGGAGTGAGGAGCGGTGCCGCGAAGCGGCAGCAATCGATCCAGTGAATCGATTGCAGCGACGAACGCTCTGAGCCGGAGCGAAGGGCCGGGAGACGGTGCGTCAGTATTGCTTGCATTTGGCTTCTCCAGCTCAATCGGACCGCCACACCCCCCTCTGTCCTGCCGGACATCTCCCCCTCAAGGGGGGAGATCACAAGCGGCCGGGGCTTCCCGCCTCACTTAGCACGTGCCGGATGGAAAGCTTAATTGTTTGAGGAAGCCCGTGCACCCATCCGATCTCCCCCCTTGAGGGGGAGATGCCCGGCAGGGCAGAGGGGGGTGTGGCGAGGCAAATCAACAGCTTAAAAAAAACGCCAGAAAAAATCGCCTCCGTTCATCCCCGCCCTTCAAACCCGTGCCATGCTTTGCCCGTTCCGTTTCGGCTACACCGGTTAGGCATCGCCGGCGAGACGGGGCCGGTGCCCTGGCGGTCTGCCGTTGATGCAGGCGGGTTGTCGGGGGCTGCGCAGAAAATGGTCCCCCTCCCGTCTTAAGGCGGGGCGTGCGTGTGTCGCACACAACCCGGTATGGCATCCGCAAGGACATAAGACCATACCGCCGCAGAGGGACCGGAGTTGCGCGGAAAAACTGACCGAACGGGACACGTCGCGTGTCACTTATAAAAACTTAAATCGAGGCACACGACGTGTCCCGGCCGAAACAAAAACAACGGAGATCGCCAAGGGCGTAGTGTGTCTGTCGATCATCTCGGGCGAGCTCGGCGAGACCCGAGAGCAAGGTACGGCAAGGCTGCCGTGCCGGCGCTGCGGGGCTGGAACTCGAAAAACACTTGCCATCCGCCGCCCGGCATGGTTTGACCCGGCAACTCTCGGCTTTTGTGCCGACAATCAGCAGGAATCCCCATGTCCGACACCAAGCCCCATATCCTGATCGTCGAG
Organism: Neorhizobium descurainiae; assembly: GCF_051400715.1. Taxonomy (NCBI): domain Bacteria; kingdom Pseudomonadati; phylum Pseudomonadota; class Alphaproteobacteria; order Hyphomicrobiales; family Rhizobiaceae; genus Neorhizobium; species Neorhizobium descurainiae. The sequence continues at coordinate 173,476 of NZ_JBLFFK010000003.1, forward strand.
GCGCGATTCTACGACGACATGTCCGATGCGCTGCTGGACGGCGCGACCCATGCGCTGAAAGAGGCCGGCGCGACCTACGACGTCGTCACCGTGCCGGGTGCGCTGGAAATCCCGCCGGCGATCGCCATGGCGCTCGACGCGGCCGAAGAGGGCGGCGTGAACTACGACGGCTTCGTCGCGCTCGGCATGGTCATCCGCGGCGAGACCTATCATTTCGACATCGTCTCCAACGAGTCCTCGCGTGCGCTGATGGACCTTGCGGTGTCGGAATCGCTGGCGATCGGCAACGGCATCCTGACCGTCGAGAACGACGAGCAGGCCTGGGCGCGCGCGCGCCGTTCGGACAAGGATAAGGGCGGCTTCGCCGCCCGGGCGGCGCTGACCATGATCGCGCTGCGCGAAAAGCTTTACGGTGGTTGATTTGATGGCCCGGGAAGGTGGAAGGGAAGGCGAGCATCCGGTCAAGCCGGCCAATCAGCGCGGAGCTGCACGTCTCGCGGCCGTGCAGGCGCTCTACCAGATGGACGTCGGCGGCACCGGCGTGCTGGAGGTCGTGGCCGAATACGAAGCGCACCGGCTAGGCCAGGAGCTCGACGGCGAGACCTATCTGAAGGCGGACGCCGCCTGGTTCCGCTCGATCGTGTCGGGCGTCGTGCGCGATCAGACGAAGATCGACCCGCTGATCCGCTCGTCGCTGCAGGAGGACTGGCCGCTGTCGCGCCTCGACTCGACGCTGCGCGCCATCCTGAGGGCGGGCACGTTCGAACTCCTGGAGCGCAAGGACGTGCCGGTCGCGGTCATCGTCACCGAATATGTCGAGATCGCCCGCGCCTTCTTCGAAGAGGAGCCGCCGCGTATCGTCAACGCCGTTCTCGACCGCATCGCCAAGCAGGTGCGCGGCGAAACGAAGAAATAGTCGGGCAGGGGATTATGGACGCTGGCGTGGACGGTCTTCAGGCGCAGATGCGCACCGCCCGGCGCAGCGTCGGCCTGCTCGCCGCGACCCAGGCGATCCTCGGCTCGGGACCGCCTCTGGTCTTCGCGCTCGGCGGGCTTGCCGGCTATGAGCTCCTCGGTGAGGACAAATCGCTTTCGACCGCGCCGCTGACCGGCTTCAATATCGGCATGGCGGCAGGTGCCGTGGCGGTCGCCGTCGCCTCGCGTTTCCTCGGGCGCAAGTCGAGTTTCATGCTCGGCTCCATCCTCGGCGCGCTCGGGGCCGCGATCGCAGCGATTGCGCTCTTCCAGTCGAACTTCTGGCTGTTTGCACTGGGGCTGCTGATGGTCGGCCTCTGCAACGGCTTCAGCCAGAAGATCCGCTTTGCCGCGGCCGATGCCTCGCCCTCGTTTTACAAACCGAAGGCGATCTCCTGGATTCTCGGGGCCGGCATCGTATCGGCCGTCCTCGGCCCGCAGCTGGCCATCTGGAGCAAGGACCTGCTGGCGCCGGTGCTGTTCGCCGGTGCTTTCGTCGCCCTCATCCCGCTCTATCTGGTCGCCGTCGCGATGCTGTCGCCCCTGAAGCTGCCGGAGACGACCGGCGGCCCGGCGGCGGCCGCGCCGGCCCGTCCGCTCGCCGAGATCGTCGTCAGCCGGCGTTTCCTGACGGGCATGATCTGCGGCATAGCCTCCTATGCGCTGATGACCTTCATGATGACGGGCGCGCCGCTCGCCATGGTGATCGGCTGCGGCTTCCCGTCCGAGCTGGCGACGCTCGGCATCCAGTGGCACGTGATCGGCATGTTCGCGCCGAGCTTCTTCACCGGCATGCTGATCTCCCGATTCGGCGTCGAGAAGATCGTCGCCGCCGGCCTCGTCGTGCTGATGGGCTGCGCCGTCGTCGCCCATATGGGCATCGAGCTCTGGAACTTCTGGGCAGCGCTTGTGCTGCTCGGCATCGGCTGGAACTTCGCCTTCATCGGCTCGACGGCGATCGTCGCCTCGAGCTACCGGCCGCACGAGGCGGACAAGGTGCAGGGCTTCCACGACATCATCCTGTTCACCACCGTGGCGCTCTCCTCCTTCTCCTCCGGCAAGGTCTTCACCGCCTATGGCTGGTCGTTCATGAACCTCGTCATCTGGCCGGTGACGGTCGTCTGCCTCGGCCTCGTCCTGGCGCTGATGTTCAAATCCTCTTCCGCGAAATCCGTGTGATCACTTGCCCTTTCGGGGCTTGACGGCAATTCATCCTCACCGCAATCTCGCGACCGCGCCGGCGGTCCGGAATCCTGAGGAGGGGAGACGGTCGCTCGCGGGAATGCGCTTGTGGAGTGTTGTGGCGATCCGCGCGTCCGGGAGGTGTGCGGCGCCGCAAGGTGCATGGCCGGATGGATGTGCCAGCCGGCAATCAGGGAGAGGGAAAGCGAATGACCGTAATTCTGGGTGTGATCGTCTGCGGCCTGCTGTCGATCATTTATGCCGCATGGGCGACGCGTTCGGTGCTGGCTGCCGATCAGGGCAGTCCGCGCATGCAGGAAATCGCCGGTTATATCCGTGAAGGCGCGCAGGCCTATCTGACGCGCCAGTACATGACCATCGCCATCGTCGGCGGCGTCGTGGCCGTCCTGGTGTGGCTGCTGCTCTCCGGCACGGCTGCGCTCGGCTTCATCATCGGCGCCGTGCTCTCGGGGGCTGCCGGCTTCATCGGCATGCATGTCTCGGTCCGCGCCAATGTGCGCACCGCCCAGGCCTCCTCGCAGAGCCTTGCCGCCGGTCTCGACATCGCCTTCAAGTCCGGCGCCATCACCGGCATGCTGGTGGCGGGTCTCGCTCTCCTCGGCGTCTCGATCTACTACTGGATTCTGACCGCGGGCCTCGGCCATCCGACGGGCTCGCGCGAGGTCATCGACGCGCTCGTGGCGCTCGGTTTCGGCGCCTCGCTGATCTCGATCTTCGCCCGCCTCGGCGGCGGCATCTTCACCAAGGGCGCCGACGTCGGCGGCGACCTCGTCGGCAAGGTCGAGGCGGGCATTCCGGAAGACGATCCGCGCAATCCGGCCACCATCGCCGACAACGTCGGCGACAACGTCGGCGACTGCGCCGGCATGGCGGCCGACCTCTTCGAGACCTATGCGGTCTCCGTCGTCGCCACCATGGTGCTTGCGGCGATCTTCTTCGCCGGCGCGCCGGTCCTCGAAACCGCGATGATCTATCCGCTGGCGATCTGCGCCGCCTGCATCGTCACCTCGATCATCGGCACCTTCTTCGTGAAGCTCGGCTCGAACGGCTCGATCATGGGCGCCCTCTACAAGGGCCTGATCGTCACCGGCCTCCTGTCGATCCTCGGCCTCGGCGCCGCCACCTCGCTCACCATCGGCTGGGGTGCCATCGGCACGGTCGCCGGTCTCGAAATCACCGGTACCAGGCTCTTCGTCTGCGGCCTTCTCGGCCTCGTCGTGACGGCGCTGATCGTGGTGATCACCGAATACTATACCGGCACCAACAAGCGACCGGTGAACTCGATCGCCCAGGCGTCGGTGACCGGCCACGGCACCAATGTCATCCAGGGCCTCGCCGTTTCGCTCGAATCGACGGCGCTGCCGGCGATCGTCATCGTCGGCGGCATCATCGCCACCTACCAGCTCGGCGGCCTGTTCGGCACCGGCATCGCGGTCACCGCCATGCTCGGCCTTGCCGGCATGATCGTCGCGCTCGACGCCTTCGGCCCGGTTACGGACAATGCCGGCGGCATCGCCGAAATGTCCCACCTGCCGCCGGAAGTGCGCAAGTCCACCGACGCTCTCGACGCCGTCGGCAACACGACCAAGGCGGTCACCAAGGGTTATGCGATCGGCTCCGCCGGTCTCGGCGCGCTGGTGCTCTTCGCGGCCTATTCCAACGACCTGCAGTATTTCGCCGCCAACGCCGCCCAGTATCCTTACTTCAATGGCGTCGGCGAAATCTCCTTCAGCCTGTCGAACCCCTATGTCGTCGCGGGCCTGATCTTCGGCGGCCTCATCCCCTACCTCTTCGGCGGCATCGCCATGACGGCCGTCGGTCGCGCGGCGGGCTCGATCGTCGAGGAGGTGCGCAAGCAGTTCCGGGACAGGCCGGGCATCATGGAGGGTACGGAAAAGCCGGATTACGGCCGCGCCGTCGATATCCTCACGCGTGCCGCGATCCGCGAGATGATCATCCCGTCGCTTCTGCCGGTCCTGGCGCCGATCGTCGTCTATTTCGGCGTGCTGCTGATCTCCGGCGGCGACAAGGCGTCTGCCTTCGCGGCCCTCGGCGCATCGCTGCTCGGCGTCATCGTCAACGGCCTCTTCGTGGCGATCTCCATGACCTCCGGCGGCGGCGCCTGGGACAATGCCAAGAAGAGCTTCGAGGACGGTTTCGTCGACAAGGACGGCGTCAAGCACCTCAAGGGCTCGGACGCCCACAAGGCCTCCGTCACGGGCGATACCGTCGGCGACCCTTACAAGGATACGGCGGGCCCCGCCGTCAACCCGGCGATCAAGATCACCAATATCGTGGCGCTTCTGCTGCTGGCGATCCTCGCCGGCTGATATCGGCGCAGCCTGAAAAGGAAAACCCGCGGGGAGAGATCCTCGCGGGTTTTGTTTTGGAGAGGTGCGGGCGGACCTTTACCGGCCGCCCATGTTCTGCAGGATGCTGCGGGCCGCCGCGGCACCGCCGCTGTTGGCCCCGGCGCCGCCGGAGAGAAGCTGCTGCAGGAAGGTTAGGTCGCGGCCGCCGGTCGGCGTCGTGCGCGAGATCGAATCGAACACCTTGCCGTCCTGGAGCGTGTAGTTGGCGCGGCGTGCGACGACGCCGTCCTTGTCGAAATAGATCGCCAGAACCGACTGCTCGACGAGCCGCGGCTTCATGAAGGCGGCCGCCCGCTGGCGCTTCTGGGAGATGTAGTAGAAGACCTCGTTGTCGAAGGTGGCGGTGGTCGAGGGCGTGCCCATGGTGAGCAGCACCTGTTCGCGGCTCGATCCGACCGGGATGAGCTCCAGCGACTGCTGGTCGACGACGTAGCCGTTATACATCGTATCGCCGATTTGCATGGAATTGCAGCCCGAGAGGGTGATGGAAGCGACGACCATTGCCATCGCGGTCTTGTTCAAGAATGTCATCTCGTATCCGAAAACCCGCTTGTTCAACCGCATCCCCAACTCGACTCGCCCCTGCTGCTCATACCGTCCCTGCTGTTCATACCATTGTGGCTATTCGGGGACGTAAGACCAGCCCCGGGCCGCATGTCACAGCAAAGAACGCCACCCCGTTCGCTGATCCGGCGGAACGGCATTGCAATTCGTGCATGCTTCGGTAAACCAGCTTTCGTTTCCATGCAACACGGCTGGGCGCCGTCAGAACCCATTCATGGAGATCAGAAGCGGGAATTTGAATGATCTTCGGCCTTTTCAAGAAAAAGAACCAGAACCAGGCGATCGTCGATCGGCAATATACGGCCTTGACATCGGCCGCACGCGTTCCTTTCTTCTACAGCGATCTGGATGTGCCCGACACGGTCATGGGCCGGTTCGAGATGCTTTCGATCGTGATGATCCTGTTCTTCCGCCGCACGGCGAAATCCGGCGCCAGCGGCCAGGAACTGGCCCAGGAGATCGTCGACGCGTTCTTCCAGGACATCGACCATTCGATCCGGGAGCTCGGCATCGGCGACCAGAGCGTGCCGAAGCGCATGAAGAAGCTGGCCGGCATGTTCTACGGGCGGCTGGAGGCCTATGCGGCGGCTCTGGAGGCCAGGGACGGCGAGAGGCTTGCTGAGGCGCTCCGGCGCAACATCTATCCGGAGGCGGACGAAGCGCCTGCGATGCGCGGACTTGCGGATTGGATGATCGTGGCGGAGGCCGCGCTCGCCGGCATTTCCGAAGACGAGATTTCCCGCGGCCAGGCCGTTCTGCCGTCGCCTGGCCCCTGAGCGGGAAAGTGAGGTTCCATGAAGAATGACAACGGCGGAGGCGGCAGGCCTCCCTTTTCCTATCCCGTCAAGGTCGGGCATATTTCCGCCAATCCGGTGACGGTCCGGCTGGAAGCCAATCAGCGCGAGCTGGAGGCTCTGGCGAAGCTCTGGCAGGTCCTCGCGGTCAATTCGCTGAAGGCCGAGCTGCAGGTCACCCGTTGGAAGAAGGACGGCGTGCGCCTCAAGGGCCGGGTCGAGGCGGATATCGTGCAGGCCTGCATCGTCACGCTCGATCCGGTCAGTTCGAAAATCGACGAGCATTTCGAACAGGTCTTCGTGCCCGAAGGCTCGAAACTTGCGCGGATCGTCACGAACGAGGCCGCCGAAATGGTGCTCGATCCGGAAGGGCCGGACCTGCCGGAAGCCTTCTCGGGCGATACGATCGACGCCGGCGCGGCGGTGACGGAATTCGCGGCGCTCGCCATCGATCCCTATCCGCGCAAGCCGGGCGTCGAATTCGCCGATCATATCGAAAGCGATGCGGACGAGAAGTCCGCCCGCCCCAATCCGTTCGCGGTCCTGAAAGATTGGAAAAAGGACTGAGGACTGTTGTAAGCGACGACAAAAACTATATTTTGGCCACGAATTCGCCGGCAGGGCCGCGCATGAGGCCGCTGGAGACGCTAGAACTGGCGCATGACCTTCAATTGGCCATGCGTTCGGCGAAGATTAAGGATCAGGGACGCGTGATCAGAATTTCTCTCGATGCCATGGGTGGCGATTTTGGTCCCGAGGTCGTCATTCCCGGTGCCGCCAAGGCATTGGACCGCCATCCGGATATGACTTTCCTCATCTACGGACTGAAAGCCCAGTGCGAGCCGTGGCTGGCGAAATATCCGAAACTCAGGGACAGATCGATCTTTCACGAATGCGAACTCGCCGTTTCGATGGAAGAGAAGCCGAGCGCGGCATTGCGCCGCGGCCGCTATGTCTCGACCATGTGGCGTTCGATCGAGGCGGTGAAGCTCGGCGAGGCGGATGTCGCGGTTTCGGCCGGCAATACCGGCGCCCTGATGGCCATGGCGAAATTCTGTCTCCGCACGATGGCCAATATCGAGCGCCCGGCGATCGCCGGCATCTGGCCGACGCTGAAAGGCGAAAGCATCGTCCTCGATATCGGTGCGACGATCGGCGCCGACAGCCAGCAGCTTCTTGATTTCGCGCTGATGGGCGGCGCCATGGCGCGGGCCCTGTTCGAGATCGACCGGCCGACCGTCGGACTTCTGAATGTCGGCGTCGAGGAGGTGAAGGGCCAGGAAGAGGTGAGGGACGCGGGACGGCTGATCCGCGAGGCCAACCTCCCGACGATCGCCTATCACGGCTTCGTCGAGGGCGACGACATCGGCAAGGGCACCGTCGACGTGGTGGTGACGGAGGGCTTTACCGGCAATATCGCGCTCAAGGCGGCGGAAGGAACGGCGAGACAGATCTCCACGCTTTTGCGGGAGGCCATGTCGCGCACCATCTTCGCCAGGATCGGCTATCTGTTCGCCAGGGGCGCCTTCGAACGGCTGCGCGAGAAGATGGACCCGAACAAGGTCAATGGCGGCGTCTTCCTCGGGCTGAACGGCATCGTCATCAAGAGCCATGGCGGGACCAATGCAGACGGCTTCGCCGCCGCGATCGATGTCGGCTACGATATGGCGCGCAACGATCTGAACGCCAAGATCGCGCAGGATTTGGATTTTTATCATGCCCGTCGCCAGCCGCCGGCTGGCCCCGAAGCGGCATGACGACAGGATGTGAAGAAGAATGATCCGTTCAGTGGTTCGCGGTTACGGGGCAGCGCTCCCGAAACGGGTAGTGACCAATCGGGAATTGGAGGGCATCGTCGAAACCTCCGACGAATGGATCGTGCAGCGCACGGGCATCCGTCAGCGCTATGTCGCAGGTGAGGGAGAGACCACCGCCTCGCTCGGCGAGCAGGCGGCCCGCGCCGCTCTCGAAAATGCCGGTCTGACGCCCGACGATATCGATCTCGTGCTGGTCGCGACCTCGACGCCCGACAACACCTTTCCGGCGACCGCCGTCGATATCCAGAACCGCCTCGGCATGACGCATGGCTATGCCTTCGACATGCAGGCCGTCTGTACCGGCTTCGTCTATGCCATGGCGACCGCCGACCTCCACATCCGCGGCGGCATGGCCAAGCGCGCGCTGGTCATCGGCGCCGAGACCTTCTCGCGCATCCTCGACTGGAAGGACCGCACCACCTGCGTGCTCTTCGGCGACGGCGCCGGCGCGCTCGTGCTGGAGGCGGAGGAAGGCGAGGGGACGATCGCCGACCGCGGCATCCTGACCGCCCATCTGCGCTCCGACGGCTCCCACAAGGACAAGCTCTATGTCGATGGCGGTCCGTCTTCCACCGGCACGGTCGGCCATCTGCGCATGGAGGGCCGCGAGGTCTTCAAGCATGCCGTCGCGATGATCACCGACGTGATCGAGGGCGCGTTCAACGCCACCGGCACGACGGCCGAGGATCTCGACTGGCTGGTCCCGCATCAGGCCAACCGCCGCATCATCGACGGTTCGGCGAAGAAACTCGGCATTCCGTCCGAGAAAGTGGTGGTGACGGTCGACCTGCACGGCAACACGTCCGCGGCGTCGATTCCGCTGGCCCTTTCGGTCGCTGCCGGCGACGGTCGCATCAAAAAAGGCGACCTGGTGATGCTGGAAGCCATGGGCGGCGGTTTCACCTGGGGCGCGCTGCTTCTGCGGTGGTAAATCGGCACTCTAAGCCGAAAAGGCAAATAAGCGATTGCGCACAGGCGCTTGACCCCCGCGCCCAAGCAAAATACTCTCTATCGGCTTTGATAAGATCAATTCCGGAAATTGGGCGGGGATCATGGCCGGCAAGACAGTAACACGAGCGGATCTGGCGGAATCGGTATTCCGCAAGGTCGGGCTTTCGCGGACCGAATCGGCCGAGCTCGTCGAGACGGTCATCGACGAGATCTGCAACGCCATCGTGCGGGGCGAGGTCGTCAAGCTCTCCTCCTTCGCAACATTCCAGGTGCGCTCGAAGAACGAGCGGATCGGCCGCAACCCCAAAACCGGCGAGGAAGTGCCCATTTCGCCGCGGCGGGTCATGACTTTCAAGGCATCCAACGTGCTGAAGAATCGCATCCTGAAGGCGCATACGGCACGCAAGGCGAAGCAGAAACCGGCAAGCCCGGTCGCCTGAAATGGGCTGCGGCCCTTCTCCAATCTTGTGAACATACTTGAATCTTCCGGCTTAAACCGTTGAGATATGTCCGATTCGTCGCATAATCGTCGCATGCGTCGAAGACTGGACGCCTGTCGCCATGGGGAATCGGCCGTTCGCTGTTTGGAGTGTGATACTTGGAGAAGAGCCCGGACGCCTTTCGAACGATCAGCGAGGTCGCCGACGATCTCGACCTGCCGCAGCATGTGTTGCGTTTCTGGGAGACGCGGTTTCCGCAGATCCGGCCGATGAAGCGCGGCGGCGGGCGGCGCTATTACCGCCCGGAAGACGTCGACCTGCTGAAGGGCATCCGCCACCTGCTCTATGACCATGGCTATACGATCAAGGGCGTCCAGAAGCTTCTGAAGACGAACGGAAACAAGTTCGTCGCTGCGATCGCCTCGGGCGACCTCGCCACCATGGAAGCGATCATGGCGGCGAACAGCGAGAAGCAGGTCGAGCCGAAGGTTTCGTCCGCCGAGGAGGACCAGATCGTCGGGCGCCCCAAGGTGAAGCCGAGCGGCCGTTTCTTCGGCTTCGGCTCCTCGCATGACGACGACGTTCCGGAAGTGTCGGTCGGCAAGTCGAGCGTCGGCAAGGAGGACCGCGCGCTGCTGCAGGAGGCGCTGTTCGATCTTCTCGAATGCAAGCGCCTGCTCGACCAGGTGCGTTAGAGGTATCTAAAAAATATCGGCTTCCGGGAACGTTACGCGCAATTTACCATTCACCTCTGGTTCAGATGCAAAGGAGGATCATTTCCTCATAGAAAGCATCAGAGGAGGTGAGTTATGAGAAAAAAGATCACCGTCGTCGTGTTGTCTTTGGTGACGGCTTTTAGCGGCATAGCGCCGGCCCAGGCGTTCCCGTCTATCAGCGCCCCGAAGATCGAAGCGCCCCAGCAAGTGCAGAATGTCCAATATTGGCGCGATGGCCCCCAGTTGCGCGGCCGGGACCGGTGGGAACGCCGCCGCTATTATCGCGACCGGTATTATGGTCCCCGCCGCGGTTACTATCGCGACCGGTACTACGGACATCGCTACTACCGGCGTTATGATCGCGGTCCCAATGTCGGGGCGATCATCGGCGGCCTGGCCGCCGGCGCCATCATCGGCGGCGCACTGGCGCAGCCCCGCTACGCTCCGCCGCGCCGTTACGTGGGCGGCAATTCGCATGTGAGCTGGTGCTATTCGCGGTACCGTTCCTACAGGGCCTATGACAATACCTATCAGCCCTATGGCGGCCCGCGCCGGCAGTGCTACTCGCCCTATTGAGAGCGAGGCCGTATTGAAGGCGATAAGCCCGCCCTGCCCAATCCGGTGGGGCGGGTAAGTTGTGTTTGGAGAAAAGGCCCGGCCGAGCAGGCAATTGATCTGACTGAGATTTCAAGGGGATTAGATGGTCGGGGCGACTGGACTTGAACCAGCGACCCCTTGACCCCCAGTCAAGTGCGCTACCGGGCTGCGCTACGCCCCGACCAGCTTCGTGCGAAGCACGCCTTCCATACTGGCATGCCATCCCGGGTGCAAGGGAAAAAATCCCGAATGCGCGTTGCCGCGGTCATGATGCTTCAAGAAAATCCCCGCTCAGGGGCGGGGCTCAGTCGGGACGATCAGATCTCCGGGCAGCCGCGACGATTGGCGAAACGGATACGGTCGGGGCCGTTTCTCGTCCAGCCTTCGACGGTCACGCTGCGATCTGTCACGCGAACGACTTCCGGACGGCGAAAGCCCTCGTCGCGAGCCGCGGCGCGCGCTTCGCCCGGGCTGCAGCCGCCACGATAGTCACGATCCCGATCGCGTAATTCCGGCCGAATGCCGTCCGGACCGATGCGGAGCTGGATGTCTTGGGCAGACGCTGGAGCGATGGACAAGGCGCCAAAGGCGCCAAGCAGTAGGGCGGTCGAAAGGCCCACTCTGGAAAGTATCTTGGTCATTGTTTCCTCCTTGCGCCCTATAACGAAGGGCGCGGTCTGGTCCCTGTGAAACCAACTGCAGGAGGCGATAAAGGTTCCGCGAAACGAAAGCCGAAAGTAAAAGCAGCTCAAAATTGCTCAGAGCTCTCCTTGGAAAGAAAAGTGCGTCGGTATACTGGCAATCTTGCTGTCAATGCTCAGCGGAAGCGCGGGGCGCGGCTGGCGTTCATCAGAAGTTCCTGCTGGGAGGCGAACGGCCCGAGAAGCTTCAGGAGGCGGGCTTCCTCCGCCTTGTCGAGGCGGTAGCGCTTGGCGAATTCGGCCACGCTCCAGACCTTCTTCGCACCCTTGTTCTCGATTTCCCCGGCTTTCAGATGCGTTGTCATGAGAACCCTCTTTCTCCATCCGAACCTGAACTCACATGGTGAATTTTTGTTCCATCAAATTCTGCGCCTTTATCGTTAAAATTATACTCTAAGTAATTCTCAGTTTTCCTCGACCTTTATACCGTTCTCACCGATGCTGATCTGCACGCCTTCGGGCTTTGTTTCTTCCCGGTAGACGTAAAAGCCGAGCCCGACGATGACCAGGATCAGAGCACCGATGATGAGATAGAGATTGTTGCTGCGTGTCATGCATGCCCCCTGCAGGATTGAACGGCAGGAAAACGCATGGGAAGTCAAAGAGTTCCCACCGTTGCCGGATGCAATTGGAGATCAGTCGTCGTTCGCGGCGTTGAGGTTCTGCGGGCGGATGCCTTCGTCATGGGACCTTTGGCGCAGCCTCACGCCGGGGCCCGCGCCGGGATCGTCGCCGTCGCCGGCGCCGAGGAAGAGGATGCCTCTCGATTCGAAGATGGCGCGCAGGCGGTCCGAGACCTCGGCGCCTGCGAAGGCCTTGGCGGCCTCGGCTTCTTCGATGGCGGATCTGGAAAGGCCCGAAACGGCGGCGAGTTCCTCCACCGTCATTCCCGTCATGGCGCGTGCGGCGCGCAATTGAGATGCTGTCAGCATGGGTTTGATCTGGAGCGGCGGGGGCCGGAAGTCAAGTCCGCGCCGGGGCCGGCCGGCGGTGCACGGCCTGCGATCGCCGATGGCGGTGTTCGAGGGCCGCGCAGCCCCAGACGATGCCGAGCAGCAGGTAGAAATGCCGCCAGTGGTCGGTATCGATGACGTTGCCGATGATCGCGTGGCCGAGGATCATAACCCAGGCGACCATCAGATAGGGCTGCCAGGGGCGCTCGCGCAGCATGTAGCGGAAACCGAACCAGAGCGTCGTCCAGATCATGATCTGATAGGTCACGGCACCCAGCCAGCCGTAGGTGGTGAGCGTCTTCAGCCATATATTGTGCTCGTCCTCGCCGAACATCTTGCCGAAGGTCATCGGCCCGAGGCCGAGCGGCCGCTCCATGGCCATGAGGAAGCCGATCTTGTGGCGCTCGAAGCGGCCGAGGCGCGCCCCGTCATATTCCTGCACCAGCCGGGCGCGGTTCGTGAAGAGGTCGGAAACCTGCGGGAATTGCAGCGCGACGGCGAGCACGAGCACCAGGAAGAGCGCGGCCCCGATCGCGATCGCCAGGATCTTGAAGCGGAAGGCGGTCGTCCGTTCCTTCAGCAGCATGATGACGACGAGCGCCGCGCCGCCGAAGACGAGGAGGCCCCAGGCCGCGCGCGAGAAGGACAGGAAGATGCCGAAGGCCAAAACCAGGATGCCGAGGATCAGAAGCGGCGTCCTGATGAGCGGCCCGGTCAGCAGGCGGTGAAGGAGATAGAGGAGGGGTGCCACGAGATAGGGGCCGAAGACGTTGGGGTCCTGGAAGGCGCCCATGGCGCGGTCGTAGCGGGTGAACACATGCGCGCCCGGAAATGCGTTGAAATAGCCGGCAATGCCGAGCAGGGCGGTGATGATCGCCGCCGCAACCCAGGCCTTGAAGATGAGGGTGAGCCGCCGGTGGTCGTCCTCGATGACGGCCGCATAGAAGACCGAGCTCAGCGCCAGGAAGATCGAGACGGCGAAATATATCGGCGCGCCGCTCATGTCCTTCATGACGAACATGGTGGTGAGGCCGCTCAGGTTGAAGATCATGAGCAGGACGAGCAGCGATGCGACGGTGCGGGATATCTTCAGGCCCAGCAGGAACCAGATCGCGACCTGGCCCACCATGATCAGTTCGTAGGGCGCGGGCTCGGACATGACGAAGCCGGAGAGGAAGACCCCGAAGGCGATCATGCCGGAGCCGGCGAGCCTTAGCGCGGCCAACCGGCTGCCGAGCCGTTCCGGATGTTCGTGGGCGAGCGAACTCAATAGGCGTTGTCCGTGTTGAGCAGCCGGATCGGCGTCAGGAACAGGATCTTGAGGTCGAAGAGGAGAGACCAGTTCTCGATATAGTCGAGGTCATAGGCCGTGCGGGCGCGGATCTTCTCGTCGCTGTCGAGCTCGCCGCGAAGCCCGTTGATCTGCGCCCAGCCGGTGACGCCGGGCTTGACGCGGTGGCGGGCGAAGTAGCTCTCGACCACGTCGACATACTTGCGGTCGCCGGTCTGGGCATGCACGGCATGCGGGCGCGGGCCGACCAGGGAAAGCTGGCCGCGTAGCACGTTGAAGAGCTGCGGCAGCTCGTCGACCGAGGACTTGCGCAGGAAGCGGCCGACCGGGGTCACACGCGGATCGCCTTTGGTGACGGCCTTGATCGCGGTCTGATCACCCATGTTCGTGTACATGGAGCGGAACTTCAGGACCTCGATCACCTCGTTGTTGAAGCCGTGGCGCTTCTGGCGGAAGAGGACGGGGCCTTTGGACGTGGTCTTCACGGCCACCGCCGCTCCCAGCATGACCGGCCAGAGCAGCGCGATCGCGATGACGGAGAAGACGATGTCGAAGACGCGCTTGGCGACCGAATCCCAGTCGCGGATCGGCTTGTCGAAAATGTCGAACATCGGCACCGCGCCGACATGCGAATAGGAGCGGGGGCGGAAGCGGAGGCGGTTCGCATGGGCGGCGAGGCGGATATCGACCGGCAGCACCCAGAGTTTGCGCAGAAGTTGGAGGATGCGCTGTTCGGCGCTCGCCGGCAGCGCGATGATCAGCATGTCGATGCGGGCGAGACGGGCGAATTCCACGAGCTCGGCAAAAGTGCCGAGCTTCGGATAGCCCGCGACGACGGTCGGCGAGCGCTCGCTGTTGCGGTCGTCGAAGATGCCGCAGATGCGGATGTCGTTGTCGGGCTGTGCTTCGAGCTGGCGGACGAGCTGTTTGGCGGGCTCCCCCCCGCCGACGATCACGGCGCGGCGCTCCATCACGCCGTTGCGGGCCCAGTTGCGGATGGCGAAGGCGGTGAGCTGCCGTTCGAGGAAGAGGAAGCCGGCGCCGGCAACGAACCAGACGAGAAGGGCGGCAAGGGAGTAGGGGCGGGATTCGGTCAGGTAAAGGGCAGCGGCCGTCGCCAGAAAACCGATCGTCCAGCCGGTGAGGACACGCCTGACGGCCCGGTTGGCGCCGCGCAGCGACGGGATCTGATAGGCGTCCGCGATCTGCAGGAGCAGGACGGTAAGGGTCGATCCGGCGGCGATCAGGGCGAAGCGGGCGAGGAAGCCGCCGGCTTCGGCCGGCGCCATCAGCGCGCCGATGAGGAGGCCGATCGCAAGCAGGGCGGCAAGTTCGAGCAGCCGGAACTGGCCGATCAGTATGGCGGGCGACGTGCTGTCGTCGCGGAACTGCTCGGCGATCTGCCGGGCGAGAGGATTGAGCGTCGTGGCGCTTGCCGGGGCCTGCTTCTCTTCGCCGGCGCGGATTTCCGCGACCTTCCTGCGAAGATCCTCGACATCGAACTGTTCGGACTTGTTCGGCTGGTTCATCGACCGATTCCTCTGGCGTCCCATGCTCCGACGGAACTGGAAGTATTTGGAACACCTAACAGAAAGAGGTGAAGGAAGCCTTTAGGGACGGCCGGGCGCGGCGGCCGTGACCAGCAGATTCCGGTACAGGTCGAGCATGTCGCGGCCCATGACCGAGGCGGAGAAGACCGCCTTGAAGGCCTCCGGCTTCGGCATCACCTGATCCTTCCAGCCGGGCGTGGTGACGGCTTGCGTCATGATGCGGGAAAGATCGCCCGCATCGCCGGGATTGGCGAGCGCCGCGCTCGTCTCTCCCAGCACTTCCGGAATGCCGCCGACCCGCGAGGCGATCACCGCCTTGCCGGCCGCAAGCGCCTCAAGCACGATATAGGGCATGGCCTCGGCGCGGGAGGGCACGACGACGAACTTTGCAAGAGCGAAGGCCTCGCGCGCCGGCATGGCGGGCCGCATCTCGATGCGGCGCCCGAGGCCGTGCTCCGCCATCATCGCCTCGTAGCGGTCGCGGTCCGGACCGTCGCCGACCATCAGCGCCGAAAGCGGGTGTCCGACGGCGCGTTCGGTGCGGGCGAAGGCGTCGATGAAGACGTCGGGGCCCTTGAGGTCGCGCAGCATGCCGATATAGAGGAAATGCGGCGCCTCCCGGCCGGCTTCGATCGTCTCGAACTCGGCGTCCTTGATGCCGTTGTAGATGACCCGGCTGACGGCGCGCGGTTTTCCGACCTTGGCCTCGTAGGTGCGCCGCTCGTAATCGCAGACGAAGACGAGACCGTCGCCGAAATGCTCCTGGAAGCGTTCGAGGCGGAGAACCGCCTGCCCGGAGAGGCTCGCCCGGTCGAAATGCAGGCTGCCGCCATGCGGGGAATAGAGGCGGGCTACGCGATACCTGTTGACCCGCAGGGCTGAGCCGATCAGCCGGGCAAGGACGCCGCCCTTGGCGCCATGCCCGTGCAGAATGTCCGGCTGCAAGCTTTTGATATGTTTGTAGCTCCGGTAGATGGCGGCGAAATCCGAGGGGGCGATAGCGCGGCGTATCGGAATGCGGGTGAGGCCGAGCGAAAGCTGCGGTCTGACGCTGTCGAACAGCCGGTCCTCGTGCGCTCCGCCGGTCGAACTGTCGCACAGGATGCCGACCTCGTGGCCGGCTGCGCGGTGCTCTTCGACCAGATCGCGCACATGGCGGAAGATTCCGCCGACAGGGGACCGGAAACAGTGGAGTATCCGCAGGGGAGCGTTCTCCGACATAATCCCTCAGAAAAGCCGCTCGCGGACGTAGATCGTATCCCCTGCCAGAACCGGCGCGGAGACCGCGGTGCGGCCCGTGATCACCTGGCCGTTGATCTTGCGGGTGACGTCGACATCGCGCCGGTTGCCGCGGGAGGTGAACCCTCCGGCGATCGCGACGGCATTCTGGGCGGTCATGCCGGGGACGTAGGAATATTGCCCCGGCCGACCCACTTCGCCCATGACGAAGACGGGCCGGTAGCGGTCGACTTCGATCGTCACGTCGGGATCGCGGAGATAACCTTGGCGGAGGCGTGCGGCGATCGCGCCTTCCAGCGCCGGGAGGGTCTGGCCGCGGGCGGCGACCTGGCCGATCAGCGGGAAGGCGACGTAGCCGGCCTGATCGACCGTATAGGTATTGGTGAGGCCGGGCTGGTCGAAGACGCTGATGCGCAGCCGGTCGCCGCTATCGAGCCGGTAGGGCTGGATCGTCGCTTCCTGAAAGCTTTTCGGCGCCGGCGCATTGCTTGTGCAGCCGCCAAGCGCCGTTGCGGCAAGTGCAAGCGCCAGCACGTGTTTGGCCAGCACGTGTTTGGATTGGGCGAAGGACATTTGCGCGTAGGGCTCCGGCTATTCCAGCATCTGCGCCCGTTATCGATCCGTTAGGGTTAATGCCCGGTAAAGATGCGGAGAATTTTATGTTTTCCTCATGTATCGCCGGCATTCGGGGCGCATTAACCCTCGCGTTACCATGATCCTTTACCATTCGCCGAAACCGATCAGTTGGAGCGTATCATGTCAGGCGTAAACGGCGGCAACCAGGACGTGGATATCGACGTCGGGCGGATTGTTTCGGCGGTCTGGGAACGCAAGGCGAGGATCATCGGCGTGACGGTTATCGCCGCCGCCGCCGCTCTCGCCGCAACCAGCCTGATGACGCCGAGCTATAGGGGCGAGACGCGGCTTCTGATCGAATCCCGCTCGCCCAACCTGACCGGAGGCGAGGGCGCGCCGCAGGCCAACGATCCGGTCCTCGACGCGCTCAACATCACCAGCCAGGCGCAGGTCCTGCAGTCGACCGACCTGATCAAGCGCGTGGCCCGCGAGCTCGGCCTTGCCAAACTCAAGGAATTCGACCCGGCCGCGCAGTCCTTCCTCCCCGACCCGCTGGTGCTGATCGGCCTCAAGCAGGACCCGATGATGCTCGATCCGGAGGATCGGGTGATCCAGGAATTCCGCGACAAGCTCGAAGTCTATCCGGTGGAGAATTCCCGCGTCATCGCGATCGAGTTCTCCTCGCACGATCCGAAGCTCGCCGCCGACATTCCGAACAAGATGTCGGAGGTCTATCTGGAGATCCAGAGCGGCGCCAAGCTCGATACCCATTCCGAGACAGCCAAATGGCTCGAGCCGGAAATCGCCACCCTGACCCAGAAGGTCCAGGAGGCGGAAAGGAAGGTGGCGGACTACCGCTCCTCCAACGGCCTCTTCCAGACGACCGAGACCAACAGTTTCTCGGCCCAGCAGCTCAACGACATTTCCACCGAGCTTGCTCGCGTGCGGGCGGAGCGGGCGAATGCCGAGGCGCGCGCCGAAAACGTCCGCGCCGGGCTAGAAGCCGGCCGCGCCTCCGATACGCTGGCCGACGTGGTCGGTTCGCAGGTGATCCAGCGTCTCAAGGAGGCCGAAGCCAACCTCCAGGCCCAGATATCGGATCAGTCCACGCAATTGCTTGAGGGCCATCCGCGGCTGAAAGGCCTGCGCGCCCAGCTTTCCGGCATCCGCCAGCAGATCGGCAGCGAAACGAAGAAGATCCTCGCGAGCCTCGACAACGAGGCGGAGGTGTCGCGCCTGCGCGAGCGGCAGCTCATGGCCCAGCTCAACGGGCTGAAGGCCGATTCCGCCAAAGCGGGCGAAGAGGAAGTGGGCCTGCGCGCGCTCGAACGCGAAGCGGCGGCGCAGCGCCAGCTCCTCGAAACCTATCTCGCCCGTTACCGCGAGGCGACCTCCCGTATCGAGAGCAATTCCAGCCCCGCCGATGCCCGCGTCGTCTCGCGTGCCGTCGAGCCCTCCGAACCCTATTTCCCGAAGATCGTCCCGATCGTCGTCGTCGTGTCGCTCGCGACCTTCATCCTCGGTTGCCTGATGGTCATGGTCGTCGAGCTCTTCTCCGGCCGGGCGCTGCGTCCGTCGGGCGTACGGGATGTCGAGCGTGAGGTCGAGGACGAGGCCGCCCCGGCACCTGCGGTTCCCGCCGGCAACGACGCAGCGCCGCTGCCGGTCCATCGGATGCAGGCCGAGGCCGCCCGGTTCAACACCCCGGAACCGGCGCGCGAGGAGGAGACGGCCGCGGCCACACCTTCCGAGCCCAAGGAGGCGGCTGAGGAAACTCCTGCCCGGCCGGTCGAGGAACGGGATGTGGCCGCAACCGGCGACCAGGCTTTCACGATCGCTTCCGTTGCCCATTACCTCCAGCGCCATGGCATTCCGGTGGCGATCGGCATCTCGCCGGGCGGCGACGAGGGTTCGACCACCAGCGTCATGCTCGCCCGCGAGATCGCCGGACGCGGCCGGACCGTCGTGCTGGTCGACATGACCGGCTCGGCCTGCCCGACGCGCCTGATGGCGGACAATCCCAGACTGCCGGGCATCACCGATCTCCTCTGCGGCGAGACGGCCTTCGGCGACGCGATCCATCCGGACCGTCTTTCCGGCGCCCATATCATTCCGCACGGCGTGTCCGATCCCGCCCAGGCCATGCGCGGCGTCGATCGTCTGACGATGATCATCGACGCGCTGGCGGATGCCTACGACCTCGTTCTGATCGAATGCGGCCCGGCCGAGATTTCCGGCATTTCGCGCCTGACGCGGAACGAAATGGCCGAGATCGTCCTGTCGATGCCGGGCTTCAAGGATGAGGACGTGGCGACGCTGGTGACGGATTTCGAAGCGGCCGGATACCGCAACGTGCTGATCATGACGGAAGCCGGCGACCGGCGCTCGCCGCGCCCGGGCCGCCGCCGCGCGGCTTGAGGCCGGTCAGCCGCTATCGGAAGTGACCGTCTCCGGTTTCTTGAGAGATTGGCCGGCCCGCCAGCGCTGGAGCGCCGAATAGAGATCCGGATTGCGCTTGATCGCGGCCTTTGCCCTGGTCATGCCGATCAGCAGGGGGCGCGCCATCGAACCCTTCCATGTCAGCGGCAGCAGGATATCGTGCTGCACGGTTTCCTGGCTGCACCAGTTGCGCTTGTAGGGCTGGTCGCCGATGCCGAAGTCGAAGATCGCGGCGCCCTCGCGGCAGGATCGTTCGATCGTCAGCCAGAAGAGGAGCTCGCCGGGGCTTGCCTCCGGGCAGACCGTCTCGTCGATCGAGCTGAACTGGCAGATGACGTGGCCGCCCTTGCGCGACAGGCCGGCGATCGCCGGGATATGCCCCTCGTGCTCGCCGCGGAGCCGGATGGCATGCAGGACGAGCGGCGTATCGCTGCCTTCCGTCGGAACGTCGAGAAGCCGGTGGAAGAAATCGCGTATCTCCCGGGGCTGGAAGACGTCCGGCAGGCCGAACAGGCGCAGCCGCTCGCCCTTTTGGCGGAAGAAGAGGTCGAGAAGGGCATGCTTCTCGTCATGCCCCCTCGGGACGATATACTCGTAGCCGCCGATCGCCTCGATCTTGCGGCTGGAAGAGCGGAACTTCTTGCGGCGGCTCTTGGCGTTGAGCTGGGCGATCGTCGCCTCGAAATCGGCAAAGAGCGGAAGCTGGAAGGAGCGGTTCTGGTTCTCGATCGTCGCCAGTTCGGTGAGCGGATGCCGCAGGCCGCGCCAGCGGAGCGGGATATTGTCGAGCACGACGAGATCGGCCCTGTCCTTGAGCGCGATCCTCAGCGCATAGGCGAAGTTTAGGAGTTCTTCCGCATCCGGTGCCGCAAGGTCTGGATCGAAAAGGCCGGTATTGATGTTGTTGAAGCGGTCGCCGGGAAAACGGGCGATCTTCACGCCTTTTTCCAGGACGATTTCAAGGGGCAGGATGAGAAGCGTGCGGCCCTTCGCAATGCCTTGAACGATCGCAAACTCGCGTCCGTGCGCTTCGGTCCAGCCGAGGCACCAGCCGAAACCCTGATGCAGCGAGTTGATCGCGAAATTTTCGAGCCGGCGCCATTCGCTTTCGGCGGTGCGCGGATCGCTTGCGACGGCAATCATCAGCGCGGAGAAGCGGACCGCTTCCGCGCCGGTCGGCTCGCCGGGCGTCTCGACGATCGCTTCCTCGTGCTTGATCTTCCGCTGCATGGCTTCGCCCGCATCTGCCGTTCTGCCGGCAGGATGGGGCGAAGACGCCAACAATCGGTTTATATTCGGCGAAACCGCCGTGGCTGGTTAATCGCCGGTAAAGCTCAGCCCTTCGGTTTCGGCCCGGCCATCCATTTGATGATCAGCATGGCCGGCAGGATCCAGATGAGGCCGGAAAGCAGGAAATAGAGGAAATGCACCCACCAGGGCGAGGTGGCGAGAAGCAGCGTCGCGACGGTCGTGGCGGCGAGCGCATAGACGATCACCAGGACGATGATCAGAATGGTGCCGATGAAACTTCTCAAACGCGGGACCAAAATGCCTTCTCCTCTATGGCGGCCGCCGGCCGGTGATCATGTGGCCGCGACCGCCTATCCGCGACTGGATGCCGCAAAGCGCCGGGGCTTGTTTTGCACGGGTCGATGGGGCAAAGCAACGCGAAAGAACAAAAGGCGTATGAATGCGTCTTTGGCGTGAGCGACAGGAGCGTGCCCCATGTCGGCGACCGATGCCGTGATCATCGATGTCATCAAACAGACGAAGCGCCGCGAGCGCGACCGCAAGGCGGTGCGCATCTGGCTGGGCGTCGTCGTCTTCACGCTCTTCTGTCTGGTGCTGGTCGGCGGCGCGACACGTCTCACCGATTCCGGTCTCTCGATCACCGAGTGGAAGCCGATCCACGGCGTCATTCCGCCGCTTTCGGCCGAGGAATGGGAGGAGGAGTTCCGCCTCTACCAGCGCATCCCGCAATACCAGCAGGTCAACAAGGACATGACGGTCGACGAGTTCAAGTCGATCTTCTGGTGGGAATGGGCGCACCGCTTCCTGGCGCGCTCGATCGGCGTGGTCTTTGCCCTGCCGCTGATCTTCTTCTGGGTGACCGGCCGCATCGAGAAACGGTTGCGCTGGCCGCTCGTCGGCCTGCTGGCGCTCGGCGGGTTCCAGGGTTTCATCGGCTGGTGGATGGTCTCTTCCGGACTGACCAAGCTGGTCAGCGTCTCCCAATACCGGCTCGCCACGCACCTGGTGATCGCCTGCCTGATCTTCGCAGTCTGCGTGTGGATCATGCGGGGCCTGTCGCCGCACAGCGACGACGCGGCGCCGGAAGGCCGGGCGAGGGCCGGTGCAGTGCTCGTGGCGGTGATGAGCCTTTTCCAGATCTATCTCGGCGCGCTGGTCGCCGGCCTCGATGCGGGCTTCTCCTACAACACCTGGCCGCTGATGGACGGCGCCGTGATCCCGGGCGATCTCTTCATCCAGCAGCCCTGGTGGATCAACCTCTTCGAAAACCCGAAGACCGTGCAGTTCGTCCACCGCATCGGTGCCTATGCGCTCCTCGCGGTCGCGCTGTGGCACATGGTGGCGGTGCTGAGGGCCGCGCCGGGAACGACCCATGCGCGGCGCTCGGTGCTGCTCTTCGGCCTCGTCTGTCTTCAGGCCGTGATCGGCATCGCGACGCTTCTCATGCAGGTGCCGCTTGACCTGGCGCTGGCGCATCAGGCCGGCGCGCTGGTCGTTCTCGGCTTTGCCGTCGCCCATTGGCGCGGCTTCGTCGGCGAATACGCGCCGGAGACGTCGATCGAAGTCCGGAACTGACCTCGAAGAATTTTTCAAGTCCCATGTCGGACGACGTACCGGCTCCCCGTCCTTGAAGCAGAGTTCAACGGCTGCGGCCAGGGAGAGGAGACAGGACAATGGCAAGGACAATCGCAATTCTCGTCGCAAGGCTGATCTTCGGCGGCCTGTTCGTCATGGCGACGACATTCAAGTTCATCGACATGCAGACGACCGCAAACGCTATCGCGGGCGCCGGCTTTCCGTTCCCGCTGTTCCTGGCCTGGGTGGCGGCGATCTTCGAGCTGGGGCTGGCCGCTGCCTTCCTGACGGGCGCCTTCTTTTCGGAAGCGGCTCTGCTGGCCGGCGCCTACGTCATCTTCCTCGCCTTTGCCTTCCATGGCCCGGGCCGGTGGGAAGGCAATCAGGCGGAATTCGGCTTCTTCGTCGACCATTTCACCTTTTTAGCCGGCCTGCTGTTTGCGGCGGTGCACGGACCGGGTGAAAGGCTCGCCATCCATCTGGGGCAGAAGCAGGTGCTCGTGCCGGCGCGGCAGACTGCCTAGGCCTGCTTCAGCACGTTGCGGACCGCGGCGGCGACCTGGAGTTCGTTGTCGCGTTCCTCTTCGCTGCCGTCCTCCTCATGCCAGGCGGCCGAGAGGCAGCCATAGGCGAAGGCATAGCGCAGGATGGTGCGGACGTCTCGCTTGAGCGTTTCGGCAAAGATGCCGGCCATCGAGGCGATCCGCCCTTCATCGCGGGTGAGGTCGAAACGGTCGAGCGGATTGGAGAACATGTTGGCGACGTCGAGCGCCGCATCGCCGATCAGCCCGGCCGGATCGATGATCAGCCAGCCGCGCGGTCCGAGCATGATGTTCTCGTGATGCAGGTCGCCATGCAGCGGCTTGACGTCCTGCTGATGTGCGATCAGCTCTTCCGCCATCTCCGCCGCTTCGATGTAGGGGCTTTCGATCCCCTCCTTGCGATCTTCCTCGGCCTTCCTGAACAGGCTTGCGAAATAGCCGGAAAGCGGCAGCAGGCTTGCGGGCGGCGGCGTGACGGACGGACGATGGTATTCCACGAGCACTTCGGCCGCGATCCGCGTCGCTTGTTCGTCCCCGTGCGAGACGATGCGGTCACGCAGCGTCACCGTCCCGGCATGTTCGAGGAGGATGACGTTTTCCGAGCGCGCCAACAGGCGGATGGCGCCGACGCCATCGCGCCATTCCAGGAAATCGACGCCGCGAAGATTGTCGGCAAGCACCTTCGGCTTCAGCGCCTTGACAATGTCGATCTCGCCGCCGGCGCGGCTCACCTCATAGACGGTGCCGGCCACCGTGTCGGCAATCCGGCGGGCGCTTTCGATACGCCATTCGGGCGGAAAGGCAGGGAGATTCTTCGCCGTCATCCCGTTCCCGGTCATGCCGAAAGCATCAGGTCCATGTTCTGGACGGCTGCACCGGAAGCACCCTTGCCGAGATTGTCGAGGAGCGCCACGAGGTTGACATGCGCTCCGCCCGGCGTGCCGAACACGAAGAGCTTCATCCCGTCGGTATTGACAAGCTCTTCGGCATCGACGCGCGGCAGCGCCTTGCTTTCGTCCAGCGGCACGACGGTGACGACGTCCTGGCCGGCATAGTGTTCGTTGAGCGCCTTGTGGATGCCTTCGATCGTTGCTTCACCCTTCAGGTCTTCCAGGAACAGCGGCACCTGCACGATCATGCCCTGCGGGAAGCGGCCGACCGAGGGCGAGAATAGGGGTGCGCGGTCGAGCTGGCCGTGAACCTTCATCTCCGGCACGTGCTTGTGCTTGAGCGGCAGGCCGTAGAGGAAATTGTTGGCGCTGATCGCGTCTTCCCGGGACTGGTCTTCCATCTGGGCGATGAGCTGCTTGCCGCCGCCGGTGTAACCGGAGACCGCATTGACCGTCACCGGATAGCCGTCGGGCAGGATGCCGGCTGCGCGCAGCGGACGGATGAGGCCGATTGCGCCGGTCGGATAGCAGCCCGGATTGGCGACATGGCGGGCGGACCTGATCCTGTCTGCCTGCGCCTTGTCCATCTCAGCGAAGCCATAGGCCCAGGCGGGATCGACGCGGAAGGCGGTCGAGGTGTCGATCACCCGCACCTTGTTGTTGCCGGAGAGCATCGAGACCGCCTCTTTCGAGGCTTCGTCGGGCAGGCAGAGGATGGCGATGTCGGCGCTGTTCAGCAGGTCTTCCCGCATTGCGGCGTTGCGCCGCTCCGCTTCCGGGATCGACAGCAGCTCGACGTCGCGGCGGCCGGCCATGCGGGTGCGGATCTGCAACCCCGTCGTGCCGTGTTCGCCGTCGATGAAGATTTTCGCTGTCATGGTCTTTGTCCTGTAAGATCAGTGCCTTGGATTGGAAGCCGGATTCAGTTTACCAGCCGGTTGAGAAAGAAATTTAACGCGAGGCCCGTCGTTCCGCGCGAAGCCCGAGCATATACATCGCAACCGTCGCCCCGGCAATGGCGGTGATGTCGGCATGGTCATAGGCCGGCGCCACCTCGACGACATCCGCGCCGCGGATATCGAGCGGGCCCAGCTTGCGCAGAACCGAGAGGATTTTCGCGCTCGACGGGCCGCCTGCGACCGGCGTGCCCGTGCCGGGCGCGAAAGCCGGGTCGAGGCAGTCTATATCGAAGGTGAGATAGGCAGGGCGCCCGCCCGTATGGTCGAGGATCACCTTGGCGATCTCCGCCGCCGTCATCTCCTCCACCTCATGGCCATGGAGCAGGCGGATGCCGAAATCCTCCGGCGCATGGGTGCGGATGCCGACCTGGATCGAGCGGACGGGATCGATGATGCCGTCGCGCACGGCGCGCGCCACGAAGGAGCCGTGGTCGATCCGCTTGCCGTCGTCGAACCAGGTGTCCTGATGGGCGTCGAACTGAACCAGGGCCAGCGGCCCGTGCCTGGCGGCATGCGCCTTCAAGAGCGGCCAGGTAATGAAATGGTCGCCGCCAAGGGTGAGCAGAAAGACGCCGCTCGCGAGGATTTTCGCAGCCTGCCGCTCGATCGTCGCCGGCGTCTTGTGGTGATTGCCGTAATCGAGCAGGCAGTCGCCATAGTCGATCACCGCCATTTCGGCGAAGAGATCGCGCGAGAAGGGATATTGCGGATCGTTGTCGAAGATGGCGGAGGCCCGCCGGATCGCCTGCGGTCCGAAACGCGCGCCCGGCCGGTTGGAGGTCGCCGCATCGAAGGGAATGCCCCATACCACCGCATCGGCGCCCGTGAGGTTCTTGGTGAACCGGCGGCGCATGAAGGAAAGCGCGCCCGCGAACGTCGGGTCGGTCGCCGCCGAGGTTAGGTTCCTGGCGGTGAAGGCGTGGTCGATGGTCTTTGACGGCATGTGCCCCTCCGGATGCGAGCGTCAAGGTGCTGTGGCGGCAGGTGAAAAACAAGGGCCGAAACGAAAAAAGCGGAGCCGAAGCCCCGCCTTTCGAAAGTCCAAAATCCGAAGCGATTAGCGCTTGGAGAACTGGAAGGAACGACGGGCCTTGGCCTTGCCGTACTTCTTACGTTCGACGACGCGGCTGTCGCGGGTCAGGAAGCCACCCTTCTTGAGGACCGAGCGCAGGCCCGGCTCGAAATAGGTGAGAGCCTTCGAGAGGCCGTGGCGCACGGCGCCGGCCTGGCCGGAAAGGCCGCCGCCGGCAACGGTCGCGACGATGTCGAACTGGCCGGTGCGGGCAGCCGCGACGATCGGCTGCTGCAGGATCATCTGCAGGACCGGACGGGCGAAATAGGCGGAGAAGTCCTTGCCATTGACGATGATCTTGCCCGAGCCGGCCTTGACCCAGACGCGGGCGACCGCGTTCTTGCGCTTGCCGGTGGCGTATGAACGGCCGAGGTTATCGACCTTGCGGACATGGACCGGAGCCTGGTTTTCAGCCGCCGGAGCGAGATCCTTCAGAGAGGAGAGATCGGCCATTATCAGGCGCTCCTTACATTCTTCTTGTTCAGCGAGGCGATGTCGAGGGCGACCGGCTGCTGTGCTTCATGGGGGTGGTTGGAACCGGCATAGACGCGCAGGTTCTTCATCTGACGGCGGCCGAGCGGACCGCGCGGGATCATGCGCTCGACGGCCTTCTCGATGACGCGCTCCGGGAAGCGGCCTTCGATGATCTGGCGCGCGGTGCGCTCCTTGATGCCGCCTGGATAGCCGGTATGCCAGTAATAGACCTTGTCGGAATATTTCTTGCCGGTGAAGGCGACCTTTTCCGCATTGATGACGATCACGTTGTCGCCGTCATCGACATGGGGGGTATAGGTGGCCTTGTGCTTGCCGCGGAGGCGGTTGGCGACGATGGTGGCGAGGCGACCGACGACGAGACCTTCGGCATCGATGATCACCCACTTCTTCTCCACCTCGGCGGGCTTCTGAACGAAGGTTGACATGGTTTTCTCTTTCATCTGGACCCGCGGCATCCGAAAGCCGGATGCGAGAGCGTTTCTTGTTGCTTGGATTGCCGGCCGATTATCCTGAAGGGAAAAAGGGCGGCAAAAAAGAATGCGGGCCCGAGAAGGTCCGCAATCTGCGGCGGCTTATACCCGCGAGGAGTAAAAGCGTCAAGGTAGCGGTTCTGCAAGGCATAAAAATATATCAAATGAAATCAAAGGTTTGATTATGTGGTTTTATAATACCACAATTTATTTGACCGGGAACGAAGGGCCGTGGGTGGCCTGAACCGGCGGCTCCCCTGTGTTTTTCTGGATGAACAGCCACTCGATCACCGCCGGCCGGGCCCGGGAGCGGCGCGGCGAGCACCCGACGGCCCGCACGGATTGCCGGAAACTCGCGATCGAGAACGGCATGGGCTTCTTCGATGGCGGGCTGCCTTTGGTCCTTCCGGCGGTGAAGAAAAATCCATCGGCAAATTCAGGGCCGGCAGATCCATGATCTTCTGGCAAGCCTCATTTGGGGGAGGAAATCAAAAAATGCCTATCAAATCTCATCCATAAAACATTGGGATCGGTGCTACCTGGGTCGCCATTGATTTTTCAATAGTACAATCTGGAATTGCTTTTCCAAAATGTAAAAACCCCTTAAAATTAATGGGTATTGAGAGGGATCGACCACGTAAGTGCCGTTTTTCATTCATATTTTTGCTGTGCTGCGGAATTGCATAGAGATGATTCGGAGCATGTTTCAAAGTATTAGATGTAACTAATGAAAATTAGTAGCATATTCTAATTCAACTATAAGATGGCGCTAATATGCGCTCGTACGGAAACGGAAAATTTTAGGAACATTTGCGGAATCCTTTGTTTCTGCTGAGTTTTGCGATTTTTTGATCAAGGGAAGGCTAAAACCGCAGGCAGCCCGGCTGCAGCGGAAAACAGTCTTCCGGATCGGGTCTTCTTTTGCAGGCGCGAACGGGGCAACGGGGCGTATCGGCGGTCGGCACCGTCACGCGGTCGGCAAATTCGTGTCCGTCGCAGAAGCCGCTACCGGCGACATAGCGATCGTAGAGGGTGAGTCGGGCCCTGTTTCGGGAGGGATAACGGAGGATGACGGCGCCTTCGCGAGCGATCGCCCGCTGCACGGCGGCGCAGGACATGGCGGTCGAATTGTAGCGCGAGATGGCAAGCGCGGGGCCGGCCGCAAGCAGGGCGGCGGCGCAGACGGTGAAGGCGAGGCCTGCAAGAAATTTTTTCATGACCTGCATCCCTTTTGCCGGGCTGCCGACTTACATAGGGCGTAGGGACTGTGCCGCCAGGGGCGCGTCATCATGGGAGCCGCCGCATGAATCACGACCGTTACGACAACGCCTACATCGCCGACATCCTGAAGACGACCAAGACCATCGCGCTCCTTGGCGCCTCTCCCAACCCGGATCGTCCGAGCAACCGGGTCATGGGCTTCCTGCTTGCGAAGGGCTACACGGTCTTTCCGGTCAACCCCGGCCAGGCGGGCAAACGTATCCACGGTCAGACGGTCTACCGAACGCTGGCGGACGTGCCGCAACCGGTGGATATGGTCGACGTCTTCCGTGCCGCCGAATATCTGAACGGCGTTGTGGACGAGGCTCTTTCTCTTGAAACCAAGCCCAAGGTGATCTGGGGGCAACTGAGCGTCCGCGACGACAAGGCGGCGGCCAAGGCGGAGGCGGCCGGCATCAAGGTCGTCATGGATCGCTGCCCGGCGATCGAATATCCGCGTCTCGTCGCCTGAGCCGCGCTGCCGTCCCCAAGATTGTCGGGTGCGGTGGTCGTGTTGCCCATCGTCAATTCCTCTCTATTTCCAAGGAGAATAGGTTTCCGGGGAATGATATTCCTTGATCGCGATCAACGGCGGGGACTGCCGAGCGGTAAAACGGATGCCTTTCAAAAGGGAGGGATGAAGATGCCGACGATCAATCCGGGGTTTTCGACGCTGGCCGTGCATGCGGGCGCGGCACCCGATCCGGCGACGGGGGCACGGGCGACGCCGATCTACCAGACGACGTCCTTCGTGTTCGAAAATGCCGATCACGCCGCAGCTCTCTTCGGCCTGCAGCAGTTCGGCAATATCTATACCCGCATCATGAATCCGACCCAGGCGGTGCTGGAAGAACGCGTCGCCGCGCTCGAGGGCGGCACGGCGGCGCTGGCGACCGGCTCCGGCCATGCGGCGCAACTGCTGACCTTCCACACGATCATGCAGCCCGGCGACAATTTCGTCGCGGCGCGCAAGCTTTACGGCGGCTCGATCAACCAGTTCGGCCATGCGTTCCGGAGTTTCGACTGGCACGTCCGCTGGGCCGATACGGACGATCCGGCGAGCTTCGATAACGGGATCGACGAGCGCACCCGCGCCATCTTCATCGAAAGCCTTGCGAACCCTGGCGGCACTTTCGTGGATATTGCGGCGATCGCCGAGATCGCGCAGCGGCGCGGCATTCCGCTAATCGTCGACAACACGATGGCGAGCCCCTATCTCGTCCGGCCGCTGGAGCACGGCGCCGACATCGTCGTCCATTCGCTGACGAAATTCCTGGGCGGCCACGGCAATTCCATGGGGGGCGTCATCGTCGACGGCGGCACGTTCGACTGGTCGAAATCCGGCAACTACCCGATGCTCTCGGAGCCGCGGCCGGAATATGGGGGCATCGTGCTGCACCAGGCCTTCGGCAATATCGGCTTCGCGATCGCGGCCCGGGTGCTGGGCCTGCGCGACCTCGGCCCGGCGATCTCGCCCTTCAACGCTTTCATGATCCTCACCGGCATCGAGACGCTTCCCTTGAGAATGCAGAGACAGTGCGACAACGCGCTTGCCGCCGCCAGATGGCTGAAAAACCATCCCAAGGTCGCATGGGTGAGTTATGCCGGTCTGGAGGACGACCCGAACCATGCCCTGCAGCAGCGCTACTCGCCGAAGGGCGCGGGGGCCGTCTTCACCTTCGGGGTGACGGGCGGTTACGAGGCGGGAAAGGCCCTCGTCGAAAGCCTGCAGCTTTTCTCGCACCTCGCCAATGTCGGCGACACCCGGTCTCTGGTCATCCATCCAGCCTCCACGACCCACCGGCAGTTGACCGGGGAACAGCAGATCGCTGCCGGCGCCGGGCCGGACGTGGTAAGGCTCTCGGTCGGGATAGAGGATATCGCCGATATCGTCGCCGACCTCGATCAGGCGCTTTCCAGGATTTGAGAGAGGCAAGGTTTGGGCATGAGCAACTGGGTCAAGTTCGATATCGACGCGGTCGAACCGGAGATGGGCGCGCCTGAGCCCGGCCGGCTGGTTTCCGGCAATCCCACCTTCCGCACCTGGAATGTCGAGGAGGCGGAAGGAGGGCTCTATGCCGGCATCTGGGAGGCGACGCCCGGCAAGTGGAAGATCGTCTATGAGGAGTGGGAATATTTCCACATCCTCTCCGGCCATTCGATCGTGGAGGAAGAGGGCGGCGAGCCCGTCCATCTGAAGCCCGGCGACAGCATGGTGCTCAGACCGGGCTTCAAGGGAAGCTGGGAAGTCGTTGAAACGACTCGCAAGGATTATGTGATCCGGGTGTGAAGCGTCAGTCCGCTCCGCCTTTGCCGAAGCTCGCTGCAAAGTCCGGTGAGGAGATGAAGGCGAGCGTGCGACGCAGCTCCTCCGACCTCTCCTTGCCGAAAGCCCTGTCGAACCGGTCCTGGGCGACCTGCCAGCGCGCGGTGAGTTCCCGCTGCTTCGTCGCGCCGGTCTCTGTCAGGCGCACGCGCTTCACCCGCCGGTCGCTGCCGTCCGGCACCAGTTCCACCAGCCCGTCGCGCAGGAGCGGCTTCAGCGTGTGCCCGAGGGCCGAGAGGTCCATCACCATGGCTTCCGCAAGGTTCTTCAAGCTCGGCTCGCCGGAGCGGGCGATCTGCGAGAGGAGCGAGAATTGCGTGCCCTTGAGGCCCGTGTCGCCCATCGCATCCTCGTAGAGCTGGCCGAGCTGCCGCGCGGCGCGGCGCACGGCGCTGTTGCTGCAAAGGAGCCAGATGCCGTCTTCGATATGCCTGTCGTCCTTCATGTCTCGTCCTGATGTCAGGTTCGGCAGAATGCCCGTTTTTGCCCGGCGCTTCCACTCCCGATAAAAATTTGCGGGCCTCCTCTTGCGGCCTCAAAGCCTCCTTTTCATATATAGTGGCATATGCCTGTAAATTCCAATCAAAGGAGATGGACCCATGACAAAGGCATCGAAACTCGGAACCGCACTTGTGACCGGCGCATCCTCCGGCATCGGCGCGACCTATGCGGACCGGCTTGCAAAGCGCGGTTACGACCTCATTCTCGTTGCCCGTGATGCTGAGCGTCTGAAGGCGCTTGCCGAGCGGCTCACGCGGGAGAACGGCGTTCAGGCGGATGTCCTGCGCGCCGACCTGACCGAGCGCGCCGACGTGCTTGCGGTCGAAAAGCGTCTGCGCCAGGACGGCTCGATCACCCTCTTCGTCAACAATGCCGGCATCGGTCCGAAGGGACCGTTGCTCACGAGCGATGCCGACTATCTCGACCGGATGGTCGATCTCAATGTCACGGCCGCGAACCGGCTGGCGGTCGCCGCCGCGCAGGCCTTCGCTAAAAGAGGCGAGGGCGCGATCATCAACACCGCCTCCGTCGTTGCGCTGTGGCCGCAGGCCTTCAGCGGCACGTACACTGCCAGCAAGGCCTTCGTCCTCATCCTGACGGAATCGCTCGCGGCCGAACTTGCCGGCACCGGCGTGCGCATCCAGGCGGTCCTGCCGGGCCTGACCCGCACGGAAATCTTCGACCGCGTCGGCGGCTCGTTCGACAACATGGACCCGAACATGGTGATGGATGTCACCGACCTTGTCGATGCGGCGCTCGCCGGTTTCGACCAGGGCGAATTGATCACCATTCCCTCGCTCGCGGACAAGGCGCTTTATGACAAGCTCGAAGCGGCTCGCGGCGAGCTGCGGCCGCACCTGTCATTGAGCAGGCCGGCTGCGCGCTATCTTGCCGACGCTGCTTGATTGCGACCTCTGCCGAACAGCGCCTGGAATGCACGCGACGGCTGGCACGGACATGCGCCGGCCGTCTTGCGTCAGGCTGCGCGAATTTCCTGAAGAAGCTCGGGATGTTTGTCGAGAAGCTTCAACAACTTGACC
Source organism: Neorhizobium descurainiae (assembly GCF_051400715.1). Classification (NCBI taxonomy): domain Bacteria; kingdom Pseudomonadati; phylum Pseudomonadota; class Alphaproteobacteria; order Hyphomicrobiales; family Rhizobiaceae; genus Neorhizobium; species Neorhizobium descurainiae. The sequence goes on from NZ_JBLFFK010000003.1 coordinate 205,035, forward strand.
AACGCCACGGGAGGCTTCGTTTTCCCGTTTTCATAGCGGGAAAACGCATTGACGCCGCCGCCGAAAATGTCGCCGGCCTCCTTCTGGTCCAGCTTTAGCTTCTTGCGAACGGATGCTACGAACGCTGGATCGACGCTGCCAGCGTTCACTTGCTTGTTAAACTCCAGCATGGCGGCATTGATCCGTCTGGCTTCGGCGTCGCCTAGCACGATCTCGCCGCAGGCCGCGCAAAAATCACCGGCTACACTCGCGATCGTGGTCTCTTCCCCTTTATAGGAATAGGGCATGTCGCGGGTTTGGCGGGAAAGTTCTGCCTCACCGCAAGCCGGGCACCTCATTCGTCCAACTCCTTGAAAGAAACGATCAGCACGTCATCGATGACGGTCAGTTTCAGATAGATCCGCCCCGCCTTCGTCATCGGCCGGTATACATCCTGCCATACCTTGTGGTCGCCATAGGTCGTCATCGATTTGTAAAAGTCGACAGGGGTCAACGCCAGAACCGTCTCGTACATTTCGGAAAGCGTGAAATCGAGCCGCGATGCGCCAGCTAAGGCAGAGTAGGTCGTACGGACCTGACCTGCTTTGACAAGCGATTTCACTCTTTCCAGCGGGCAGTGCGCCTTCCGCTTCTCGTTCATAAAATAACCTATTAGGTTAATTATTCAAGATGCCATCACCAAGCCAAGTCCAGCCGCTCCAGCCCGTGGAAATGGTAGACATCCTTCACCGTCGGCGCCCGGGCGATCCTCATCCCGGGCAGGCGCGTGAAGAGGATCGGCAGCACGGTGTTGAGTTCCAGCCGGGCGAGCGGCGCGCCGATGCAGAAATGGATGCCGGCGCCGAAGGAGAGGTTCGGCGCTTCCTGCCGGCCGGGCCTGAAGGTCAGCGGATCGGAAAACGTCTTCGGATCGAGATTGGCGGCAGCGAGGATGAGGCTCACCTTGTCGCCGCGCTTGAAGGAAAGTCCGTCGATCTCGACGTCTTCGAGCGCCCAGCGCTGGAAGATGTGCACCGGCGCGCAGATGCGCAACGTCTCCTCGACGGTCCGTTCCGTCATCGCTTCGTCGCGGAAGAGGTCTGCAGATGGAAGCCCGCTTTCCAGGATGACCCGTACCGAATTGCCGATCTGGTGGACGGTCGCCTCGTGGCCTGCATTCAAGAGCACGATCGTCGTCGAGACCAGTTCGTCGTCGGTGAGGTACTGGCCCTTGTGCTCCGTATGGATCATGTGGGTGAGCAGGTCTTCGCGCGGCATCCGGCGGCGCTCGGCGATCAAGCCTTTGACATAGCCAGCGAATTCCTCTGCTGCGCGGTCGGCGGCATGTTCGTCCTCGCGCGTCCGCTTGAACATGTACATGCCGACATAGGCATGCGACCAGGCAAGAAGCTGCGGTCCCATCTCGTCCGGAATGCCGATCATCCGGGCGATCATCGTCACGGGAATGATGTCGGCGAAGGAGGAGAGCAGTTCCGTTCCGCCGTCCTTCTCGAAACCGTCGATGAGCTTTTCCGCGAGCGCGGCGATCTCCGGCCGTAGCCTTTCGATATGGCGCGAGACGAAGGCGCGGTTGACGAGGGTTCTGAGCCGCGTGTGTTCCGGCGGTTCGATCTCCAGCAGCGAATGGCGCTCGGCAAGGTCGAAGTTCCGAAGATGCGGCTGGGGGGCGGGGAGGCCGAGTTCCTCGCGGCTGGCGATATGGAGGATCTGTCTGCCGAAGCGCCGGTCGCGCAAAAGCCCGTTCACATGGTCGTAGCCTGTGAAGAACCATTGCCGCTGCTCTTCCCAGTAGAAGGTGGGACAATGTTCGTGCAGGAGGGCATAGACGCGGTTGGGATCGCCGTAGAAGGCGGGGTCGCGTCCGTCGAGCGAAACGCGGCGGGTTGCGGGATCGATACGGAGGAAGTCGGGCAAAGCGGTCATGCCCGATGCGTAACGCAATCTCTTATGACGCGGAAGATGCCTATTCGCCCACCGCGACGCCCTCGCGGCGCGGATCGGCGCTTCCTGCGAAGCCGTTCGGCGTGATCTCGATCGCATGCAGGCCGGAATTCATCTCCCCCGGCTTCACCTCGTAACCGAGCGCCTTCAACGGTTCGGCCATTTGCTCGGCCGCCGTGCCGGCCTCAATCTCGTAGGTTCCGAAGCGGTTGATGAGATGCGGCTGGGCGACGATCTGTTCCACCGGCATGCCCCAGTCGACATAGGCGATCAGCGCCTGCGCCACGTAGCCGATGATCTGGCTGCCGCCCGGCGAGCCGATGGCGATGAGCGGCTTGCCGTCCTTCATCACGATGGTCGGCGACATGGAGGAACGCGGCCGCTTGCCGGGCTCCACGCGGTTGGCCACCGGCAGGGCGCCGTCATGGGTCTTGAAGGAGAAATCGGTGAGTTCGTTGTTGAGCAGGAAACCGTTCGTCATCAGCCGCGAGCCGAAGCCGCTTTCGATCGTGGTCGTCATCGAGACGACGTTGCCTTCCTTGTCGACGATCGCGAAATGGCTGGTGGAGGGCAGTTCGATCGCCGCATCCCGGCCGAAGAGGAGCGCATGGTCCCACTCCGGCTCGCCGGCTTTCACGGCATCCGCCGCAAGTGCCTTGTCTCCGTCGAGAAGCGCCGCGCGCTGGCCGAGATAGTCTTTCTTCAGGAGGCCTTTGATCGGCGAGGGCACGAAATCCGTATCGGCGAGATAGCGTTCACGGTCGGCGAAGGCGAGGCGCTGGGCGTCGCCGATGATGCGCCAGCTTTCGGCATTCTGCGGCCCGAGGCCCTTGATATCGAAATTCTCGATGATGCCGAGCATCTGGCCGATGGCGACGGCGCCGGAGGAGGGCGGCCCCATGCCGCAGACATCGAGCGCGCGGTAGCTGATGCAGACCGGTTCGCGTTCCTTGATCCGGTAGTTGGCGAGATCGGCAGCCGAGAGCACGCCCGGATTGCCGGCCGCCTCGCGCACCGTCTTGACGATCGCCTCGGCGATCGGGCCGGTGTAGAAAGCGTCGGCACCGCCGGTCGCGATGGTCTTCAGCGTTTCCGCGTAGGCCGAGTTCTTGAGAACCGTGCCGGCTTTCAGAGGCGCGCCGGAAGCGTCGTAGAAGTAGCTGCGCGGCCCGTCGTATTTCTTCAGTCTGTCGCCTTCGGCAGCGATCAGCGAAGCGAGGCGGGGGGACACTTCGAAACCTTCAGCCGCAAGGATTTCGGCTCGCTCGAAAAGGCTCGCCCATTCCGATTTGCCGTAGCGCTTGTGAACTTCGTGGAGCAGCCGCACGGTGCCGGGCGTGCCGACCGAACGGCCGCCCACCACCGCATCCATGAATTTCAGCGGCTGGCCTTGTGCATCGAGGAAAAGTTTCGGCGTCGCCTCCATCGGCGCGGTCTCGCGGCCGTCGAAGGTAGTGATCTTGTTTGCCGCCGCGTCGTAATAGACGAGGAAGGAACCGCCGCCGAGGCCCGAGCTCTGCGGCTCGACGAGCCCGAGCACCGTCTGCACCGCGACAAGGGCGTCGATCGCATTGCCGCCTTTGGCGATCACCTCGCGGCCGGCTTCCGCCGCCAGCGGATTGGCGGCGGCCACCATGAAGCTCTTCGTCTCGACACGTTTTGCCGCGCTGAAACCGGTCGCGCGTTCCGGCGCCACGGTGTCCGACGCCTGTTGCGCTACAGCCGCGGCCGAGACCAGAAGAGAAAACACGATGCCCGTTGAAATCTTCGCCCACATGGCGGCGCCCTCCGCAGCTTTGATCCTTGCAGTTGATTTGGGCCCCACAAAGCCCGGGGCAAGAGGCCCGAGGACAAGAGAGCAGAGATAGGGATCGGATCAGCGCTTGCCGAGCGCGGCGAGGCGTTTCAGGGCCGCCACCTGGTGGCTGGCGCGTATGTCGTTGGGGGCTTCGCCTTCGCCCTGCCGGTCGGCGGCAGGAACGATGGAAGCTTCCGCGCCGGTATCGATCGCAGTCCGGTCACGCCCGTTTTCCTTGGCGGTGTAAAGCGCCCGGTCGGCGGCGCTCAGCAGGAGGTCGAGATCCGCACCATCGACTGGGGCAAGGGCAATGCCGGCGCTTACCGTGACCCTGATCCTGTGCTCGCCGACCGTGATCGTCTCGTGCTTGAGGGTGAGGCGGATCGCCTCGGCGATGCTCGCGGCCTCCACCATATCGGCGACACGCAGGATCGCGGCGAATTCCTCGCCGCCCATCCGGCCGAATGATCCCCGGCCCCGCAAGGAAGTCCGGCCGACTTGGGAAAAGGCAACCAGGACGGCATCGCCTGCCTGATGGCCGCAGCGGTCGTTGATCTGCTTGAAACTGTCGAGATCGAAATGCAGGAGCGCGATCAGCGGCTTGTCGGGGTCCGCGATTTCGCGGAGGCTGTGGAACTCGTCGATCAGGCCGCGCCGGTTGAGCACGCCGGTCAGCGGATCGGTGACGGCGAGCGCCTTCAGCTTCTCTTCGGAACGCTCGGTTAGCATTTTTCCACCGCTCATGATGCCGGCGATGAAGCAGAAGGCGGCCGGGAAGAAGAGCCATGCGGCATTCGGCGAGGTCTCGAAGGACTGCGCATCGGCAACGACGCTCATGACGGCGACCACGCCGCTGGCGACGAGCTGGATTCCGATAAAGCAAGCCATCAGGCGCCGCGTCGTCCTGGACGCGCCGTCATGCCGGAGGAGGAGGCCGATCATGATCGCGTAGCCGACCATCGCCGCGCCGTTGTAGAGCGCGACCCGGTTTGAGAAATCCTCGCGGACGGGGTTGAGGAACATGCCTGCGATCCAGATGAGCGGCGGAATGGCTATATAGCCTTCGACGGGTTTGCGGTCGAACTGCAGAAGACCGATGATCCACAGGCCGACACCGGCAAGCACCATCGTGTTGGCGATCTCGATGGAGATGAAGTCCGGAATGTCGCCACGAAGCGCCACAAGCGCCACGCCCGCGCCGTGCAGCGCGAAACCGCCGCCCCAGCTCAGGTAGAAATCGTCCCGTTCGTAAAGCCAGCGTGACCATAGGAGGGCGGCAAGCGTCAGCGCTTCCGCCGCCCAGATCATCAGGCCCGTCAAAATATCCACTTTCAACCCCCGCGCCCTCTTTCGGGCGGGGCAAGAATGACGGAGAGTCTTTAAGACGAAGTTGCCGGATGACCGAAATCCGGCACACTGTCGGAGACCGGCAGGCAAAGAGGGACATGCCTTCACGCCTGCTTTACCCTGATCGCGCAAAAAGCTGTGCGCGTCGTCGCATGGACCTACCGACCGGCTGCGATGTCGGGGAAATCGTCCTGGCGGCGGCTTTGCGCATTGAGGCTGAGCCCCGGCCAATTAAGGATATCGGGTGCTCCGTCTTGAAGTACCGGGCGTTGACACTCTATGTAGGGGATGACCCATTCCCATTTGATTCCGGAGCGCCTGGCTGCCTTCGGCAAGTGCTTGACAAAGGACGGACATGAGAAATCCAGTTGATACCGCAATGGCCCTGGTGCCGATGGTCGTAGAACAGACCAATCGCGGTGAGCGCTCCTACGACATCTATTCGCGCCTCCTGAAGGAGCGGATCATCTTCCTGACCGGTCCGGTGGAAGACCATATGGCGTCGCTCGTCTGCGCCCAGCTTCTCTTCCTCGAGGCGGAGAACCCGAAGAAGGAGATCGCCCTCTACATCAATTCGCCGGGCGGCGTCGTCACCGCCGGCATGGCGATCTACGATACGATGCAGTTCATCAAGCCTGCCGTATCGACGCTGTGCATCGGCCAGGCGGCCTCCATGGGCTCGCTTCTGCTTGCCGCCGGCGAGAAGGGCATGCGTTTCGCCACCCCGAATTCCCGCATCATGGTTCACCAGCCGTCGGGCGGGTTCCAGGGCCAGGCATCCGATATCGAGCGCCATGCCCGTGACATATTGAAGATGAAAAGGCGTCTGAACGAGGTCTACGTGAAGCATACCGGCCGCACCTACGAGGAGGTCGAGAAGACCCTCGACCGCGACCACTTCATGGATGCGGACGAAGCCCGGGAATGGGGCGTCATCGACAAGATCCTGACATCGCGTCTGGAAATCGAGGGCAGCTCCGGAGAATGAGGGCGATGGCGTAACCGTTGGTCTCACCCCGTTGTGAGCAAAAAAGGGTTTCAAGTCCTACGGAAAACGCTATTAGTACCTATTAATGCTATGTTGAACTTTTGTGACATGGCGTACGTTTCTTTAGGGGTTTCGTTGCCGCCGATCTGCATGATGTGCCCGGATCGGTAGAGTACCCCTAGGGCAAAGCAGGCACGTGAAGCCCGTCGGGCACGCGTGCCGGCAGGCGGTAAAATGGACAGCGCCCGTTTTTGACGTGAGCGTGGAGTGCTGGAAGGAAAGTGATATGAGCAAAGTCAGCAGCGGCAACGGCGGCGACTCCAAGAATACCCTCTACTGCTCTTTCTGCGGAAAGAGCCAGCACGAGGTCCGGAAGCTGATTGCCGGACCGACCGTATTCATCTGCGATGAATGCGTCGAACTGTGCATGGACATCATCCGCGAAGAGAACAAGACCTCGATGGTCAAGTCCCGAGACGGCGTTCCGACGCCGCAGGACATCATCAAGGTCCTCGACGAATATGTCATCGGCCAGAAGCAGGCCAAGCGCATCCTGTCGGTGGCGGTGCATAACCACTACAAGCGTCTGGCGCATGCCTCCCAGGGCGGCGACGTCGAGCTTGCGAAGTCGAACATCATGCTGGTCGGCCCGACCGGCTGCGGCAAGACCTATCTCGCCCAGACGCTCGCCCGTATCATCGACGTGCCCTTCACCATGGCGGACGCCACGACGCTGACCGAAGCCGGTTATGTCGGCGAGGACGTCGAAAACATCATTCTGAAGCTTCTCCAGTCTGCCGACTACAATGTCGAGCGCGCCCAGCGCGGCATCGTCTATATCGACGAAGTGGACAAGATTTCCCGCAAGTCCGACAACCCGTCGATCACCCGCGACGTCTCGGGCGAGGGCGTGCAGCAGGCGCTTCTGAAGATCATGGAAGGCACGGTCGCCTCGGTTCCGCCGCAGGGCGGCCGCAAGCATCCGCAGCAGGAATTCCTGCAGGTCGACACGACGAACATCCTGTTCATCTGCGGCGGCGCCTTCGCCGGCCTCGACAAGATCATCTCCGCCCGCGGCGAGAAGACCTCGATCGGCTTCGGCGCGACCGTCAGGGCGCAGGACGAGCGCCGCGTCGGCGAAGTGCTGCGCGAGCTCGAGCCGGAGGACCTGGTGAAGTTCGGCCTCATCCCGGAATTCATCGGCCGCCTGCCGGTTCTGGCAACGCTGGAGGACCTCGACGAGGATGCGCTGATCCAGATCCTCTCGGAACCCAAGAACGCGCTCGTCAAGCAGTACCAGCGCCTGTTCGAGATGGAAGACGTGGACCTGACCTTCCACGAGGACGCGCTGCGCGAGATCGCCAAGAGGGCGATCGTCCGCAAGACCGGCGCCCGCGGTCTGCGTTCGATCATGGAGAAGATCCTGCTCGACACCATGTTCGAGCTTCCGGCGCTGGAAGGCGTGCGCGAAGTGGTCATTTCCGAAGATGTGGTCCGCGGCACCGCGCGCCCGCTCTACATCTACGCCGACCGGCAGGAAGAAAAGGCCAACGTGTCGGCCTGATCGGAGCCGTTTGGGATATCGTTTCGGAGAGGCCCCGATGGGGCCTCTTTTTTCATGCCGGCGTACGGACTTGCTTTTTCTGCTTATTCCACCATTTTTGCATCGCGAAGAGTTGCGCCGCGTTCATCTTGCATTAGAAGCTGTGCGGGAAGATCATAGTCACGCCGGCTGCTTCGTCTGTCCGATGGCAGGCCCGCACCACCGGCAATCGCGTCTCGCGTCCCTTGGCGTTCCGCGTAAGCGTCATGCTCACGCTTTGTAATACCACTGTCACAATGCTTTCACGGCGGCGGCCTTGCAAGGCTTGAAATCAATTTTCAGAAACTCCACTTTGGGCGGGAGTGAAGTGCCCGGGCAATTCACCTGGGACGTATCCCGGAAACGGGACGATGGAAAGGAAATGAAATGACGAATTCAACGTCTGCGGCACCTGGCGGCGAAACCTATCCGGTGCTGCCGCTGCGCGACATTGTGGTCTTTCCGCATATGATCGTGCCCCTGTTCGTCGGACGGGAGAAATCCATTCGCGCCCTCGAGGAAGTCATGGGTTCCGACAAGCAGATCATGCTCGTTACCCAGATTAACGCCGGCGACGATGATCCCGAACCGTCTTCGATCTACAAGGTCGGCACGGTTGCGAACGTATTGCAGCTCCTGAAGCTCCCCGACGGTACCGTGAAAGTGCTGGTCGAAGGCCGTTCGCGCGCCAAGATAGACGATTATACCGGCCGCGAGGAATTCTACGAGGCGCGGGCGCATACCCTCGAAGAACCCGATGAGGACGCCGTCGAGGTGGAGGCTCTGTCCCGCTCCGTAGTTTCCGAGTTCGAGAACTACGTGAAGCTGAACAAGAAGATCTCGCCGGAAGTGGTCGGCGCCGCAAGCCAGATCGAAGACTATTCGAAGCTCGCCGATACGGTTGCTTCGCACCTGTCGATCAAGATCACCGAAAAGCAGGAAATGCTGGAGACCGTCAGCGTCAAGCTGCGGCTTGAAAAGGCGCTCGGCTTCATGGAAGGCGAGATCTCCGTCCTGCAGGTGGAAAAGCGCATCCGCTCGCGCGTCAAGCGCCAGATGGAGAAGACCCAGCGCGAATATTACCTCAACGAGCAGATGAAGGCGATCCAGAAGGAGCTCGGCGACGGCGAGGAAGGCCGCGACGAGATGGCCGAGATCGAGGAGCGCATCTCCAAGACGAAGCTCTCCAAGGAAGCCCGCGAGAAGGCCGAGGCCGAGCTCAAGAAGCTCAGGCAGATGAGCCCGATGTCGGCGGAAGCCACCGTCGTGCGCAACTATCTCGACTGGCTGCTCGGCATTCCGTGGAGCAAGAAGTCGAAGATCAAGGCCGACCTCAACAATGCCGAGGCGATCCTCGAGCAGGATCACTTCGGCCTCGACAAGGTCAAGGAACGCATCATCGAGTATCTGGCCGTCCAGGCCCGCGCGACGAAGATCAAGGGCCCGATCCTTTGCCTCGTCGGTCCTCCCGGCGTCGGCAAGACCTCGCTCGCCCAGTCGATCGCCAAGGCGACCGGCCGCGAATACGTCCGCATGGCGCTCGGCGGCGTCCGTGACGAAGCCGAAATCCGCGGCCACCGCCGCACCTATATAGGCTCGATGCCCGGCAAGGTCGTTCAGTCGATGAAGAAGGCGAAGAAGTCCAACCCGCTCTTCCTGCTCGACGAGATCGACAAGATGGGCATGGATTTCCGCGGCGATCCGTCCTCGGCGCTTCTCGAAGTGCTGGACCCGGCGCAGAACTCGACGTTCATGGACCATTACCTGGAGGTCGAATACGACCTGTCCGATGTGATGTTCATCACCACGGCGAACACGCTGAACATCCCGGCCCCGCTGATGGACCGCATGGAGATCATCCGCATCGCCGGTTATACGGAAGATGAGAAGCGGGAGATCGCCAAGCGTCACCTTCTGCCGAAGGCGATCAAGGAACATGCGCTGCAGCCGAACGAATTCTCGGTCAGCGACGATGCCCTGATGGCGATCATCCAGCAGTACACCCGCGAAGCCGGCGTCCGTAACTTCGAACGCGAACTGATGAAGCTCGCCCGCAAGGCGGTCACCGAGATCATCAAGGGCAAGACGAAGTCGGTCGAGGTCACCGCGGCCAACGTCAACGACTATCTCGGCGTGCCGCGCTTCCGCCATGGCGAAGCCGAGCGCGAGGATCAGGTCGGCGTCGTCACCGGTCTCGCCTGGACGGAAGTCGGCGGCGAGCTCCTGACGATCGAAGGCGTGATGATGCCGGGCAAGGGCCGCATGACGGTCACCGGCAACCTGAAGGAAGTGATGAAGGAATCGATCTCGGCGGCGGCTTCCTATGTCCGCAGCAGGGCCGTCGATTTCGGCATCGAGCCGCCGCGCTTCGACAAGAGCGACATCCATGTCCACGTTCCGGAAGGGGCGACCCCGAAGGACGGCCCGTCGGCGGGCGTCGCCATGGCGACGGCGATCGTCTCGGTCATGACCGGTATCCCGGTCGACAAGAATATCGCGATGACCGGTGAGATCACGCTGCGCGGCCGCGTGCTGCCGATCGGCGGCCTCAAGGAAAAGCTTCTTGCGGCGCTTCGCGGCGGCATCAAGAAGGTTCTGATCCCGGAAGAAAACGCTAAGGACCTGGCGGAGATTCCGGACAACGTGAAGAACAACATGGAGATCATCCCGGTCTCGCGCATGGGCGAAGTGATCCGCCACGCGCTCGTCCGCCAGCCCGAACGGATCGATTGGGACGGTACGGTGGAGACGCCGGTGATCGCCACCGTCGAAGGTGTGGACGACGTCGGAGCGGCCGTCGCGCACTGATCGATGGCCTTTTGGTTATGCCAAATTGACACCATCCACGAAAAAAGCCGGCAGAAAGCCGGCTTTTTTTGTGAAAACTAACGCTTCCCCCTTGTTTTTCAGGCGATTGCGGAGCTTTTGGGTTGCCAAGGCCCGACACCAAATTATTGTCGAGCCCGAAATGAATGAGTCGTTCCAAAACCGTTGAAAGGGGTGGAAACATGAACAAGAACGAGCTGGTATCCGCAGTGGCCGAAAAAGCCGGCCTCTCCAAGGCTGATGCCGCATCTGCCGTGGATGCCGTTTTCGAGACTGTACAGGGTGAACTGAAGAAGGGTGGCGATATTCGTCTTGCCGGTTTCGGCAGCTTCTCCGTTTCCCGCCGCGAAGCGTCCAAGGGTCGTAACCCCTCGACCGGCGCTGAAGTTGACATCCCGGCGCGTAACGTGCCGAAGTTCTCGGCCGGCAAGGGCCTGAAGGACGCTGTCAACAGCTAAGGCGGTGCCTTCGGGCAACCTGTCGCTCTCGAAAGGCTCGGGCATTCCCGAGCCTTTTTCATTTCCGCACAGAAATGCTTTCGCCCGGACTTCATTCCTGGCTGATTAGACAGTTCTAACGTGGAAAAACTGTCATCCGCCTGTCATACCCGTGGCTCAAAAGCCACCTGTGGTTTCATGGACAGGAGGGCTCCTATGACATTCCGTATTCACGCCGCGCTGACGGCGGCGCTTCTCGCTTCGGTCGCAACGCCTGCCGGCGCAGAGCAGGTCTTCAACCGCATCGCATCCTTCCCCGTCGCCAATAATCTTCCCGCCGGCAAGGACAAGCTCACCACCACCTCTGCCGAGATCGTCACCGCCAGCGAAGACGGCAATACGCTCATCTATTCGGACAGCCCGCTCGGCGCGATCGGCTTCATCGACATCACCGATCCCAGGGTCCCGAAGGCGCTCGGGGCGCTGAGCTTCGACGGCGAGCCGACCTCGGTGGCCTCTGTCGGTTCCAAGGTTCTCGCTGCCGTCAACACCAGCGAAAGCAAGGCCAAGCCGTCCGGCATGCTCGCCGTCGTCGACCTCGCCACGAAGAAGGTGGACCTTACCTGCGATCTCGGCGGCCAGCCGGATTCGGTCGCCGTCTCCAAGGACAAGACCTTTGCCGCGATCGCTATCGAGAACGAGCGTGACGAGGACGTGAACGACGGCGCCATTCCGCAGATGCCGGCCGGCGACCTCGTCATCGTTTCGCTGAAGGACGGCATCGCCGATTGCGCCTCGATCAAGCATGTCGCTTTGACCGGGATTGCCGAAGTGGCGCCCGAGGATCCGGAGCCGGAATTCGTCGCCATCAACGATGCCGGCGAGATCGCCGTCACCCTGCAGGAGAACAACCATATCGCCATCGTTGACGGCAAGACGGCCAAGGTCGTCGGTCACTTCTCCGCCGGCAAGGCCGATCTGGACGGCATCGACAACAAGACGGACGGCCAGCTCTCCTTCACCGGCAAGGCCGAAGGCGTGGTCCGCGAGCCGGACGCCATCAAGTGGCTCGACAACAACCGCCTCGTCGTCGCCAACGAAGGCGACTGGAAAGGCGGTTCGCGCAGCTTCACCATCTTCGACCGCACCGGCAAGGTCCTCTATGAATCCGGCGCCTCGCTGGAACGGGAGATCGCCCGCATCGGCCATTTTCCGGAGCCGCGCGCCAAGTCCAAGGGCATCGAGCCGGAAGGCATGGAGTTCGCCACCTTCAACGGCCAGAACTACGTCTTCATCCTGTCCGAGCGCGCCTCGGTCGTCGGCGTCTACAAGGACACCGGCGCAGAGCCGCAACTGACCCAGATCCTGCCGTCGGGCGTTTCGCCGGAAGGCGCGGTCGCCATTCCCGGCCGCAACCTGTTTGTCACCGCCAACGAGGTAGACCTCGGCGAGGACGGCCTCGCCCGCTCGCATGTGATGATCTACGAGCTCGCCGAAGGTGAGCCGAACTACCCGATGCTCGTCTCCAACGATGTCGATGGCAAGGTGCTCGGCTGGGGCGCTCTCTCCGGTCTCGTCGGCGATGCGGAGAAGGACGGCATCCTCCATGCCGTCAGCGATAGCGTCTACGGCATGCAGCCGTCGATCTTCACCATCGACACCACCAAGAAGCCGGCCGAGATCACCGGCGTGGTGCGCGTGACCCGCAACGGCCAGGCGGCGCAGAAGCTCGACATCGAAGGCATCGCGCTCGACGGCAAGGGCGGCTTTTGGCTCGCCTCCGAAGGCGACTCCGCCAAGCTCGTCGGCCACGGCCTCTACAACGTCAATGCCAAGGGCGAGATCAAGGCCGAGATCGGCCTGCCGGCAGAACTGCTTGCCGGCGAGACCCGCTTCGGCTTCGAAGGCGTGACGACGATCGGCTCCGGCGACGACCTGACGCTTTGGATGGCGATCCAGCGCGAGTGGAAGGACGATCCGAAGGGCACCGTGAAGCTCGTCTCCTACAAGCCGAAGACCAAGGAATGGGGTGCCGTCCGCTATCCGATCGAGAAGGCCGACGCCGGCTGGGTCGGCCTCTCGGAAATCACCGCTCATGGCGATCATGTCTACCTGATCGAGCGCGACAACCAGATCGGCGACAATGCCAAGCTGAAGAAGCTCTATCGTGTCGCGATCGCCGACCTGAAGCCGGGCAAGCTCGGCGGCGAGCTGCCGCTCGTGAAGAAGGAAGAGGTGCACGACTTCATCCCGGACCTCAAGTCCGCGACGAACGGCTATGTCGTCGACAAGCTCGAAGGCTTCACCTTCGACAAGTCGGGCAAGGCTTTCGCGGTGACCGACAACGACGGTGTGGACGATAGCTCCGGCGAGACCCTGTTCTTCCCGGTCGAGCTGAAGGTCACCAACTAAGGTTGCCAGCAACTGAAATGAAGAGGCCGGGCATCGCCCGGCCTCTGCTTGATGACAAACCTCGTGTTTTGCTCGGCGTCATCCTCGGCCTTGTGCCGAGGATCTATAAACGTCACCGGTTTGCAGATGCTCGGGACAAGCCCGAGCATGACGAAAGAAAGGTTGCTGCCTCAGTTGTGAATGGGTCCCGATGTCTGCAGATTCTCAATCTAGCAATGTAGCTATGTGCCGGCCCAATTCGTCCGCGACATTGCGAACCTCGTCCTGGCGGGTACGCCAATCGTCGTTGACCATGCCCAGATAGGCTTCCCGGGCATGGGCGATCAATGTGCCGGACTCGGTAGGCAAGCGCTCTATGGCCCATTCGGCTGCGACGTCCTTGGGAACGAAGTCGCCCGTCGTCAACGTTCGCCACATCCGCGCCAGAGTGAGCAGGACATTGCGTTCGTCACCCGTGAGCGTGCCGAGCAGCGCCGGGAGCGCTGCCCCGATCGCGCGGCGTATGTCTGCCTCGGGGATAAGCGGGAGGAGCTCATGGGGATCGGGACCGATCAACGGCTTTGCTTCCCGTCTTGCCTGAGCCAGCAGGAGAGTGAACTCCGGGTCCGACGAGGGGGCGGGCACGATCCCGGCTTCGAATTCGTCCCGCAGCCATTCGCCGTAGACGAACTCGCTCCGGGCGGGAAAGAGCGAGGCGGAGAGATCGGCACGGCGGAAGACGATCAGTTCCAAAGGGCGCCGGTCACCGCTCCTGCCTGGTTGTCCCGAAATCTTCATCAACGCGCGCGTCAGGTGCGCCCGCAGTTCGTGCGTCGTTGGCGGTTCGACGACGACAAGCAGATCCACGTCGCTCTGCGGACGCAAGCCGCCCGACACCGCCGAGCCGTGGAGGTAAGCCGCTACGATCGCGTCCCCGAGGCATTGTCGGGCGGCCAGCAATGCCTGTTCGGCTTCGACCGGCGGTTTCGCAATCTCGTCCATGGTTCCGAATGCTCCGGTTTTTGTCTCCATACGGATCGCGGAAATTCCTACCAGCGCTGATGCACATGCGGGGCGATGAGCCGCGCATAGATTTCCTTTGCCGCGGTCATCACGTCGCCGGAAAGGGCGGCAAGATCGGCGGCTGCCGCATTGCCCTTCGCCTGCGCCGCGTTGCGGGCGCCGGGGATGACGACGGTGACCGCCTCGTTCATCAGGATCCATTTGAGCGCGAAGGCCGCCATCGAGGCGCCTGCCGGCACCAGCTTGCGGACTTCCTCGACCGCTTCGAGGCCGACCTCGAACGGCACGCCGGCAAAGGTCTCGCCGACATCGAACGCCTCGCCGTGCCGGTTGAAATGGCGGTGGTCATCCTTGGCGAAGGCGGTGTCGCGGGTGATCTTGCCGGAGAGCAGGCCGCTTGCCAGCGGCACGCGCACGATCACGGCGACGTTCTTGCGCTTCGCTTCCTTGAAGAACAGGTCGGCCGGGCGCTGGCGGAAGATGTTGTAGATGATCTGGATGCTGACGACGTCCGGATATTCGATCGCCTTCAGCGCTTCCTCCACCTTCTCGACGCTGACGCCGTAATTCCTGATCTTGCCGGCGCGGCGCAGATCGTCCAGCGCGCCGAACACGTCCGGACGATAGAGCACTTTGGTCGGCGGGCAGTGGAGCTGCACGAGGTCGAGGCTGTCGACGCCGAGATTCTTGAGGCTGCGGTCGATGAAACCTTCGAGATTGGCTTTTGTATAGCCGTCGGCGACATGCGGGCTCAGCCGCCGGCCGGCCTTGGTGGCGACCATAGGGCGGGCGCCGCCCCGGGATTTCAGCACACCGGCGATGATCTTTTCCGAGCGGCCGTCGCCGTAGACGTCCGCCGTATCGATGAAGGTGACGCCGGCGTCGAGCGCCGCTTCCAGCGCCGCCCGGCCGTCCGCCTCGCTGACGTCGCCCCAGGCGCCGCCGATCTGCCAGGCACCGAAGCCGATCTCGCTGACGGTGAAGGAAGTGCGTCCGAACGCGTGCTGTCTCATGATGTCCTCCGATCTATCCACAGGCGGCGCTTCCGCCTTGCCCGGCATTTGCCTAAAACACATGTTCAAGCCGGGCAATCAAAACAAGCGAATCAATGACGTCCTTCCGTTTCATCCATGCTGCCGATCTGCATCTCGGCAGTCCCTTCCAGGGGCTGGCGCTGAAGGATCCGGTAATCGCGGAACTCTTCATCGAGGCGAGCCGCAAAGCCTTTTCGACATTGGTGGACCAGGCGGTCGAGCGCAGGATAGATTTCTTCATCGTCGCCGGCGACGTCTATGACGGCGACTGGAAGGACAACAAGATCGGCCTGTTTTTCAACCGCGAAGTGGCGCGGCTGGAGCGTGCCGGCATCCCGGTCTTCCTGCTGAAGGGCAATCACGACGCCGAAAGCGTCATCACCAAGACCATCACCCTGCCGAAGAACGTCAGCGAGTTCCCGGTCAGCAAGCCCGGCACGTTCAAGCTGGAGCATCTGAAGGTGGCGCTCCACGGCCAGGGCTTTGCCGAACGCTCCGCGAGCGAAAACCTGGCGCTGGCCTATCCGAAGCCGGAGGCCGGCTGGTTCAACATCGGCGTGCTGCATACCTCGCTCACCGGCCGCGAGCCGCATGCGCCCTATGCGCCGTGCTCGGTCGAGGACCTGCGCTCGCGCGGCTACGATTACTGGGCGCTCGGCCACGTGCATGATTTCGAGATCGTCGCCGAGGAGCCGCTGGTCGTTTTCCCGGGCAATCTGCAGGGCCGCTCGATCCGCGAGCAGGGGGCGAAGGGCGCGGTTCTGGTGACGGTCGAGGACGGCCGCGTAACCCACGAGCGGATCATCACCGACAGCGCCCGGTTCGCCGAGCTCGCCGTCACGGTGGAGCCGGACGACGATATCCCGGCCATTCTGCGCCGGCTGGAGGGCGCGCTGGAAGCGGTCGCGGAGAGAATGGAAGGCAGGCCGCTGGCGCTGCGCATCCGGCTCGCCGGCAGAAGCCGTTTCCGCAAGGAACTCATGGCGCGCGCCGACGATTTCCGCGACGAGGTGCAGGCCGCCTGCCACCGTTGCCATGAGGATATCTGGCTCGAAAAACTGGACGTGCGGGTGGAGCCGGAAACGGCGGGGGCCGCGGCACCGGCCGACATGCTCGGCCTCGAAGGGCTGATCCCGATGGGGGATTTCCCACCGGAACTGCTGGCGGATGCCAATGCCAGGATCGCCGAGATCGCCGCCCGCCTGCCGGGCGGCATCGGCGCGGGCGAACTGGCGCTCGGAGACGATGCGAAAGCGCTGCTCGACGAAGCGCGCGACCTTCTGCTGTCGCGGGCGGCGAGGGGCTGATGCGGTTCAACCGTCTCGATATCCTCCGCTATGGCGCCTTGACGGACAGGTCGCTCGCCTTCAGGCCGGATGCGAAGCTGCATGTGATCTACGGCCCTAACGAAGCCGGCAAGTCTTCAGCGCTCTCGGCGATTTCCGATCTGCTCTTCGGTTTCCCCAATGCCGCCGAAATGAGTTTCCTGCACGACCCGACCTCGTTGAGGGTGGGGGCGGAGATCGCCGCGCGTGACGGCCAGACACTCGCCTTTCGACGCCGGCGCGGCCGCAAGAACACCCTGCTTGCGGCAAGCGAGACCGAGGAGGCGCTGCCGGAAGATGCGCTGGCGCCGTTCCTCGGCACGCTCTCCCGCGACGTCTTTCAACGCGCCTTCGGCCTCGATTCCGCGTCGCTGCGCGCCGGCGGGGAGACCATGCTGAAGAGCGGCGGCGAGATCGGCAGCCTCCTGTTCTCCGCCGCTTCCGGCCTCACGGGACTTTCCGATCTGCGCAAGCAGTTCGAAGCGGAGGCCGACGGCATCTTTGCACAGCGCAAATCGAAGGACCGGCTCTTCTATCAGGTGCTCGACACGCACGAGGAGGCCCGCAAGGCCGAGCGCGACAACGAGCTGAAATCCGGCGACTGGAAGAAGCTCATCGCCGAGCGGGCGGAAATCGAGGCGGAGCTTGCGGCCGTCCAGGCCGAAAGGCAGGAAGCCAAGCACGCGCTCGACGGCCTGCGAAAACTTCTGGCGCTGGAGCCGGTTCTGCGGGAGATCGACCGCGAGCAGCAGGCTCTTGCGCAATATGCGGAATTTGCCGCGCTGCCGCCCGGTTTCGAGGAGAGGCTTGCCAGGGCTCTCGATGCCTCCCGCCAGAATGCCGAGGCCCACCGCGCGGCCGAGGCGGAAGTAAAGCGGCTCGGGGACGAGATCGAGGCCGTGCATGTGGACGGGGCGCTGATCGCGGCGGCTCCCAAAATCCTCGCGGCCCATGCGGAAAAGGGCGCCTACCTGAAGGCGCGGGAAGATATCGCCCGCGTGCGGGGCGAGGTGGACGATTTCGACCTGCGACTTTCCCAGGCGGCGCGGCGGCTCGGTTTTGCCAAGCCGGAAGACCTGCAGCGCGCCCAACCGGCCGACGCTGATCTAGCCCGGCTTCGCAAGCTGATCGACGAAGGAAGCGAGCTTGACCGCAGCCTGAAGCAGCTTCGCCAGCGCATCGGGGAAGAGCGCGAGACGCTGCGTCGGCTGCAGGCGGATGGCGCGGATGGCCGCCTGATCGACCCGAAGCCCTGGGTGGAGCAGCTTGCGGCCCTGAGGCCGGACATCAATGCAATCGGAGACCTCGAAAACCTCCAAGTGAGGATGACCAGGGCCGAGGCCAATTTCAACATGGCCGCCGGCCGTCTCGATCCGCCCGCCCGGGATGTGGAAAGGCTTCTTTCCGTGCCGCTGCCGGACATTGCGACGCTGACGAACCATCGCCGCCTGATCGATGCGGCCAAGGCGGAAAGCGCGCAGGCGGCGCAGAAGCTTGCGGCATTTCGCGACGAGGCGGAAGCGATCGCCGGGCAGCTTGCGGCTCTGGAAGGGCAGGGGCGGATCGTCTCGCGCGAGGACATCACGGCTGCCCGTGCGCTGCGCGATGAACATCTCGATGCGCTGGCGGCGAAGCCTTCCATCGGGAAACTGGACGAGCTGAAAACCTCGATCGGCGAAGCCGATCGGCTGGCGGATGCCGCACTTGCCGATGCCGAGCGGGTCTCGCGCCATGCGCAGCTCACGCTGCGGCAGCGGGAACTGGCGCAGGCGATCGGGGCGGCCGAACGCGCCGCGAAGGAGGCCGAGATCGCTGCCTCCGATGCCGTCACCGAATTCGAGGACCTTTTCCACGCCGCGCCTGTGGTTCCTTCGACACCAGAGCGGATGATCGAGTGGCGCAGGGCGGTCGACGGGCTCTCCCTTCTGTCGGACGCGCTGAACGAGGCAAGGGACGGGGTTGACGCGCTGCGCCTCAAGGAGGAGAAGCTGAAGCCCGCTCTCCTGGCGCTCGCCGACGCGATCGGCCTCGCCTCCGCAACCCTGCCGCCGCTTGCCCTTGCCCGTGCGCTCGATCGCCGGATCGGCGAGATTGCCGATCGCTGGACCGAGAGCCGGTCGCTTGAGGGCAAGCGCCATTCGGCCGAGGAGACGCTGGAGCGGCTGGAAGAGCGCGAGACCAGCCTGCGCCGCGATGTCGAGCGCTGGCGTGCCGATTTCGCCCGCGCTGCGGTTCTTGCCGGTCTTTCGGAGGAGGCGACGGTGGATATGGCGCTCGCCGCGCTGGACGTCTGGCGCATCGTGCCCGACCTCCTCTCCGAACGGGAAAACCGCGACCGTCGCGTACGCGGCATGGTGCGCGACATGGAGATGTTCGAGGAAGAGATCCGGAAGCTTTCGGCCGAAGTCGCGCATGATCTCGCCTCGGTTCAAGCGGACGTGGCCGCGGGCCTGCTGAACGAAAGGGCGGCGGCCGCCAAGACCGCCGAGAACCAGCGCGTCACGCTCTGCGCGACGCTGGAGCGTGCCGAACTCTCCCTGGCGCGCCATGCCGCCGAAGCGGGCGAACTGCGGAACGAACGCGCGGAGCTTGCCGCGTCGGTCTCGAAGCCCGTTTCCGATCTCGACGCCGTGCTTGAAGGCCTGCGGCAGCGCAGCCGCATCGAGAAAGACCTCCGGCAATGCCGCGCCCGGTTCGCCGAACAGGCGGACGGCTCCGACGAGGAGGAGGTGCGTGACGCGCTTGCCGGTTTCGACCGCATCGCCGCCGGGCTGGAGATCGAGCGGCTGGAGGCGGAGGACAGCCGCCAGGTGGACCGGATTTCCGCGCTCAGGACCGCCGAGGCAGACAATCTCCGTCGTCGCCGCGAGCTCGAGACCGGCATGGGCGCCGAACGTGCGGTGTTCCAGAAGCTTGCCGCCGAGGCCGAGGCGAAGGAGCTTGCGCGGCGCTGGGTGGTGCTCAAGCTGGCGTCCAGCCTTCTGGCGAGCTCCATGGAAGCTTATCGCGAACGCCAGGCCGATCCGGTGATGAAGCGCGCGGGAGAAGTCTTTTCCGGTCTCACCGGCGGCCGCTTCTCGCGTCTTGTCCAGCTCTACGACGAAGCGGACGAGTTGCAGCTCGCCGTCGAGCGGAACACCGGTGAGCAGGTTCCGCTCGCAGGCCTCAGCGAAGGAACCGGCGACCAGCTCTATCTGGCTCTGCGGCTTGCCTTCCTCGAAGATTATTGCAGCCGCAACGAGCCTGCCCCGCTCATCCTCGACGACATTTTCCAGACCTTCGACGACGAACGGACCGCCGCTGGCATCCGCACCCTGGCCGCGGCGGGTGGAAAGTTCCAGACCGTGCTCTTCACCCACCAGATGAGCCTGGTGGAGGCTGCCCGCCGCGAGATCGGCGACGGCCTCGACCTCGTTCTTCTGGAGAGGGCTTAAGAGGACGACTGCGGCCGGGCAGGAACGCCGCGCAGTGCCAGGCAGCTGACTGGCATGTGGTATATCGGCGTACTGCCCCTGTCCGGCGGCATCGGCGGCGGCTCGCCGCAGGCGATCGTCTGCGGCTCCGGCTGAATGAGCAGGTTGTATCGCCGCGCGTCCGTCATCTCCCGGCTGAAGGTCATCCGGTAATTCTCCGCGATCGAAGTGAAGTCCGTGCGCGCGAGAATTTTGTCGGCGAGATAGGTTCTGGTCTCCGGCGTCATCGGCAAACCGAAGCGCTGCAAGGCGGCGATCGTCTCGTCGAGCACGGAACGTTCCAAGATGGGGTCTATGAGGCTGAGCTTGAGCCGGAGGATGCGCACGACGTCCGGTTCCGTACCCCTGGCCTGAACGAAGAGCGAGGCGGGTTCGGCGGAGGCGCCGAATTCTTCGAAGAACAGGCATTCCCAGGCATTATCGGTGCTGGTGAATGTCGGCTCGATCCCTCTTTCGTTCGCCAGCCGGTCGCAGCGTTCTTCGGCGGGAAGCGATAGAGCCCTTTCGAAGACGGCGCTCCGTTCGAGACCGGCTCTGAGAAGCCAGGGCGGATAATGGCCGGCCGGGGGCTGCGGCTTTTGCCTGCCGATACGCAGGTTCGGGGGAGGCGATGCGGGAAGGAGATAGTCCTCCAGCCCGAACTGCCGGACAAGACGCTGATAGTTCCGGCCGTTGTTGACGGCGAGCACGGTCGTCGCGAGCCCCGCCAGCACGAGGGCAAGGAAAAGGCCGAAGACGAGAGCCGCGGTGCGCTGCCTGCGGCGCCGGTCTATCGGTGTCAGAATGTTTGCCTCCTCTTCCGGCATGGGCTCCATTTCCGATCGAGGAATGTCCGGCGGTCGGCAGTGCGCATAACATACTACCGGACAACCTGAAACCGCTCCATGCCAGCCCGGTCAAGGGGAGATTATGACGAATTCCGACGGAAGAATGGTGGCCGATGCCGGTCATGCCGGGCGGCGAGAAGGATGTTGGAGAAAGAGCGGGATTTCAAGCGGCGGCGAATGTTCGTACGGGATCGGGCGGGGACGGCGCCGTTAACCAAATTCATTAGAAGGCATTTAACTCAACTTGTTTAGGTTCCCTTCGGAATACTAGGCTGCCTTGGACTATGGCCTTAAAAGCGCACACGAATTTTATTTTCGGGGGCTCCTTGCAATCCGGCTTGTTGTTGAAGGCCCGGTGTGCTTTTCAGAGGCGGTTGGATTCACGCGAGGTGTCATGTCGCCCGGCAGGCACATGGCCCGGACTTGGAGTGCCGAATTTGGTTCGAGTGACTGCGATCATGATCTGTGCGGTTCTGGCTGGCTGTCAGGCCGTACCCGGTGAAGGACCATTGACGGCGGATATCAAGGCTGCTGCGGGTCAATCCCCCGCCCAGATCGGCCGGATCGATGCGGCGGTGTTCGACATCGTCAACGTGGACAACCGGACTGCGAAGCTCGTTTCCGATTATGTGGCGACTGCTCTCAATCGCCGGTTCGGAATCGGCGGCGGTGGCGGACGGGTGGTCATCGGCGTGGGCGATCAGCTGAAGATCAGCATCTTCGAAGCAGGCGCCGACGGCCTGTTTTCCACATCCGAATCGAAGCAGACCAATCTCGATGTCGTCGTGCAGCCGGATGGCACCGCCGCGATCCCCTATGTCGGCTCGGTGCGTTTTTCCGGCAGGACGCTCGAGGAAGCGCGGCAGGCGATCCTGTCGGCGCTGGCAAGCAAGGCGGTCGAGCCCGATGTCATCGTTTCCAGCGTCAACACGGCGTCGCGCAAGGTCACGGTTTCGGGTGCCGTGGGGAGCTCTTCGCAGGTATCCCTTGGCCTGGTGGGCGAGAAGATCACGGACGTGATCGCCAAGGCCGGCGGCCCGACGGGGCAGCCTTACGAGACTTATGTCACGCTTGTGCGCGGCAAAAGGACGGGCACTGCGCTTCTCTCCTCGGTCATCGGCAATCCGAGCGAGAACATCTATGTCCAGCCCGGGGATCAGATTTTCGTTTCCCGCGATCCGCGCACCTTCACGCTGCTCGGCGCGGTCAGGGCGAATGCCCGCATCAACTTTGGCGCCAGCGACCTCAATCTTCTCGAAGCCGTGGCGCTTGGCGGAGGCGGCAACGACGCCGCGGTCGATGCCAAGGGCTATTTCCTCTTCCGCTACGAAGAGCCGGATATCGTCATGGGCCTGCTCGGCACGCAGCGCTTCAACGAACTCCTGAGCAAGGGAATGAAGCCGGACAGAGAGGGGCGTTACCCGATCGTCTACAGTTTCAACATGACGCATCCGGACAGCTTGCTGGTCGGACAGACATTCCCTGTCAAGAATCGCGACGTGATCTACGCGTCTCGCCATACCACCGTCGATCTCAGGAAGTTCCTGACGCTCATCGGCGCACCGCTCGGCATCGCATCGCAAGGCGCCGGGGTTGCCTACAACCTGGAGCGGATCAGCGACTGAGCCGGAAGGGCCGGAGCGGTTTTGGATGTATCGCACGCCGGCCGGAGTTTTCGGCTGTCAGCTTTTCGATGAAGTTTTGTTGGCTGCGCGAGGCATGATCCGGTGGCGACTTGGTCTTTGTGCGAAGGTGCGAATGCAAGCAGATTTTTTCGTGACAACCTTCGATAAGTATGTTGTTAGAGTATCTTCCGGGATGGCGAGTACCTTGCCACGGATAGATGTGACGAACACCGAGCGACCATGACGATCGAAATCATCGGCAGGGCCAGCGTTGCCCCAGGCGCAAATTCTGTACAGGAACTACAGAAGGTTCTGAGCGAGGGGCGTTGCACAATCACTCGGATGCCGGATGACCGGTGGGATAGCGCCCGTTTTTGGCATCCGGCCCAGGGCGTGCCCGGAAAGACCTATACCTTCGCCGCCGGTGTTCTCGACGATATCTACGCTTTCGATCCGGCTGTCTTTGGTCTGTCGCAGCGCGAAGCGATGCAGATGGACCCGCAGCAGCGCGTTCTCCTCAATCTGGTCTGGCAGGCGCTCGAAGACGCCAACCTGCCGGTGAACAAGCTCGCCGAAGAACGGGTCGGCGTTTACATCGGCGCCTCCAGCCTGGAGGCCGGCAATCTGATTTCCGAGGATCCGGCCGCAGGCAGCCCGTATTTCATGACGGGCAATACGCTCTCGATCGTCTCCAACCGCATCTCGCATGTCTTCGGTCTCAAGGGACCGAGCATGACGATCGATACGGCCTGTTCCTCCTCGCTGGTCGCCCTCGACCAGGCCGTCGCGGCTCTGGAAAGGGACGATATCGACACCGCGATCGTCGGCGGCGTCAATTTGCTCGTCCACCCGCTATCCTTCGTCGGCTTTGCGCAGGCGCGCATGCTGTCGCCGGAAGGGCTCTGCCGTGCCTACGACACCAACGGCCACGGCTATGTTCGTTCGGAAGGCGGCGTTGCCATCATCCTTCGCCGGTCGGACAGGGCACGGCAGGAGCAGGACCGCAGTTATGCCCGGCTGCATGCGGTCGCGGTCAACTCCTCCGGCCGCACGAACTTCATCAGCCTGCCCTCCCGAGAGGCCCAGGCGGAGCTCCTGCATTCGATCTACGAGAACAACGAGATCGACGTGAATCGTCTCGCCTTCATCGAAGGCCACGGCACGGGCACCCGGGTCGGCGACCCGGCGGAAGTCTGGGCGATCGGCACGGTGATCGGCAAGAGGCGCCGCGCGCCGGTGCCGATCGGCTCGATCAAGACGAATATCGGACATACCGAGCCCGCCTCCGGTCTGTTCGGCCTCCTGAAGGCGATGATCGCGCTCGAGAACAATTTCCTGCCGGCCTCGCTGCATATCGAGAGGGTCAACGAGGATATTGATTTTGACGGGTTGAACGTGCGGGTCAACACGTCCGCGATAAAGCTGCTTCCCGCCAAGGAGGCTCGTTTCGCGGGCATCAATTCTTTCGGATTCGGCGGAACCAACGCGCATGTGGTGATCAGCGATCCGGAACGGGTTGCACCGCTCGATCCTCCGAAGAGCGAAGGCGCCCTGTTCGTCGCAAGCGCTCACACGGCATCCGCACTGTCGCGGCTCCTCGAAGACTACCGGAACCGGCTTGCCGTAGCGGCTCCGGCCGAAGCGCGCCGGATCGTCAGCGCCGCGGCGGCCAACCGGGAGGCGTTACGCCACCGGTTCGCAGTCGAAGCCGGAGACAGCGAAGGCGTCCTGACGGCGATCGAAGCCCATCTCGCGGGCGAGGCGTCGCAAGGCGAGCGTGGCGAAGCGCCGGTTCAAAGCGCGAAAATCGCCTTCGTCTTCTCCGGAAACGGTGCCCAGTGGGCCGGCATGGGCGTTGAGGCCTATCAGGAGAACCGGCACTTCCGTCAGTGTTTCCAATCCTTCAGCGCGCTCTTCGAATATTATCTCGGGGAGAAGCTGACCGATCTGATCGTCTCGCCGGACCTTGCCTTGCGGCTCGGCGACACGAAGATCGCCCAGCCGCTGCTGTTTGCCATGCAGGCTTCGCTCTCGGACTGCCTGGTTGCCCTCGGAGTACGGCCGGAAGCCGTTTTCGGCCATTCCGTCGGGGAGATCGCGGCGGCTTATGCCGCAAAGGCCTTGACCGCCGCCGAAGCGGTCGCGATCGTTGCCAAGCGCTCAAAATATCAGGACCTCTTCGCAGGCCAGGGCAGGATGGCGGCTGTTGTCCTGAACGAGGAGGCGGCACTCGCCTTCGCCAGGTCTAACGGCCTCGACGATATCTGTATCGCGGCGATCAACGCGCCGAATTCGGTGACGATTTCCGGCCCGACCGAGGAAATACAGGCGTTCCGCGATGCTGCCCGCAAGGCGCAGATCGTCGCCCATGTTCTCGACATCAACTATCCGTTCCACCATCCGATCATCGATGCGGCGAAGGACGCCTTCCTTGCCGACCTGCCGCAGGTCGAGCCGGAGGCGGGGACCTGCACCTATATTTCGACCGTGACCGGCGCCGTTCAGGACGGCCGGGGCCTGGATGCCGAATATTGGTGGCACAATGTCCGCGAGCCGGTCCTGTTCAAGGCCGCGGCGCAGACCGCCATGGACATGGGCTGCAATCTCTTCGTCGAAATCTCGCCGCGGCCGATCCTCTCGAACTATCTCAGCGATATCGCCAAGCAGCAGTCCGTGCAGGCCGTCGTCACCGCGACGCTGCAGCGCGAGACGCCCGTGCCGGGCAGGGATCCGGTCGCGCAATCCTTCGCCCGCGCGGTCGCGCATGGCGCTTCGCCGCTCCTGTCGCGCCATAGCGGCAAGCGCAATGCCTTCGTCGATCTGCCGAACCTGCCGTTCGAGCCGGTGGAGATGAAAAGCCCGCCGACGACCGACGAGATCGACGTCTTCGGCCGCAACGGAAGGAAGCCCTACACGCTGCTCGGCTGGCGCAGCGATCCCAATGCGTCGCACTGGAAGAACCATATCGACGCGCGGCTTTTCCCCGATCTCGCAGAGCATGTGGTGGATTCGCGCGCCATTCTGCCGGGCAGCGGCTTCATCGAGATCGCGGTGACCGCCGCACAGCGTTATTACGGCACGGATGAAGTCGAGATCTCCAATCTGGAGATCGTCCGGCCGCTGGAGCTGCGCCAGGACCGCATCGTCGAACTGTCGACCCTGCTGTCGCCGGAAACCGGCAATATCGAGATCCGGTCGCGCGAGCGGTTGAGCCACGACGATTGGACGGTGCACGCGGTTGCCCGCAGCCGCCGTCCCATCGAGGGGGAATACGACGCGCCCATCGCAAGGCCCGCCGAAGGGCAGGGCATGGTCGTGACCGCGGATGAGGCCTATGAGATGGCCGAGCGTTTCGGCCTTCAATACGGCCCGCGCTTCCAGCTCCTGTCCAAGGCAACGGCAGTCGGGCGCACCTTTGTCGAGGTGGAACTGAAGCCCGCGGAAGCGCCGGCGCATCCTTATGTCGAATACAACCTGAACCCGTTCTCGGTGGATGCCGCATTCCATGGTCTGGTTGCGCTGTTCGATCAGCTCTCCGGCAACGAGGCCGGGGCGCCTTACATCCCCGTCCGGTTCGGCTCGGTCCGCGTTTCGGGCAAGGGCGGTCCGATCGCTCGCGCGATGATCGAGATCGAGCGGTTCAGCGGTTATTCCATCAAGGTCCGCTTCCGGATGCTGGATGCGGAAGGGACCTGCGTCGCGACCTTGGACGATTGCCGTTTCCGCCGCACGTCGCTCCGCCGTCACCACACGCTCGCGTCCGTCGCATTCCATTACGAAACCGTGCCGGCAACGCTTCTCTCCATCCGCGAGGAGATACGGCCGAATATCTCGGCGGCGTTCGGGGCTGCTCAGACCAGGCCCTCCGACAACGCGACGCTGCTTCTGGATGCGGCGATCTACCGGGCCTGCCATGAGATCGCCGCGGTGATCGCCGACCGAAGGGGTGTCGTTTCCGCCCGGCGCCTGCCCGCAGACGGAGAATTCCGCTCCTTCCTCACCAATTGCCTCTTCATCCTGGAAGACGCCGGCATCGCCACGGCGGACGAGGACGAGTGGCATATCCCGCAGGAATTCACGCTGCCGCCGGTGAGCGAAATCCTGCAGGAAGTCTATCGTGAGGATGCCGGCCGCGTCGCGGAGGCGGTGCTGGTCAACAATGCCTATCGCGATGCGCTCGAACGTCTGTCTGTCGCAGCCCATCGCGACGGTGGCGAAAAGGCTGCAAGGGCTGACACGACCAGCGAAGCGATGCTCGACCATGTCCTCGTCCATTCGCCGCTCGCCGAGAGGCGCCTTGCTGCGGCGGTTGAGGCCGTGGAGACGGCCCTTGCTGCGGGGCGGGGTGAAATTCGCCATATCCTGGAAGCCGGCGCGACCTCGGTCGCCATGAGCCGCCGCCTGGCGGCGATCGCCGCGGAAAACGGAGCGATGCTGATCATCGCCGAGCCGCGCGAAAGCGTCCGCCGGACGCTCGAAATCGCTTTCGAGCAGGACGTGCACGTGGTTCTTCCCGAAATCGACAAGCTCGGCGCGCAGCCGGTCGCCGATCTGGTGATCGCGGCCGGTACGCAGAGCCAGAAGCTCCTGTCGAGCCATGAGGAGGTCCGTTCCGCAATCCGCGCCGCGTCGGGCAATGGCGCTTCCCTGCTTTTTGTCGACCGCGCGCCGTCGGCCTTCAACGATTTCGTGTTCGGGCAGTCGGAGGCCTGGTTCGAAAACAGCCAATCTGCGGAATTCCCGGTCGGCCGGCTTGGCACCGCCCGTCAGGTAGAGGAATTGATCGCCGCTCTCGGCTTCACGAAGCCCAACGTGGAGGAGCGCGCTTATCCTCACGGAGCGCTGATTCTGGCGGCCGCAGCTTCGAAGGCCTCGCCGCGAGAGGCTGCCGCAAACGACGCCGCCGGCCCGGTCCTGGTGCTTGCCGAAAGGGCCGACCGCCCGATCGCGGTTGGCGATGCAAAGGTTGAGGCGGTCGATATCGAAGCCGGCGCGGCAGCGCTGGCGGAAGCTTTCGAGAGTACCGGGGGCCGGCCGCTTCGATTGATCTATGTCGCGGAACGCAGAGGGGATCGCGATGCATCTCTGCTGACGCAGGATCGTCTCACACGGCTGGGTCGCCTGGCGGAAACACTTTCCGCCCATCTCAGGGATGCGGGAGCCTCCGCCGTCAGGCCGAGGCTCGTCATCGTGGCGCCCGGCGGTTCGCCGCTTGCCGGCGAGCGGACGGACGAGGCCAGTGCCGGCCTTTGGACCTTCGCCCGCGTTCTGCAGAACGAATACGACGCATTCGACGTCCACCTGCTGGACGCCGAAACCGAAGGTACTGCC
The DNA here is from genome assembly GCF_051400715.1 of Neorhizobium descurainiae. NCBI lineage: Bacteria > Pseudomonadati > Pseudomonadota > Alphaproteobacteria > Hyphomicrobiales > Rhizobiaceae > Neorhizobium > Neorhizobium descurainiae. The sequence continues at coordinate 232,983 of NZ_JBLFFK010000003.1, forward strand.
CTGTCGCGGGCTCTCGCCGAGATATCCTCCGCACCGACGGCCAACCGCGAATGGATGATCGTCGATGGCCGCGTTCGGGAAATTCGCGCCGCCGCTGGCCCGTTCCCGTCCTCCGACGTCACGCGCGCCGATTACGAGGCTGCGACCATCCGCCAGTTCGTCACCGGCCGCGTCGACAGCATCGCCTGGGAAGAGTGCGACCTGCCTGTTCCGAACGAAGACGAGGTTGTGATCGCCGTCGAAGCGACCGGCCTTAACTTCCGCGACGTCATGTGGGCCATGGGCCTGCTGCCCGAAGAGGCGCTGGAGGACGGCTTTGCCGGCGCGACGATCGGCATGGAACTGGCCGGACGCGTGGTCGAGGTCGGACCGGCTGTGGACGACCTTCGGCCCGGCGACCGGGTGATGGGGATCGCGCCGGCCGCTTTCTCGACCCATGTCCGGGTTCGCCGGGACGGTGTCACGAAATTCCCGGATCGGATGGCTTTCCCGGCCGCCGCCACCGTGCCGGTTGCCTTCCTGACCGCCTATTACGCCATGGTTCACCTCGGCCATATCGAGAAGGGCGAGACGATCCTCATCCATGGCGCTGCGGGCGGGGTCGGCCTCGCGGCGCTTCAGATCGCCAAGCTGAAGGGGGCGACTGTGATCGCCACCGCGGGGACGGTGGAAAAACGGCGCTTCCTCGAAGCATTGGGCGCCGATCACATCTTCGATTCCCGCTCGCTCGATTTCGTCGCCCGCGTGCGCGGCGTCACCAATGGGGAAGGCGTCGATCTCGTCTTGAACTCGCTCTTCTCCGAAGCGATGGAACGCAGCATCGAGCTCGTGAAACCGTTCGGCCGCTTCCTCGAGCTCGGCAAGCGCGACTATTATTCCGACCGCAAGATCGGGCTCAGGCCCTTCCGCCGCAATATCAGTTATTTCGGTATCGACGCCGACCAGCTTCTGGTCAGCCAGCCGGCGGTCACCAAGAAGATCTTTGCGGAAATCGGCCGTCTGTTTGCGGAAGGCAAGCTGACGCCGCTTCCCTATCGCGCCTTCGGCCATGACGAGATCGGCAGCGCCTTCCGCCTGATGCAGAATGCCGGTCATATCGGCAAGATCGTCGTCCGGCCTCCGGCGATCGGCAGCGACAAGGTTTTGGCCGCACCCGGCAAGCCGCTGCGTTTCTCGGCGGATGGCGTTTTCCTGATTGCCGGCGGCATCGGCGGCTTCGGCCTTGCGGCGGCGGAATGGCTGGTCGCCAAGGGTGTTCGCCGCATCGCGCTGTGCTCGCGCCGCGGGGTGGCGGATGACGAGACAAAGGCCGCGATAGCCGAATGGCAGAAGAAGGGCGTCCGTGCGACCGTCCATGCCTGCGACATCACGGAAGAGGCGGCGGCTGCTTCGCTGCTGGAACGCCTCCGGGCCGAAGGTCCCGTGAAGGGCGTCATCCATGCGGCCATGGTCCTCGACGATGCGCTGCTTTCGAACCTGACGCCCGAGCGAAACAAGCCGGTCGTGGATGTGAAGGTGAGGGGCGCCGAGGTCCTGCATCGCCTGACCAAAAAGGACGACCTCGAGCTCTTCCTGCTCTTCTCGTCGGCGACCACGATGATCGGCAATCCGGGGCAGGCGAATTACGTCATCGCCAACGGTTATCTCGAAGGCCTGGCACGTGCCCGCCGCGCCGCCGGCCTTCCCGCCCTGGCGGTCGGTTTCGGCGCGATCGCCGACACGGGTTTCCTCGCCCGCAACACCGAGGTCAACGAGATGCTCGCCAAGCGCATCGGCAAGACCGCGATGAAGGCGCGCGAGGCACTGGAGCAGGTGGAGCGCTATATCGTCGCCGATACGGGCAGCGTCGATGCGGCCGCCGTGATGATCGCGGAGGTCGACTGGAGCGCGGTGCGCATGCTGCCGGTCGCCAAGGGTGCGATCTTCGAAACGATCATCCGCCACGCCGGCAGCAATGCCGCTTCGAGCGACGGCGATACGATCGATCTGGAGGAGATGATCCGCGGGAAGTCGGCGGAGGAGGCGCAGCAGATTCTCCATAAGCTGGTCGCCGGCGAGATCGCCGCGATCCTGCGCGTGACGGAGGAGGCGATCACGCCGGACAAGATCCTGAAGGATATCGGTCTCGACAGCCTGATGGCGATGGAACTCGGCATGGGCTTCCAGCAGAAGACAGGATTCGATATTCCGTTGAGCGGCGTCGGCGACGACACGACCGTCGGCGACGTCGTCACGCGTCTGCGCGAGCGCGTGTCGAAGCATAACGACGAGAGCGAGGAAGCGGCCCCGGCTCAGAGCGCGGTGGTCGACAGGCTCGTGAAGAGCCATTCCGTTTCCCAGCAGCAGAAAGCAGCGACGCAGTGATGAGCAAAGGTCCGGATGATGAAACTCCCTCTGGGCTGGGCACTGAGGGAAAGCGCGGTCTATTGGACAAGATGCGCCGGGCAAGCGAATCATCCGGACGCAACCGCGCCGCACGGCTGAACCGGCAACCGCAGCCGCCGGCACGCCAGGCCCTGCGCTTCGATGAGCTTGCGGAATATCAGCGCGTCCAGCTCCAGCGTATGGCGGGCGAGTTGACCGGCGTCGCCAATCCTTTCTATCGCTCCCACGACAGGGCCGCGGGGGCGACCACGACGATGGCCGGGCGCGAGTTCATCAACTTTGCATCCTACGATTATCTGGGCACGAATACCGATCCGCGGACGGCGGAGAGGGCCAAGGGCGCGATCGACCTGTTCGGCATTTCCGCTTCCGCAAGCCGTCTCGTCGCCGGCGAGCGGCCGGTGCATACCGAACTCGAAGCCGACCTCGCCTCGATCTACGGCGTCGACGCCGCGGTCTGTTTCGTCAGCGGGTATCTCACGAACGTCGCGGCGATCAGCTGTCTCATGGGACCGCAGGATCTCGTCATTCACGACGAATTCATTCACAACAGCGCGCTTGCCGGCATCAAGCAGTCCGGCGCGACGCGGCGGCTCTTCCGGCACAACGACATCGAGAACCTGGAATCCGTGCTTGGCACGCTGTCCGCCGATTTCCGGCGGATCATGGTCATCGTCGAGGGCGTCTATTCCATGGACGGCGATATCGCCGATCTGCCGGGGCTTCTGGAATTGCGCTCCCGCTACGGCTTCTGGCTCATGGTGGATGAGGCCCATGCGCTCGGCGTGCTCGGCAGGAACGGCCGCGGCACGTTCGAGCATTTCGACGTCGATCCGCGCGAGGTCGATATCTGGATGGGGACGCTCTCCAAGACGACGTCGAGCTGCGGCGGCTATATCGCCGGCTCCCAGGCACTTGTGGATATCCTGAAGGCCGAGGCCGGCGGGTTCGTCTACAGCGTCGGCCTGGCCCCCGTCCTGGCGGCGGCGGCGCGGTCAGGCCTGCATATCCTCAGCACGGAGCCGGAGCGGACCGAAAGACTGCATCGCAACGGGGCGCGCTTCCTCGAATGCGCGAGAGCGGCAGGCCTCGATACGGGCTTGAGCGTCGGCTTTTCCGTCGTGCCGGTGATCGTCGGCGATTCCTTGCGCGCCGTGCAGCTTTCCAACGATCTCCTGGGGGAGGGAATCAACGTCCTGCCGATCATCCACCCTGCCGTGCCCGAAGGCATGGCGAGGCTTCGCTTCTTCATCACCTGCAACCATACGGAAGAGCAGATCCGCCATTCGGTCGAAGTCACGGCCCGCAAGCTCAAAGATTTACAGGACCGCAATTTCGGCCTAGCGTCGCTCGATATGGAAAAGGTGATGCAGCTTTCGCCGCTGCTGCAGAGCACCGGCAAATCCTGAACCGCCAACGCCAACTCCGGACGCGTAGGGCCATGCACGTCATCGTCACCGGGGGATCGAGCGGGATCGGTCTGGAGGTCGCAAAACTCTATGCGGCGCGCGGCGCGCGTCTGACGCTCGTCGCCCGCGATCCCGTGAAGCTGGAAAACGCGCGCCGGGAACTTCTTTCGTCGGGGCGTATCCAAGATACGGATATCCATATCGCCATGGCCGATGTGGGCCGCGATGCCGACGTCTCGGCCGCGATCGCCGGTGCTGAGGCAAAGCTCGGAGCTTGCGACGTACTGATCGCCTCGGCGGGCATCGTCGAGCCGGGGACTTTCGAAACCCTTTCCGGCGAGGCCTTTGCCGCACAGGTGACGACCAATCTCCTGGGTACGGCCAATGCCGTCAGGGCCGTCTACCCCGGCATGAAGGCGCGAGGGCGCGGCCGCGTCATGATCGTGTCCTCCGGGGCCGCCCTGATCGGTCTTCATGGCTATACGGCCTATTGCGCCTCCAAGTCGGCACTGACGGGCTTTGTCGAAGCGCTTGCGTTCGAGGCCGCCGGATCGGGCGTTGGCATCTCCGTCTGCTTTCCCCCCGATACGTTCACGCCGCAGCTCGAAGGGGAATTGGCGAAACGGCCGCCTCAGGCGCAGGTCCTCATGGGGAAGGCCCCGCCCTGGACCGCGCCGGCGGTTGCCGAGCGGATCGTCCGGGCAATCGATCGCGGCGCGCCGAGGCTCTATTTCGGATTTTCGATAACGGCGCTCGGCCTTTTCGGCTCGCTGGCGAAGCCGGTCCTGATGTGGTGGTACACCCGAAAACCGTCCTGAGAACCGGCTTTACAGAATGGCGGCCTCCCCGCCGTCCATCTTCAGGACGGACAGCCTGCCGGTATAGTAGGCGCCGGTGTCGATGCCGATCCTGCCGGGGCCGATATCTGGATCGGCGGTCGGCGTATGGCCGTGGACGACGAGAAGGGGAAGCTGCGGCCCCAACGTAAGGAATGGTTCCCGGATCCAAAGCAGATCCTCGTCATCCTGTTCATCGAGAGGGATTCCGGGCCTGATCCCGGCATGCACGAAGAGCATCTCGCCGATTTTCAGACAGATCGGCAGATCGAAGAGGAACTGTCGGTGCGACATCGGTACGGCCTCGGTCAGAAGCTCGCTCAGCTTCGCGCTGCGGCCCTTCTGGCGGGAGCTCAGATGATGCAGGTCGATACCGTAGGAGATGAGGGTCTGCTCTCCGCCCAGTCCCAGCCATTCGGCATAGAGCTCCGGCTCTCTCAGGAAGCGGAAAAAGACGTCGTCGTGGTTGCCGCAAAGCGGAAGCCTTTTCAGGCCGAGTTCGCTCGGCCGGATGAGGTGTTCGAGAACGTGGCGCGAACTCGGTCCGCGATCGATATAATCGCCGAGCAGGATGACGAGCCCGCTGCGTTCGGTTGCCTGGATATCCGCGGCGATCCGCGCTTCGGCATGCTTCAATTCGTTGATGCAGCCGTGAATGTCTCCGATGACATAGATGGGATAGTTGGGCGGGTTCGAGCCGAGGTCGATCCGGCGGCGGCGGGGCTCCGGCACCTGGTTCGATCGGCGTCTTGAAAACCAGTCCGTCAACTTACGCATGCTTGCTGTCATCCGCCTTGTATGAGAATCGTGCCGACAATGAGAAATGGCTGCCTAAGGGACCATTGACAACCTCATGCGCGGCTTACCCATTGGAAAACTTCGACCCTCTAAGGGACCTGCAGCGTGGGGGCCGGGAGTCGCGAACCTTTGCCGATACGCATGTTCCGATCTGCGTCTGCCCTGGCGGTTGTCGCAACCGGCCTCTGCGACAGTTCGGTCGGCGGAGCGGGCCGGTTGGCCGCAATCATGTTGAAGCGGGTTGCCTCGCTGATTTCCCGTTTGAAGGCGATCGGATAATAACCCAGCAGGAAGTAAAAATCAGTCTGCGACATCAGTTTCTGCTTCAGTGCCGCCTCCATATCTGCGCTGACCGCCAGGGGCCTGATGCCGGCCGCCACCAGGCGGGATGCCTGGTCGCCGAGTTCGGCGGTCATGCCGCCGGCGCCGAGATTGAACTTGATGCGGAAGCCGGAAAACGTGCCGTCCCGCATGCCCCTTATCTGCACGAACAACGAGGATTGGCCTTCCGGGGCGGCATATTCCCTCAGGCTCGAGCACTCCCAGCCGCCGTTTTCCCGGGTCACGAGAGAAGGTGTCTCCTGGCCGTCTTCCGCTATGGAATTGCAGATCTGGGTGGGCGCCAGGTTGGGCTGCAAGGAAAGCCCTTCCGCCGGAGGAAGAGGGCGCCACGGCCATCCCGTATTCGCGGCCGGCCCCGTCGTGTCGTCGGCAGGCTCCGCCGCCGGTTCCGGCGTCCGCCCGAACCGCAGATCGATGTTGAACGCCTTCGCCAAAGCCAGAATGTTTCGCCCTTCGTTGGCGAACAGGACGGTCGCCAGAAGAGCCGCGACGACCAGGCATATCAGCAGGAACAGCACTCCGAAGCCGCGTGGCTTGGGAGGTTGCATTGCCGTATCGGCTGAAGATCCGGCGGTCTTCGATGGGAAAATCCTGGTCAATCGGTAATGCAAACCGTTATTGTCGCCGCCGGAGAGCCCGATTTCCTTCTTTTAAGGAAGCTGAACCATGCGCTCGTCTTGGCTCACGAATATACGGGTAGAATAGTCAGATTTCGTTCCAATACAAAGGATTCTTCGGCGACTGGAGGGTTCAACCCGGTTACGGGAACCGGTATTCCTCGTCGAGAGAAAACGGAGTCGGCATCATCCGCGCGCCGCTGGTTCTGCGGCAGAGGATGAAGGGCATCTGGCGGCTTGTGGCGCCGCTCTCCTTTGCGCTGAGCTCCGCTCCCGTCATATTCTGGCAGATCCTCCGCCGCCGCCCGGAGACCGTGTTCTGCGTCGAGCCGACCCTTTTCGCCGCGCCCGTCGCCCAGCTTGCGGCAAGGCTCGTCGGAGCACAGACCGTGCTGCATGTGCAGGACCTTGAGGTGGATGCGGCCTTCGCCGTCGGCCATCTCGGCGCGAGAGCCTGGGTCAAGAAGCTCGGTTACGCCTTCGAGCGCTCGACGCTTCGCGGTTTCGACAAGGTCATCACCATTTCCAATCGCATGGCCGAGAAGCTGCTTGAGAAGGGGATTTCCGAGAACAAGGTTTCGGTGATCCGGAACTGGGTGGATCTCTCGCACATCTATCCGCTGGAAGAGGTAAGCCCCTATCGGGCGGAACTGGGCTTTTCGGGCGGCGATTTCGTCGTGCTCTATTCCGGCAATATCGGCGCCAAGCAGGGATTGAGCGTCCTGCTTGAGGCCGCCGAGCGCCTGAAGGACGAGGCGCATATTCATTTCGTGATTGCCGGCGAGGGGCCTCTCAAGACGGATCTCCTGACGCGCTACGGCCATCTGAAGAACGTCCGCTTCCTCCCGTTCCAGCCCTATGCGCGGCTGAACGAGTTTCTGAACATGCCGGATCTGCATGTCCTGCCGCAGGAGAGGGGGGCTGCCGATCTAGTCCTGCCGTCCAAGCTCGGCGGCATGCTGGCAAGCGGCAGGCCGATCCTGGTGACGGCGGATGAGGGGACGGAGCTCGCAGGATTTCTGGGTGATTGCGTCCTGCGTGTTCCTCCCGGTGAAGCGGAGGCCTTGTGCGTCGCAATCCGGTCTTTGCCGGACAGAAAAACGGAAGCATTTCAAGCAGGCATTGCGCTTGCGCAGACATTGTCGAAGCCCAAAGCCCTTGGCGAGTTATTCGAAGCTTCCAACCGATGACGATCGTCGCCAATATTTTTCGCAGCAGCGTTGCCAACGCCATCGGGATAGGGATCAGCGCTTTCGTGCAACTCGTCAGCGTCCCGGTACTTGCCTCTGCCTGGGGGCCTGAAGTCTACGGCACCTGGCTGATGCTGACCACCATACCGACTTATCTTGCGCTGACCGATTTGGGTTTTGTCCAGGCGGCCACCAGCGACATGACGATGAAGTCGGCAAGGGGTGAGAAGCAGGCGATCATCGAGATATTCAGCTCCGTTTTCGCGTTGTTTATCGCCTTCGCGATCATTGTGAACATGGTTGTTGCCGCAGCTGTCTGGATTGCGGTGCTTGTCGATATCGGCTGGGTGAGGGATTACCAGCTATATCTGCATATGCTTGCCTTCTATTCGTCGTTGACCCTGCTGTCGCGCGTAAATCTGGCAGGTTTCCGGGCAAATGGAATGTATGCGGCCGGAACCGTGAGCTACGATACATTGGTATTGTGCGAAGGGCTCGTGACCTTGCTGGTCGTCACGTTGCACGGCGGATTCGCCGCCGCCATATCGACGATGATTGTCGGCCGTTTGCTGAACATGCTGCTGCTTTATGCGCTCCTGAGGCGGCGCCTGCCATGGCTTAGTTACAACATTGAAGCTGTCTCCTGGACCGAATTGAAGCGGCTGTTCAAGCCGGCGGTCAGCGGAATGGCCATTCCGGTCTCGTTGTCCTTCACGCTGCAGGGCACGGTCGTCCTGGTGGGAGCAGTCATTTCTCCCGGCGCTGCGGCGATCTTTACGCCTGTCCGAACCCTCAGCCGCATCGCCATCCAGTTCGTGGGCATCGTCAACAGGGCGACGATGCCGGAAATCGCCCATACCCTGGCAAGGGACGACAAGAGAAAGATCTCGCAGCTTGTTCTGTTGAACTGTGCACTCGCGGTTTTTGTCCTGGTCCCGGCCGGAATTGCTTTCGGATTCTTCGGCGACAGGATCGTCAGCGCGTGGACGCGAGGGATTATCCAGCCCGACAGGATCTTCGTGGCCGCGATGGCTGTTTCCATGGTTCTTCATGGAGGATGGTACCTGGTTTCGAACATGCTTCTGGCCACCAATTCCCACGGTGACTTCTCGAAGATCATGGTCCTGTCCGCGCCGCTCACCGTCATCCTGGTCTATATCGGCGCCTCGGTCGGAGAACTTACGGGCGTGGCCCTCGCCACGGTCGCCTGCGAGGCCTTCTGCGTGACGGGAGCACTGTTCGCCCTCAGAAGGACGCCGTTCAATCCGGCTTACGGGCAGATGGTTTCAAGGAAAGACAATCTGGGACGTTGATGCTGCTCAGATCGGAGAGGCGATGAAATGGAAGGTTTGCTGCTCTGCTTGTATGTTCTGTTAATGATGGGAACTATCGCGAGGTTCCGTTCCATCAATTACAGGAACATTCAATTCCATGATGGCATACTGGTAGGAATGGGCTTCTTTCTGATTGCCCCTATTACGCTGACTTTGATTTATGGAGACATAGCCAGCGCAGAAATGCGGGCGGGTCCCTATGAACCCGTCGCTGATTGGCGAACATCATTAAACCTTGCGCTCGGTGCGGGTGTAGTTCTTCTTTTTCATATCTTAGCTTCTCGCCTGTCGAAGGGAGGCTATAAGAAAAAAGCAGACGGCGGCGTCGGCCTGATTTTAGTATTACTTTTTTTGTACATAATGTGCGCAGTTTTTACATTTTTCTATTCGGGCCGCGCTGGTGGTGGGCATTGGCAAGGTAATCTGGAGGCTAGTCTACGGAGTAATCCTCTATTGATTATAATTGGCAACTTCGCAAATGTTTACCGGGGAGCTATTTTTGGGATTTTATACAATTTTTGGTCAAACGGGAAAGTTACAAAATTTACAGTTATTACATTTGGTTTTTCCGTGTGCTTGGTAGATATTCTAATTACATTTAATAGGATTACTTTCGCCTATTTTGCAATAGTGATCTTGCTGATGTTCAGGAAGCATTTTTTACAGATTTTGTTAGTGTCTCTGCCTCTGCTTCCGTTTATCAGTTATTTTAGTAGCCTGTGGACGGCAATCCGTGGGCTCGCGCTGATGGATGGTTATTCCATTTCAGGCTTTATGAATGCCTTTGAAACTGCAAGGAGCGTCAGTAGTTATAGCGACGGACGCTCTACCAATGCGATCTTTGATTCGGAAAATATTATTGTCTTTGATTGGTTGGTAAAGCATACGGGAGAATACTTCCCTGTGCTATATGGATCCACGTTCATTGTGCGGCCGCTTACGGTTTTCATCCCCTCGACCTTGTGGCCTAATAAGCCCGGAGTCTTCGGTGTCGATGTCGGAACGAGCCTTCAGGGTGTCCCGGGCCTTGCGCTAAATTCAACTCTCTTTGGTGAAGCGTATGGCAATTTCCTCTACTTTTGGCCGCTTGCGTTGCTTTCGATGTTGTACCTTCTCTCCTGGATATTCAGGACTCTGGGGCGTAGGTGGTCGTTTGTAAACGGCGCGAGCTTTTTCATCGGTTTTGCGCTTTGGCGCTTCGACATGTCATCCGCCTTCATTGGGCTGGTAGCCCTTTTTGCATTCCAATTCGTGTTTCGATTATCGCGTATTCCGATCCAGGCTCTGCTGGCGGCCAGGATCGTTAAAAGTGGTCCCAGGATACGAAGGATGAACTTCAGTGGGCATTAATGTTTGTATTATCTATCACCACTATCCCCATTATAGGGCTCCTATACTGAGAGAATTAAAAATAAATGGGGAGCATAATTATGAGTTTTGGGGCGATGTTGAAGAAATTTCAGGAATAAAGCCGTTTACAGGTGATGAAATAGTAGAAATAAATAGACTCTCATTTCGCCGCTTGGGGCCGGTTTGGCTTTTGAGCGGATATTGGAAAATTTTTTTCAGAAGTAATTTAAAAGTATTCATAGTGTTGGGGAATCCAAACATGCCGGCTAGCTGGATAATAGCGTGTATTGGAAGAATTTTAGGAAAAAGGGTGCTGTTCTGGAGTCATGGCTGGCGCAGGCCTGAGCCGCCGATAAAGGCCAGGATCAGAAATATTTATTTCCGGCTCTCCAATAAGGTCTTGGTATATGGCGAGCGTGCTAAATCAATTGCTGCTGCAGGGGGATTTTCGGAAAAAAATGTCGCTGTAATATACAATAGTCTGGACTTTAATAATTCAAAAAAGATATTGAATCGTATATCTATGAATAAAAATGGCAACACGGGAAAACCTCAAAATTTTTTTGAAGAAAAAAAGCGTCCGCTAGTTATTTGTACTTCAAGATTAATAAGGAGTTGCCGTTTTGATTTGCTTTTCGAAGCTGCTGCTGAACTGAAACGGCGTAACCGCCCACTTAATATTCTTTTGGTGGGAGATGGGCCTGAGCGCGCAGATTTAGAGGCTCTGGCCAAAGAACTGTTGCTTGATGTTCATTTTTTTGGCGCGTGTTACGATGAGGAAGTGTTAGGGAAATTGATATATTTTTCAGACCTGACGGTGTCTCCTGGAAAGATTGGTTTGACCGTAATCCATAGCCTAACTTATGGAACGCCAGCAATTACACACGGCGATATGGATTTTCAGATGCCAGAGGCCGAAGCAATTATTCCTAATGTTACAGGAGCTTTTTTTGAGCGTGGGAACTACTTGGATCTGGCTGATAAGATTCAGGAGTGGCTAAGTCGATCAACCGACAGGAATCTGGTGAGGGACGCATGCATGGCCGAAATTAAGGAGCATTGGACACCTCAAAATCAGAGGCGTCTTATAGATCAAGCGGTATCGCAATTATATGCTCCGTAAGATGAAAAGAAGGGGAGCATTGCCAGAAGTGCCGAAGCCTATGTCTGTTCGGCCGGAAATATTGGCTCTTTGTAAAAAGACCGTGGACGGTAGGATAAAGTCAACTGTTCGAAAGGCTTTGAATTATTGCGTTGCCACTCGATGGCGATTGGCGGAAATTGGGGAAGGATTTCAGTCTTCTATCGTAACCAGGATCCCTCCCGGGAGTAGGATCGGCAGCTTTGCTTACATAGGCAAAGGTTTCTATTCCGCTGGGCCTATTAGTTTAGGAGATCTGGCTATGATCTCGACGTCTGTAACCATTGTTGGAAATGACCATGGTTTCGATGACGAGCAGACCCCCATGCGTCTGGCGTTTAGGTGGATGCAGAACATCACCATCTTCGAAGCGGATGTCTGGGTGGGACATGGTGCCACAATCAAGGCGGGCATCACCGTTGGTAAGGGATCGGTTATTGCAGCGGGTGCGATCGTCACGAAGAATGTTGAACCGTACAGCATCGTTGCTGGCAATCCGGCTCGGGTTATCAAACGACGGTTCTCCGACGGCGCAATCGAGCGCTACGATCGTATGTTGTACGAGGGGCGGCTAATGCCCTCTCAGGAGAGAGCATGAAGATCAATATCGTCGTGGGGCCGTTCTATCCCATTCCGCCGGTGAGGGGACTGGCCGTCGAGAAGCGCCAATATGCCATGGCCCTGGAATATGCCAAGGCGGGGCATGACGTGACGATGATTTCGCGACGATTTTCCGGTTTTCCGAACCGGGAGACCAAGGATGGAGTCAACCACATTCGGGTTCCTTCCTTTGATCCGCCGAAACCCGGTCTTAAATACCGGCTGATGGACGCGCTCTATAGCATCCTCGTCGGCTTCCACATGCCGAAGGCCGACGTGACCGTCACCAACAGCGTCAGCGCTCCGCTCATTCTGCCTCTCCGGAAGGCCGGAAAGATTGCTGTCAGCGTCGGTCGTTACCCGAAGGGGCAGATGGCGCTTTATAGGCGTGCGGCTCGCCTGCATGCCGCATCCCGCTACATCGCCGATGCCATCATCGAACAATCGCCCAGCATTGCCCCGAAGGTCCATGTGGTCAACAACGCCATCAGCCATGATTTTGCCCAGGCGATCGAGGCTGAGCGAGGTCCGAGAGAGCGGGAGATCGCTTATCTGGGACGCATCAGCCGAGAGAAGGGCATCGATATCCTGATCAAGGCCTTTGCGGTTCTCGCCCCTCGTTTTCCCGATTGGCGGCTCGCTCTGATCGGCCCTTGGGAAATCTCGCGGGGCGGCGACGGCGACGATTATCTCGCGGAGTTGAAGGCGCTGGCAGCGGGCGTGGGAGATCGCATTCGCTTCGTCGGGCCGATCTACGATGGCAAGGATATTATCTCGCATCTAAGGAAAGCGGATATCTTCGTCTATCCTTCGATCGCGGAGAAGGGAGAGGCATTCGGCGTCGCACCGGTCGAGGCGATGGCCTGCGGATGTGCTCCTATCCTTTCCGCTTTGAAATGCTTCCAGGATTTTGTGCAATCGGAGGAAAACGGTCTGGTCTTCGATCATCGCCATGATGCCGATGCCAACCTCGCATCCGCCCTTGAGCGATTGATGCAGGATGCCGCCTTGCGCGAACGGCTGGGGCTCGCGGCCATGGAAACTGCTCGAAGATTTACGCCTGCCAGAATTGCCGAGGCGATGTTGATGGATTTTCAGAGATTGGCAGGACATGGCGCAGGTTAAGCAGTTCGACCATCAGAAGGCGCCCAACGATAGTCCCTGGTCGTTTAGAATGCGCGTCGCGATGCTGGCCTGGGAATATTGCTGGCTGCTTTTCTGCGCCTGGACTCCCAAGCCGGCAAACCGCTGGCGATTATTGGTCCTGCGTGCCTTCGGCGCCAAGATCAAGGGACGTCCGTTCGTGCATCAGCGCGCCCGGATCCAGATCCCCTGGCACGTGACCTTGCATCACCGTGCCACGCTGGGAGACCGCAGCAACCTTTATAGTCTTGGCGAGATCGAAATCGGAGATCGGGCCACTGTGGGGCAGGAAGCCTACATTTGCACCGGTACCCATGATTTCGACGGTCCGTCCCTTCGCCTCGTCACGGCGAAGATCACGGTGGAGGAGGACGCCTTCATCGGTGCACGTGCTTTTGTCATGCCGGGGATTACGGTCGGACGCTATGCTCTCGTCGGGGCTTGCTCCGTGGTAACGCGGGATGTCGAACCTTTTACTGTCGTGGCCGGCAATCCTGCCCGCGCCACCACCAGGCGCAGGAGGGACTTGTAATGCTGGGCGAGAGGTCATGCGGTATTTTCAATGGAAGAATTGTTCCTAGAAACGCAACATATAGATGATGTGAATTGTGACGAATGGTTGCTGTCCTTATCCTCACCTATAATGAAGAGCGCCATATCGGCCGGGCGATCGAGAGCGTATCCTCCTTCGCGTCCGAAGTTTTCGTCGTCGATTCCTTCTCGACTGATCGAACCGTGGAGATCGCCCGTTCCCTCGGTGCCGTGGTGCTCAGCAATCCTTGGACCAACTATTCCAAACAATTCCAATGGGGTCTCGACAACGCGCCGATCACTGCGGACTGGGTGATGCGGCTGGATGCCGACGAAGTGATTGAGCCGGAACTGGCGCGAGAGATCGTCGAAAAGTTTCCGGGGCTGGGACCCGACATCGTCGGCGTCAATCTAAAGCGCAAGCATATTTTCCTTGGGCGCTGGATTCGCCATGGGGGGCGCTATCCGCTGATTCTCACCCGCATCTGGCGTAAAGGACAGGGGCGCATCGAGGACCGCTGGATGGACGAGCATGTCATCGTGTGGGGTGGGCGCACGGTGCTGTTCGACGCGCCTTTCTCCGATCACAATCTCAACGACCTCGGCTTTTTCACCGAAAAGCACAACAAATATGCGACGCGCGAGGCTGTCGACGTTCTCAACCGACGCTACGGCCTGTTTGCCGAGGATGTGCGGCTGACGAGCGACGGCTCTTCGCTGCAGGCTTCCGCCAAGCGGTTCATCAAGGAACGCATCTACAACAGGATTTCGTTTCCTCTTTCCACGCTTGGTTATTTCCTGTTCCGCTATGTCATTCAGCTGGGATTCCTGGATGGTCGTGAAGGGCTGATTTATCATTTCCTGCAAGGCTACTGGTACCGTTTCCTCGTGGGCGCCAAGGTATTGGAGTTCGACCGGACGATCCGGGCGCTCGCCACGTCCGAGGAGAAGCGTACGGTTCTGGCGCGGCTCACCGGTTTGGCCCTCTAGCTAAGGCTAGGGAATGGCTCTATGCGTCCAACCCGCTGTAATATGTATTCATTCGTATGCACCCCGGAATTTGTTGGTGATAAGAGTGACTTCCGCGAAAGTGACACGGCGGTTGAGGCCAAGGAATGCATATTGGCGCCCGCCGGCGAAAAGTGACTGACTGTTGCCATTGTTGTAAGCGCAGAGCGCGACAGGCGAAGTTGTACCAGCTGGTGTGCCGCTCGGTATACCATTGGCTTCGCGGATGCCGTCGACATAGAGTTCGATGGCGTCTGCGTTACCGGTCATGACCACGACATGGTCGCTGTTGGTGATGTTGGTCACGCCGACGAGGGCTTCCGCCGATGCTCCCCAACCTACGCGTGCGACATTACCTGTGCCCGATGTCCCCAATACCGCGCGATTGTTCGCGGGACTGATGCCGCCTCCAAGAACGATTTGATTGATGCCGGAGAGGCGACCCGCGAATGCCAGGGTGAGCGCGGCGGTTGGGATGAAGGTCGTCAAGAGCCGGTCGTCGCCGGCATCCGGCTGGAGATAGGGCTTTCCGCCATTCGCTCGCCAGAGGGGCCGCAATGATGATGTGGCTTGGGTGGCATTGCAGGCGTTGCCGCTGCTGTCTCCGGCATATCCTACCGGATCATTGTCGGCCGTTACCGACGTGGTGGCTGCGCTATCCTGAAATAACCTTGAAAGATCGTCCAAGGGGTAGATCAGGAATCCGCTCTCGCCATTGGCGAACAGCGAAAGAAGGCTTTTCTCACTACCTTTAGCGAGAGCGGGCAGGCCTGCGACCGAAAGACTGAGATCGAGCATCAGGACCTCCCGATCGCAGAGGCTTCTATAATGCCGGCAAACCGTCGCTCTGCAAATGTCAGATTGTGCGCGGCGGCGATTCCATCGCGATAGTCTCGTCGGCTCGCTGCCGGCATTGTTGAAGTCTGCATATCCAGTCCTGCTCCTTCAGGTGTATCCGGCCGGTAAAATGACCGGGTGTCTGCCTCCGATTGTAAGAACAGGTTCGGGGAGGGGGATGAAATATCAGGAGAAATCCGCGGATCGGCCTGAGCCACACAAATCTTACGGTCCGCCAACCACTTGATCCGGTTTGCGGATCGGCTGTTTTATGGATATCCGCACATCGCTCATGACATTGTCTCGGAGGATCAGTTCGTCCACGCCTTGTCCGATCTCGATACCGATATCGGTGCGTGCGATTTCGTTCTGCTCGATCAGGACGTTCCGGATGGCCGGTGCGATTGCCGAGCGGCCATCCACGCGGATCGTCGCGGCGGCGTGCAGCCGGTTCTGGCGGATGACCGTCCCGAAGGCGAGAAAGGTGTCGTTGTCCTTGAACTGCCGACCGGCAATGTCGATGCGGGCCGCATGCTGAAAGGCTGGCCCGGTGACGTCGTTGCCCAGGAACTGGACGTAGAAATTCGGCTGCAGATGTTTGTAATAGAGTGATGTTGCGCCGAAGCCGGCACTCCTCAACGCGGTATTCCCGGCAAAGACATGCTTGTAACCCACGCCGTAAACTTGTACCTGGCCGACGTCTTGAAAATGATTGCCGATGATCAGATGGTTTTCTTGCATCGGCACGACCGAAACGATGGAAGCGCCCTCCGCCAGTCCGGAGATATCCCGGTCCAGATCGAGGACGTCGCCGGTTCTTTTGACAATTCTCGCCACAAGCCCCAGCCCCGGCCCTTTCACCACGAACAGGCCCGCCCTCTCCCAGTTCCTGTCTTGGAGCACGCCAAGGCCGGCAGGGTCTATCCGCACCGATCGGCCGAGCACCGCGGTCAGGGGGCCGCTATAATAGCCACCGGGGCCATCGGAGGTCATGGCCTCGCGATCGTTGCCATACATGGTCTCGAACCGGTTGTTGCGGATAAGCACGTTGCGGGCGGAGACATAGTCTTCGAGAGTATTGATTCCGCCGCCGGAGGCCTGGAAGTCCGCCCCGATGATCCGATTGTTTTCGAACAGAACACCGTCCGGCCCCGAGATGCCGTACCAGCCGCGGCGGCCGGTGCGGAATGTGTTGCCGGCGAGTCGCGCGCCTGCTGGCCTCACGAGGACGAAGGGGCGCATCGAGGAAAGCACGTCGCAATCCTCGACGACGATGTTCCTGCCTGCAAGCAGAAGTCCAACCACGCCTGACCGACGATGATCCCGCATGGCCTGCAGCCGCTTGGCCGCGTCTTCGTCCGTTACTCGGCCGAGGAAGGAAGATGCCCGGATGATCACTCTTCTTACAGCGATGTTCCGGCCGGCCACGCTCCCCGACACGGCATCGAAGCCGCCTTTGATGATGTTGAAATGGCGGACCGCATTGATCGTCATGTCCTCCACGGAAAAGTCGCGCACCCCTTCGATCAGCGCATCGGGAGGGTTTTCCGTATCCTTCCATATCAGCGTCACGAGATCGCTCGACTCGCCCTTGAGGACGACGCCGTCTGGAACGTCGAGCGTTCCCGCCAGCCGATAGATGCCGTAATGCAGCAGCAGCGTACCGCCGCCCCGCTTGTGCAAGGCGTTCATGGCGGCGTTGATCCGCGCCGTATCGTCGTGATCGGCGCTGTCCGGCTGGTTGCTGAAGAGCTCCATCACCGGCCGTTCCGTTTGAGACCTGGGCTCTATCTCGACCGTGCCGGCATCCCGCCAAGCGGAGACGTCGCCCGTTCCGTTCCACAGCATGACCCGGTAGGAGCCGGTCGGCATATCCTCCGGGATTGGAAAGGATGCCGACCATGTGTCCGGGCCGGCGGCGTTGAGGCTGGTTTCCTTTTCATCCGCTGCAATCAACTTAACCGCCGCCTTTTCGGTTACGGCCATGTTGCGTCCCGAGAGCCGCAGCCAGCCGCCGGGAGTTGCAGCCGGTCCTCTGTCGCCCTGCATCCAGTAGATGTCGGGGGCGTTCAACTGGAAGCTCGAAGTCGTATTTCCGGTTCGAAGCGTGACCGAGAAAACGCCTGCCGCCAATTTTCCGGGCAGAAGGAAGGAGAGGCTGCTGTCGGATTTCGCCAGCACCTCGGCCTGTTCCGGTTCCGGCCCGCGGTCTGTTTGCTCCTCCGCCTCGTCATTCAGTCCCGTGACTTCCACCTTCCCGACCGCGGCCAGTCCCATTCCGCTGACCTGGACGGTCTGTCCCGGTTTCACCGGATCGCTGGCCCAGAAGATATGGATTGCGTCTGCCGCGGCTGGCCCAGCCATCGCGAGGGCGGACAGCACATAGACGATCGGCGGCGGTCGGCGGCCGAGTTCGGGGAGTCGGAAGCGCATGATCTACCTTTGCGGGCGTCGGGCGGATGTGGCTGCGAGGAAAATAAATGCGGTTTCCATGGCACTTTATCGTCTGTTTGCTGCAAGACAATAACGACACCGGCAGCCGCAAAGGCATTTGTCGTCGCTCACGCGTGGGAGACGATCAGGCCATTTACTCGGAAAAGCCCGGGCAACACCGCGCAGCAGTTCGGCACTGCGACGTTTCAATAGTTTTTGAAGGAGGGGAATGGTGGGCGATGAGAGACTCGAACTCCCGACATCCTCGGTGTAAACGAGGCGCTCTACCAACTGAGCTAATCGCCCTTTCGCGGATGCGAGACTTAAGCCCCGCCGCATCGGTGGCCGTGATCTATGCGGATCGCGGAAAAACCGCAAGAGCTTTCATGATGTTTTTTTGAAATTTTTGGGAAAGCCGTGGCTCTGCGGCGGCCGGGGAGGGCAAAGCAGTGAGCCGTCATCCTTTTGTCTTGAAACCTGCTTGACACCCGAACCCGAACCTCTTAGTTAGCCGCTCAACCGGGCGGTCGAGGCCGCCGGCCGCGAGGCTTCGCGCCTCACGAGTAATGCGCGGGTGTAGCTCAGTCGGTTAGAGTGCCGGCCTGTCACGCCGGAGGTCGCGGGTTCGAGCCCCGTCACTCGCGCCATCTCTCTCCTCGAACGATCCGCTGCTTGGCGCTCATGCGCAAGGGAGCGGCTGCCGCAAGCCGGCATCATGCGCGGGTGTAGCTCAGTCGGTTAGAGTGCCGGCCTGTCACGCCGGAGGTCGCGGGTTCGAGCCCCGTCACTCGCGCCATCT
>NZ_JBLFFK010000003.1:251745-478556 GCF_051400715.1 Neorhizobium descurainiae
GGTGTAGCTCAGTCGGTTAGAGTGCCGGCCTGTCACGCCGGAGGTCGCGGGTTCGAGCCCCGTCACTCGCGCCATCTATCCTCGTTTTGGACGCGCGCTTTTAAAACGATTTGGACGCAGTCCGTCCTTCGCCATTGACGCCCGCGGTCGTCGTCGTGATACCGCCGCCCACAATCGTTTGAAGTGCTCCATTTTGGCGCAGGATGCGACATTCAAAAAGCTTGCGCCGGGGCTTCGGCTGCGCTAGTCACGGCTTGTTGCAATGCACGTTCGCTTGGCTTGTGCATTGGTTTTAAAGCGTCGCCCGACGCTTCGAGGCAAGCTGGGATCGAATACCATGAGTGAACTTCTCACTTCCTATATCCCGATCGCGATCTTCATCGGCATATCCATGGTGATCGGCATCGCGCTTCTGATTGCGCCGTTCGCCGTGGCCTACAAGGCGCCCGATTCGGAAAAGCTTTCGGCCTATGAATGCGGCTTTAACGCCTTCGACGATGCGCGCATGAAGTTCGACATCCGATTCTATCTGGTTTCGATCCTGTTCATCATCTTCGATCTCGAGGTGGCCTTCCTGTTCCCCTGGGCGGTCTCCTTCGGAGATATCGGCTGGTTCGGCTTCTGGTCGATGATGGTTTTCCTGGCCGTCCTGACGGTCGGCTTTATCTATGAATGGAAGAAAGGAGCGCTGGAATGGGAGTAGTCGATAGCGGCAGCACCCTCGTCGCGCCGCAACCAAAGGGCATTATCGATCCGAATACCGGCAAGCCCATCGGCAGCGACGACGCGTTCTTCGGCGAGATCAACAACGAGCTCGCCGACAAGGGTTTTCTCGTCACTTCGACCGACGAGCTGATCAACTGGGCCCGCACGGGCTCGCTGATGTGGATGACGTTCGGCCTCGCCTGCTGCGCCGTGGAGATGATGCAGCTCTCCATGCCGCGCTATGACGTCGAGCGTTTCGGCTTCGCGCCGCGCGCTTCTCCGCGCCAGTCGGACGTCATGATCGTCGCCGGCACGCTGACCAACAAGATGGCGCCCGCGCTGCGCAAGGTCTATGACCAGATGCCGGAGCCGCGCTACGTCATTTCCATGGGCTCCTGTGCCAACGGCGGCGGTTACTACCATTATTCCTATTCTGTGGTGCGCGGCTGCGATCGCGTCGTGCCGATCGATATCTACGTTCCGGGCTGTCCCCCCACGGCGGAGGCGCTGCTTTACGGCGTGCTTCTGCTGCAGAAGAAGATTCGGCGCACCGGTACGATCGAGCGCTGAGGGCCAAAGGCTTAGGGTAATAGGACAAGAACATGAGTGAAGCCCTGAACGAGCTTTCGATCTATATCCGCGAAGCGCGCTCCTCCCTCGTGGAGAGCGCGGAAATTGCCTATGGCGAGCTGACGCTGACGGCGAAGCCGGACAACCTGGTTCCGCTGCTCACTTTTCTGCGGGACGATGTGCAGTGCGGTTTCGTCAGTTTCGTCGACATCTGCGGTGTGGACTATCCGGCGCGCGAAAAACGTTTCGATGTGGTCTATCACCTGCTCTCGCCACGCCAGAACCAGCGCATCCGCGTCAAGGTGGCTGTTGCCGAGGATGAGCCGGTTCCGTCAGCCTTTTCCGTCTATCCGGGCGCCGACTGGTTCGAGCGCGAGGCCTGGGATATGTACGGCATTCTGTTTACCGGACACCCGGACCTGCGCCGGATCCTGACGGATTACGGCTTCGAAGGCCACCCGCTGCGCAAGGATTTCCCGACCACCGGTTTCGTCGAGGTTCGCTACGACGACAACGCCAAGCGCGTCGTCTACGAGCCCGTCGAGCTGCGCCAGGAATTCCGTAATTTTGATTTCTTGAGTCCCTGGGAAGGTACTGATTATGTCCTGCCCGGAGACGAAAAAGCGAAAGCTTGATTTAGTAGATAGGCGAATAGCGAGTAGCGAATAGCGAATAGTTATCGCCAAAAGAAAGGAAGACGCAGACGATCAACTCCTACAAGGATCTGAAAGTTTGGCAGCAAGCAATAGAACTTGCGGTTCATTGCTATCGTGCGACTGATGGGTTCCCGAAGAGTGAAGTATACGGTTTGACGGCTCAGATTCGCAGGGCTGCAGCTTCGGTGGCAGCAAATATCGCGGAAGGTCATGGACGGGAAAACACCGGAAGCTTCATTCAGTTTCTCAGGATCGCCCAGGGTTCTTTGAAGGAGTTGGAGACGCACATGATCATAGCGCGCAAAGTGGAAATTCTCCTGGCATCGCAGTTTCAAAGTCTGATGGAACAATACGATGAAATTGGTCGAATGATCCGCGCGCTGATCAGAAGTCTGCAGGAAAAGGCATGACTGCAATGCATGAACTATTCGTTATTCGCTATTCGCTAATTCCTACAAGCGCGGAGCGCGCACATGACTGAACACAACGTTCGCAACTTCAACATCAATTTCGGACCGCAGCATCCGGCGGCGCACGGTGTCCTTCGCCTCGTCCTGGAACTGGACGGCGAAATTGTCGAGCGCGTCGATCCGCATATCGGCCTGCTGCACCGCGGCACCGAAAAGCTGATCGAGACCAAGACCTATCTGCAGGCCGTTCCCTATTTCGACCGCCTCGACTACGTCGCGCCGATGAACCAGGAACATGCCTTCGCGCTCGCGGTCGAACGGTTGGTCGGCATCGATATCCCGATCCGCGGCCAGTTGATCCGCGTCCTCTATTCGGAAATCGGCCGTATCCTGTCCCATCTCCTGAACGTCACGACGCAGGCGATGGACGTCGGAGCGCTGACGCCGCCGCTCTGGGGCTTCGAAGAGCGTGAGAAGCTGATGGTCTTCTACGAGCGTGCTTCGGGCGCCCGCATGCATGCTGCTTATTTCCGCCCGGGCGGCGTGCATCAGGACCTGCCGCATGAACTGGTCGAGGATATCGGCAAGTGGTGCGACGAATTCCCGGCAAAGCTCGACGACATCGATGATCTCCTGACCGGCAACCGCATCTTCAAGCAGCGCAACGTCGATATCGGTGTCGTGAAGCTGGAGGATGCCTGGGCCTGGGGGTTCTCGGGCGTCATGGTGCGCGGTTCGGGCGCGGCCTGGGACCTGCGTCGCGCGCAGCCCTACGAATGCTATTCCGAGCTCGATTTCGACATTCCGATCGGCAAGAACGGCGATTGCTACGACCGTTACCTCATCCGCATGATCGAGATGCGCGAATCGGTGAAGATCATGAAGCAGTGCGTCAACCGCCTGCTGGGCGATGCCAAGACCGGCCCGTTCTCGTCCACGGACGGCAAGGTCGTCCCGCCGAAGCGCGGCGAGATGAAGCGTTCCATGGAAGCGCTGATCCATCACTTCAAGCTCTATACGGAAGGCTATCACGTGCCGGCCGGCGAGGTTTATGCCGCGGTCGAAGCCCCGAAGGGCGAGTTCGGCGTCTTCCTCGTCGCCGACGGCACCAACAAGCCCTATCGCTGCAAGATCCGCGCTCCGGGTTACGCCCATCTGCAGGCGATGGATTTCATCTGTCGCGGGCATCAGTTGGCGGACGTTTCGGCTGTCCTCGGCTCGCTCGACATCGTGTTCGGTGAGGTGGACCGCTGATGATCCGCGCCGTCGTTTTCGCAAGTCTGCTCCTGGCTGCTCCGTCTGCGCTCGCGCAGCAGGGTCAGTCGGCTGGGCAGTTCGGCGGATCGACGGAAAGCGGCGGGTCGAAATCCATGGGCGATCTCCTGTCGGAAGGATATGAGATCAAAGCGTCCGCACCCAGCGGAACAAAGTTCATAGTGTTCATGCAGAAAGAGAAGTCTGCCTATGCCTGCGAATTCGTGTCGCTGACGCGCTCGCGGTGTGGAACCATAAACTGATAAGGCGTGGAAAAGAATGTCCGTTCGTCGATTAGCCGAAGACAAGGTGCAGCCGGCAGTATTCGCCTTCAATGACGAGAATGCCGTCTGGGCCGAGGCAACGATCAGGAAGTATCCGGAAGGCCGGCAGCAGTCCGCCGTCATTCCGCTTCTGATGCGGGCGCAGGAGCAGGATGGCTGGGTCACCCGTGCGGCGATCGAATATGTCGCGAACAAGCTGGACATGCCGCTCATCCGGGTGCTGGAGGTCGCGACCTTCTACACCCAGTTCCAGTTGAAGCCGGTCGGCACCCGCGCCCATATCCAGGTCTGCGGCACGACGCCGTGCATGCTGCGCGGCGCGGAAGACCTGATGAAGGTCTGTCAGAAGAAGATCCATCACGATCCCTTCGAGCTCAATGCCGACGGCACGCTCTCCTGGGAAGAGGTCGAATGTCAGGGCGCCTGCGTCAACGCCCCCATGGTCATCATCTTCAAGGATGCCTATGAGGACCTGACGCCGGAGCGCCTGGAAGAGATCATCGACGCTTTCGAAGCGGGCAGGGGCCACGAGATCAAGCCCGGCCCGCAGATCGATAGGCATTTCGCCGCACCGGAAGGGGGCCCGCTGACCCTTCTCGAGGACGTGAAGCCCGTCCGCACCAATCTCGAACCGCAGCCGGCTGCCGATGCGGCGCCGGTTCCGCCGGCCGATGCCGCCCGTCCGAAGGATACGGCGCCGGAAACCGATCCGAAGCTCAAGACGCCCGCCACCGCGCCGAAGGCCGCTGCGAAGAACGCCAAAGCTGCCGAGGCCCAGCCGCTTTCGGGCACTGCCAAGAGCGAACCGGACCCGAAAGCCGTCGGCAGCACCGCCGAAGGCGCGCCCGCAGAGCCCGGTGCCGCAACGGCGCCGGCCAAGCCGACCGCTGCCAAGGTAGAGAAGCCGTCGCTGGAGGACAAGAACCGTCCGAAAGGGATCGAGCGTCCGGCTGTGCCCGACGATCTCAAGATGATCTCCGGCGTCGGTCCGAAGATCGAGGGCATTCTGCACGAGCTCGGCATCTTCACTTTCGCGCAAGTCGCCGCATGGAAGAAGGCGGAGCGCGAATGGATCGACGGATATCTGAATTTCAAGGGCCGCATCGAGCGCGACGACTGGGTGAAGCAGGCGAAGGCGCTCGCCAAGGGCGGCGAGGCCGAATACATTAAAGTCTTCGGCAAGAAGCCGCGGTAAGGGGTGAGACATGCTTAAGGATCAGGATCGCATCTTCACCAATATCTACGGCCTCAAGGACAAGTCGCTCAAAGGCGCGATGAGCCGCGGCCACTGGGACGGCACCAAACAGATCCTCGAAAAGGGCCGTGACTGGATCATCAACGAGATGAAGGCCTCCGGCCTTCGCGGCCGCGGCGGTGCAGGCTTCCCGACCGGCCTCAAGTGGTCGTTCATGCCGAAGGAATCGGATGGTCGCCCGCATTACCTCGTGGTCAATGCCGACGAATCTGAGCCCGGCACCTGCAAGGACCGCGAAATCATGCGCCACGATCCGCACACGCTGATCGAAGGCTGCGTCATCGCCGGTTTCGCCATGGGCGCCCATACGGCTTACATCTATGTCCGCGGCGAATACATGCGCGAGCGCGAGGCACTGCAGGCGGCGATCGACGAGTGCTATGATTTCGGCCTGCTCGGCAAGAACAGCAAGCTCGGCTGGGATTTCGACATCTACATCCATCACGGCGCCGGCGCTTACATCTGCGGCGAAGAGACGGCGCTGCTCGAAAGCCTCGAAGGCAAGAAGGGTCAGCCGCGCCTGAAGCCGCCGTTCCCGGCGAATATGGGTCTCTACGGCTGCCCGACGACGGTCAACAACGTCGAATCGATCGCGGTCGCGCCAACCATCCTGCGCCGCGGCGCCGGCTGGTTCTCGTCTATCGGCCGCCCGAACAATGTCGGCACCAAACTCTTCATGATCTCGGGCCACGTGAACAAGCCCTGCACGGTCGAGGAAGCCATGAGCATTCCCTTCCGCGAGCTGATCGAGAAGCATGCCGGCGGCATCCGCGGTGGTTGGGACAATCTCCTCGGCGTCATTCCGGGCGGCGCATCCTGCCCGATCATTCGCGGCGAGGACATGGACGACGCCATCATGGACTTCGACGGCATGCGCGACAAGAAGTCGTCGTTCGGCACGGCAGCCATCATCGTCATGGACAAGTCGACCGACGTCATCAAGGCGATCGCGCGCCTCTCGGCCTTCTTCAAGCATGAGAGCTGCGGGCAATGCACGCCCTGCCGCGAAGGCACGGGCTGGATGTGGCGCGTCATGGAGCGCATGGTGAAGGGCAACGCGCAGAAGCGCGAGATCGACATGCTCTTCCAGGTCTCCAAGCAGATCGAAGGCCACACGATCTGCGCGCTCGGTGATGCGGCCGCCTGGCCGGTTCAGGGCCTCATCCGCAACTTCCGTGCGGAGATCGAGGCTCGCATCGACCAGTATACCTACAACGCCATGGACCATGGCGCCGTTCTGGAAGCTGCGGAGTAAGGATTTGACGAAGAAAGGTGAGGATCGGCGGGATATGGAGGCGGCGGATCGGCATCCGGCGTTCGATCCCGCGCGCTTGCCTTATTTTTCCGAAGCGCTGTCGCTCAATCCGCTGCTGGCGCATCCGGCCGCCGCCATGGCGACCGCGACCGCGATCGGTTTCGGGTTTGCGAACCAGATGGCGAGCGCTTTCTTCGGCGCGCTGCAGGGGGCAATGGAAGTTGCCAACCGTCAGAATGCCGGTACCCAGGAAGCCGAGGCTTCGGCTCCGATCGAGAAGCCTGTGAAGCCGGTTGACGCTGTTCTGGCAGAGCCGGCTCCGGTCGCCGTGAAAGCAAAGCCCGTCCGCAAGGCGGCCGCGTCTGCGCCTGCAGCGAAGAAGCCGGCTTCGAAGGTGGTTTCCGTGAAGGCTGCTGCCAGGATCAAGCCTGCGCCGGAGGCCGCCGCGGCAGCTTCGGTCCAAAAACCGGTCAGGGCAAAACGGGCTGCCAGGGCATCCGCCGCAGCCGGCGCAGGCGATCTGAAGCGGATTTCGGGCATCGGCCCGAAGCTGGAAGGGGTTCTGAAGGGCATGGGCGTCACCGGCCTGGCGGAGATCGCCGCCTGGGGCGATGCCGATATCGCCCGCTTCGACAAGGAATTGGGTTTCGAGGGGCGCATCAGGCGGGACGATTGGGTCGGCCAGGCGAAAGCTCTGTTGAAATAAGAGATCATGTCCCGGGCGTCCGCGCTCAAGGGATGGAACTAAGGACGTTAGTGAGACGATGGTTAAGCTGAAGGTAGACGGCAAGGAAATCGAGGTTCCGGATCATTTCACGCTGCTCCAGGCGTGCGAGGAAGCCGGCGCCGAGGTCCCGCGCTTTTGTTTTCACGAGCGTCTTTCGGTCGCGGGCAATTGCCGCATGTGCCTGATCGAGGTGAAGGGCGGGCCGCCGAAGCCGGCGGCTTCCTGCGCCATGGGTGTGCGCGACATCCGCGGCGGCCCGAACGGCGAGCTGCCGGAAGTCTTCACCAACACGCCCATGGTCAAGAAGGCCCGCGAAGGCGTGATGGAATTCCTGCTGATCAACCATCCGCTCGATTGCCCGATCTGCGACCAGGGCGGCGAGTGCGACCTGCAGGACCAGGCCATGGCCTTCGGCATCGATAGCTCGCGCTACACGGAAAACAAGCGCGCCGTCGAAGACAAGTATATCGGCCCTCTGGTCAAGACCGTGATGAACCGCTGCATCCACTGCACGCGCTGCGTCCGCTTCACGACGGAGGTCGGCGGCATTTCCGAGCTCGGCCTCATCGGCCGCGGTGAGGACGCCGAGATCACCACCTATCTCGAACATGCCATGACCTCCGAGCTGCAAGGCAATGTCATCGACCTTTGCCCGGTCGGCGCACTGACCTCGCGGCCCTTCGCCTTCACCGCCCGCCCGTGGGAGCTCAACAAGACCGAATCGATCGACGTGATGGATGCGGTCGGTTCGGCGATCCGCGTCGATACCCGCGGCCGCGAAGTCATGCGCATCATGCCGCGCGTCAACGAACAGGTGAACGAGGAGTGGATCTCCGACAAGACCCGCTTCATCTGGGACGGCCTGAAGACCCAGCGCCTCGACCGGCCTTACGTCCGCAGGAACGGCCGTCTGCAGGCCGCGTCCTGGGGAGAGGCCTTCGGCGCCATCAGGGCCGCGGTTTCGGCAACCTCCGCCGAGAAGATCGGTGCGATCGCCGGTGACCTTGCCTCGGTCGAGGAGATGTACGCGCTCAAGGAACTGATCCGCTCGCTCGGATCGGAGAACCTCGACTGTCGCCAGGACGGGACGGCGCTTGATCCGTCGCTCGGCCGCGCGAGCTATCTCTTCAACCCGACCATCGAAGGCATCGAACAGGCGGGTGCCTTGCTCCTCGTCGGTGCCAATCCGCGCCTCGAAGCTGCCGTCCTCAACGCTCGCATCCGCAAGCGTTTCCGCCGCGGCAACTTCCCGATCGGCGTGATCGGCGAAGTCAGCGAGCTGCGTTACGTCTACGACTATCTCGGCGCCGGCCCGGAAACGCTTTCGGATCTTTCCTCCGGGGCAAGCAGCTTCGTCGACAAGCTGCGCAATGCCAAGAATCCGATGATCATCGTGGGGCAGGGGGCTCTTGCCCGCCCGGATGGTGCTGCGGTTCTCGCCGCCGCCGCTCAGCTCGCGGGCTCCGTCGGCGCGCTGACGGAAGACTGGAACGGTTTTGCCGTGCTGCACACCGCCGCTTCCCGCGTCGGCGGCCTCGACCTCGGCTTCGTGCCGGGCGCCAAGGGCGCCAACACCGCTCGGATGCTGGCCGGCATGGACGTCCTTTTCCTGCTCGGCGCCGATGAGCTCGACTTCTCGAAAAAGGGCGCCAGATTCACCGTCTATATCGGCAGCCACGGCGATGCCGGTGCGCATAATGCCGACGTCATCCTGCCGGGCGCTACCTATACGGAAAAGTCCGGCACCTGGGTCAATACCGAAGGCCGCGTCCAGGTGGGCAACCGCGCCGGTTTCGCACCGGGCGAGGCCCGCGAGGACTGGGCGATCCTGCGTGCGCTGTCGGATGTGCTCGGAAGCAAGCTGCCCTTCGATTCTCTCGCTCAATTGCGTTTGAAGCTCTATGAAGCCTATCCGCATTTCGCCGCCGCCGACGAGATCGCGGCCGGCTCTGTCAACGAAATTGCCGCACTTGGCCAAAAAGCCGGTGGCCAAAAGAGTGAAATGACGAAGTCCGGGTTTGCGTCGCCGATCAAAGACTTCTATTTGACGAACCCGATCGCCCGCGCTTCTGCCGTCATGGCCGAATGCTCGGCATTGGCCCGCAACAATTTCCAGGCTGCGGCGGAGTAATTTTGAACATGGATTCGTTCTTTTCCATCTACGTCTGGCCAGGCATCGTCATGGTCGCACAGTCGCTCCTGCTGCTGGTCTGCCTGCTTGTCTTCATCGCCTATATCCTCCTCGCCGACCGCAAGATCTGGGCGGCCGTGCAGCTTCGCCGCGGCCCGAACGTCGTCGGCCCCTTCGGCCTCTTTCAGTCCTTCGCGGACTTGCTGAAGTTCGTCTTCAAGGAGCCGGTCATTCCGGCCGGTGCAAACAAGAGCGTCTTCCTGCTCGCGCCGCTCGTTGCCGTGACGCTGGCGCTCGCTACCTGGGCAGTCATCCCGTTGAACGAAGGTTGGGTGATCGCCAACATCAATGTCGGCATCCTCTACGTCTTCGCCATCTCCTCGCTCGAAGTCTATGGCATCATCATGGGCGGCTGGGCTTCGAACTCGAAATATCCGTTCCTCGGCGCGCTCCGTTCGGCGGCGCAAATGGTGTCCTACGAAGTCTCGATCGGCTTCGTCATCGTCACCGTGCTGCTCTGCGTCGGCTCCCTGAACCTGACCGACATCGTCAACGCGCAGCATGACGGCCTCGGAACGATGCTCGGCCTGCCGGCCTCCTTCCTCGACTGGCACTGGCTGGCGCTCTTCCCGATGTTCGTCGTCTTCTTCATCTCGGCGCTCGCGGAAACCAATCGCCCGCCCTTCGACCTGCCGGAAGCGGAATCGGAACTCGTCGCCGGCTTCATGGTCGAATACGGCTCGACCCCATACATGATGTTCATGCTCGGCGAATATGCGGCCGTCGTGCTGATGTGCTCGCTGACGACCATCCTGTTCCTGGGCGGCTGGCTGCCGCCGGTCGACATCGCGATCCTCAACTGGGTGCCGGGCATCATCTGGTTCCTGCTGAAGGCGGGCTTCGTCTTCTTCATGTTCGCCATGGTGAAGGCCTTCGTGCCGCGCTACCGCTACGACCAGCTCATGCGCCTCGGCTGGAAGGTCTTCCTGCCGCTGTCGCTCGCCATGGTCGTCATTACCGCATTCGTGCTGAAGCTGATGGGATGGGCTTAAAGATGCCTGTTAAGATATTCACCCAAGCTTCTGGCATCATTGGAGAATAAAGATGGCAAGTCTCGGCCAGGCCGTGAATTCGCTGTTCCTGAAGGAGTTCGTCGGCGCCTTCTTCCTGTCGATGCGCTACTTCTTCAAGCAGAAGGCGACGATCAACTACCCGTTCGAGAAGGGGCCGGTTTCCCCGCGCTTCCGCGGCGAGCATGCGCTGCGCCGCTATCCGAACGGCGAGGAGCGCTGCATCGCCTGCAAGCTCTGCGAGGCGATCTGTCCTGCCCAGGCGATCACCATCGAAGCGGGCCCGCGCCGCAACGACGGCACCCGCCGCACGGTTCGTTACGACATCGACATGGTGAAGTGCATCTATTGCGGCTTCTGCCAGGAGGCCTGCCCGGTCGACGCGATCGTCGAGGGTCCGAACTTCGAGTTCTCGACGGAAACGCGCGAGGAGCTTTACTTCGACAAGGCGCGGCTGCTTGAGAACGGCGATCGCTGGGAGCGGGAGATCGCCCGCAATATCGCTTTGGATGCGCCCTACCGCTGAGGCGGGATGCGTCTTCCGGTGCCACCCCGGCGCTGGTCACATTGGATGAAATGCCCGGTGCGGAAATGACGGCGCCGGGTTTCGACGGGAAGGGGCGTCCGCCCTGATCCCGGTGAGGACGAAAAGGCACCACGATGGGTCTGCAGGCTATCTTCTTCTATCTCTTTGCGTTCGTCGCGGTGGCGTCGGCGTTCATGGTCATCTCGGCCAAGAACCCGGTCCACTCGGTGCTCTTTCTCATCCTGGTCTTCTTCAATGCGGCGGGTCTCTTCCTGCTGACGGGCGCCGAATTCCTGGCGATGATCCTGCTGGTCGTCTATATCGGCGCGGTCGCGGTCCTCTTCCTCTTCGTCGTGATGATGCTCGACATCGACTTTGCGGAATTGCGCTCCGGCGTGCTGCAATATGCGCCGATCGGTATCCTGATCGGCCTCATCGTCGCAGCCGAGCTCATCGTCGTCATCGGCGGCAGCGTTCTCACCACGGACGCGGCGCAGGCGATCACCATGCCGATCCCCAACCCGGCGGAACGCACCAATACGGCCGCGCTCGGCGACGTGCTCTATACGAATTACGTCTACTTCTTCCAGATCGCCGGCCTGGTGCTCCTGGTGGCGATGATCGGCGCGATCGTATTGACGCTGCGTCACCGCACCAACATCAAGCGGCAGGATATTTCCAGGCAGGTGGCCCGTACGCCCGCGACCGCCGTCGAGGTGGTCAAGGTCAAGCCGGGCCAGGGCGTCTGAGACAGGGAACAGGAACAGAAAAATGGAAATCGGACTTTCCCATTATCTCACGGTCAGCGCCATCCTCTTCATCCTCGGCGTTTTCGGCATTTTCCTGAACCGCAAGAACGTCATCATCATCCTGATGTCGGTGGAGCTCATCCTGCTTTCGGTCAACCTCAACATGGTGGCTTTCTCCTCCTTCCTGAACGACATCGTCGGCCAGGTCTTCGCATTGTTCATTCTGACCGTCGCGGCCGCGGAAGCCGCCATCGGTCTTGCAATTCTCGTCGTCTTCTACCGCAACCGCGGCTCGATCGCCGTGGAAGACGTCAATATGATGAAGGGTTGATCGGGTCATGATCTATCAGGCAATCGTCTTCCTTCCCCTGATCGGCTTCCTCATCGCCGGGCTGTTCGGCCGCTCGATCGGCGCCAAGGCCTCCGAATACGTGACCTCCGGCCTGATGGTCGTCGCAGCCGTTCTGTCCTGGATCGTCTTCTTCAACGTCGCGCTCGCTCATGGCGAAGCCGGCGAGGTCATCAAGGTTCCGGTGATGCGCTGGATCCAGTCCGGCGGCATCGACGTCGAATGGGCTTTCCGCGTCGATACGCTGACGGCGGTCATGTTCGTGGTCGTCAACACGGTCTCGTCGCTGGTGCATATCTATTCGATCGGCTACATGCACCACGACCCGCACCGACCGCGCTTCTTCGCCTATCTGTCGCTCTTCACCTTCGCCATGCTGATGCTGGTGACCTCCGACAACCTTGCCCAGATGTTCTTCGGCTGGGAAGGCGTCGGCCTGGCGTCCTACCTGCTCATCGGCTTCTGGTACAAGAAGCCGTCGGCCTCCGCCGCCGCGATGAAGGCCTTCATCGTCAACCGTGTCGGCGATTTCGGTTTCGTGCTCGGCATTGCCTGCGTCTTCGTGCTCTTCGGCTCGATCAGCTTCGAGACGATCTTCGCCGCCGCGGCCACCTACCTGCCGGCCGAGGGTTCGCCGGAAGCCTCTCAGGTCATCGTCAACATCTTCGGCCTGCAGCTCGACAAGGCGGGCGCGATGACCGTCGTCTGCCTGCTGCTCTTCATGGGTGCGATGGGCAAATCGGCGCAGTTCCTGCTGCACACCTGGCTGCCGGACGCCATGGAAGGCCCTACGCCGGTCTCGGCCCTCATCCATGCCGCGACGATGGTCACTGCCGGCGTGTTCCTGGTCGCCCGCATGTCGCCGCTCTTCGAACTGTCGCATGATGCGCTGCTCGTGGTGACGATCATCGGCGCGATCACCGCCTTCTTCGCGGCGACCGTCGGCCTCGTCCAGAACGACATCAAGCGCGTCATCGCCTATTCCACCTGCTCGCAGCTCGGCTATATGTTCGTCGCGCTCGGAGTGGGAGCCTACGGCGCGGCGATCTTCCACCTCTTCACGCACGCCTTCTTCAAGGCGCTGCTGTTCCTTGGCGCAGGCTCGGTCATCCACGCCGTCGATGGCGAGCAGGACATGCGCTACATGGGCGGGCTCAGAAAGCACATCCCGATCACCTTCTGGATGATGACGATCGGCACGCTGGCGCTGACCGGCGTCGGCATTCCCGGCACGATGATCGGCTTCGCCGGCTTCTTCTCCAAGGACGTGATCATCGAGAGCGCGTTTGCCTCACACTCCGTGGCTTCGGGCTTCGCCTTCACATTGCTGGTCGTCGCGGCTCTTTTCACGAGCTTTTATTCCTGGCGTCTCGCCTTCCTGACTTTCTTCGGCAAGCCGCGCGCTTCCGCCGACGTCATGCACCACGTGCATGAATCGCCGGCGGTCATGCTGGTGCCGCTCTACATTCTTGGCATAGGTGCGGTTCTCGCCGGCGTGATCTTCGAAGGCTATTTCTTCGGTCATGAGTATGCCGAGTTCTGGAAGGGTGCGCTCTTCACGCTGCCGGACAACCATATCCTCGAAGAGTTCCACCACGTGCCGCTGCTGGTGAAGTGGAGCCCGTTCATCGCCATGGCGATCGGCTTCGCCACCGCATGGTATTTCTACATCAAGTCGCCGGAAACGCCCCGCCGTCTCGCCGCCTCGCAGAAGGTTCTCTACGAATTCCTGCTCAACAAGTGGTATTTCGACGAGATCTACGATTTCCTCTTCGTCCGTTCCGCCAAGGCGCTTGGCCGGTTCCTCTGGCAGAAGGGTGATATCGGCGTCATTGATACCTACGGCCCGAACGGCATTGCCGCCCGTGTGGTCGACGTCACCAGCCGGGTGGTCAAGCTGCAGTCCGGTTACCTTTATCACTATGCGTTCGCGATGCTGATCGGCATCGCCGCCCTCGTCACCTGGATGATGCTCGGGAGCTCAATCTAATGACCGACTGGCCAATTCTCTCGACGGTCACCTTCCTGCCGCTGGTCGGCGTCGTACTCCTGCTTCTGACGCGGGAGGACAGTCCCTTTGGCCGCCGCAACATCCTGAACGTCTCGCTGTTCACGACGGTCTTCACCTTCATCGTTTCGCTGTTCATCTGGATCGGCTTCGACAATTCGAACCCGGGCTTCCAGATGGTTGAGAAGCATGCCTGGCTCGGCACCGGCATTTCATATCATCTCGGCGTCGACGGCATCTCCATGCTGTTCGTCATCCTGACGACCTTCCTGATGCCCTTCTGCGTGCTGGCGAGCTGGGAGTCGGTCGAGAAGCGCCTGAAGGAATACATGATCGCCTTCCTGCTTCTGGAAGTGGTCATGGTCGGCGTCTTCGTCTCGCTCGACGTTGTCCTCTTCTACGTCTTCTTCGAAGCGACGCTGATCCCGATGTTCGTCATCATCGGTGTCTGGGGCGGCAAGGATCGCGTCTACGCTTCCTACAAGTTCTTCCTCTATACGCTGCTCGGCTCGGTACTGATGATGCTCGCCATCATGGCCATGTACTGGCAGGCCGGCACGACCGACATTACCGAGCTCCTGAAATACGGTTTTCCGGCCGGCATGCAGACTTGGTTATGGCTTGCCTGCTTCGCGGCCTTCTCGGTCAAGATGCCGATGTGGCCGGTCCATACCTGGCTTCCGGACGCGCACGTGCAGGCTCCGACCGCCGGTTCGGTCATTCTGGCCGGTGTCATGCTGAAGCTCGGCGGTTATGGTTTCGTGCGCTTTTCGCTCGCCATGTTCCCGCTGGCTTCGGATTACTTCGCACCCTTCGTCTTCACGCTGTCGGTGCTCGCCATCATCTACACCTCGCTGGTGGCGATGATGCAGGACGACATCAAGAAGCTGATCGCCTATTCGTCGGTGGCGCATATGGGCTACGTCACCATGGGCATTTTCGCGGCGAACGTTCAAGGCCTGCAGGGCGCGCTCTTCCAGATGCTGTCGCACGGTATCGTCTCCGGTGCGCTCTTCCTCTGTGTCGGCGTTGTCTATGACCGGCTGCATACCCGCGAGATTGCGGCCTATGGCGGCCTCGTCAACAACATGCCGAAATATGCCGTCGCCTTCATGATCTTCACGATGGCGAATGTCGGCCTGCCGGGCACGTCCGGCTTCATCGGCGAATTCCTGACGATCATCGGCGTCTTCAGGGTCAACACCTGGGTGGCGCTCTTCGCGGCGACCGGCGTCATCCTTTCGGCCTCCTATGCGCTCTGGCTCTACCGCCGGGTGATCTTCGGCGCGCTGGAGAAGGAAAGCCTCAAGGCGCTGCTCGATCTTTCCACTCGCGAAAAGCTCATCCTCTATCCGCTGGTCGCGATCACCATCTTCTACGGCTTCTATCCGGCGCCGATCTTCGACGCGACGGCAGCCTCGGTGGACCTGATGGTGAACAATTATTCCGCAGCCCTGCAGGCGGCAAAAGACCTTGCACTCAACGTGCACTGAGACGGGACACGACTGGACATGACCGCTGAACTACTTTCCCTCAGCCTGCAGCTCTCCATGCCGGAGATTATCCTGGCCGTGGGCGCGCTCGCTCTCTTGATGATCGGCGTCTTCTCCGGCGAGAAGTCCGGGCCGCTGGTGACGGGGCTTGCGGTGGCGCTGCTGGCCGTCGCCGGTCTCTGGCTGATCTTCATGCCGGGCGAGGGCGAGGCCTATGCCGGGGCCTTCCTGCTCGATCCCTTCGCCCGCTTCATGAAGGTCCTGGCGCTGATCGGCTCGATCGTCGCCATGGTGATGTCGGTCGGCAGCGGCCGGTCCGACCAGCTCGACCGTTTCGAGTTTCCGGTTCTCCTGGTTCTCTCGACCCTCGGCATGCTGCTGCTGATTTCGGCGAACGATCTGATCGCGTTCTATCTCGCGCTCGAATTGATGTCGCTGGCGCTCTATGTCGTCGCTGCCTTCAACCGCGACAGTGTGCGCTCGACGGAAGCGGGCCTGAAATATTTCGTCCTCGGCGCGCTCTCCTCGGGCATGATGCTCTACGGCATGTCGCTGGTCTATGGATTTACCGGCAATACCGGCTTCGACGAGATCGCCGGCGTCCTCTCCTCCGAGACCCGCCATATGGGCCTCGTCTTCGGCATGGTCTTCGTGCTCGCCGGCGCCTGCTTCAAGATTTCGGCCGTGCCGTTCCACATGTGGACGCCGGACGTCTACGAGGGCGCCCCGACCCCTGTTACCGCCTTTTTCGCTGCCGGTCCGAAGGTCGCGGCCATGGCGATCCTCGTCCGCATCGTATCGGAGGCTTTCCTGCCGATCGTCGCCGACTGGCGCCAGATCATCGTCTTCGTGTCGATCGCCTCCATGCTGCTCGGCTCGTTCGCCGCGATCGGCCAGCGCAACATCAAGCGCCTGATGGCCTATTCCTCGATCGGCCATATGGGCTATGCCCTGGTCGGCCTTGCGGCGGGCACCGAGACCGGCGTTTCCGGCGTGGCGCTTTACATGGCCATCTACATGGTCATGACATTAGGCACGTTTGCCTGCATCATGGCGATGCGCCGCAAGGAAGGCGGCAATGTCGAGAATGTCGACGATCTCGCCGGCCTTTCCTCGACCAAGCCTTTCATGGCGGTCGTGCTGACGGCGCTGATGTTCTCCATGGCTGGCATTCCGCCGCTTGCGGGCTTTTTCGCCAAGTATTTCGTCTTCGTGGCGGCGATCGAGGCGAAGCTTTATGCCCTGGCAATCATCGGTGTGATCGCTTCGGTTATCGGCGCCTATTATTACCTGCGCATCGTCAAGCTGATGTGGTTCGATGAGGCCAAGGGCGAGTTCGCCCGCATCTCCGGCGAGCTGCGCCTGGTCTTCGGTCTCTCGGGTCTCTTCGTCACGGCCTATGTGCTGTTCGGCGGCCCGATCGGCACGGCCGCGAGCGCAGCCGCCAAGTCCTTCTTCTGAGAATGACGGATCCAAGGGGAAGCTTCTCGCTCGATGCCTTTCGCCACGAAGCGCTGAGCGAGATTGGCTCCACCAACAGCGAATGCCTCGCCCGCGCCCGCGCGGGCGATTCCGGTTTGTTATGGATCACCGCGGGCCGGCAGCTTTCAGGCCGCGGCCGGCGCGGCAGGGCCTGGACCTCGGAACCCGGCAATCTCTATGCCTCCCTGCTGCTGATCGATCCGGCGCCTCCCGAGCGTTTGGGTTCTCTTCCGCTTGCGGTGGCCGTTGCGGTCCATGCGGCGGTGCGGGCCGTCATGCCGCCTGGGGGTGAGCCGGTCGAGGTGAAATGGCCGAACGATATCCTGATCGGCCGCAAGAAGACCTGCGGTATCCTTCTGGAAGGCGAGATGCTGCCGGATGGCCGCCGCGCGCTGGTGATCGGCATCGGCATCAATATACGCCACATGCCGGATAACGCCCCCTATGGCGTCACGCGGCTTGCCGATCACGGCGTTGGCGCTTCGCCGGAGGAGCTTTTCGCGCATCTTTTCAGAGAGATGGCGGATGTTCTGGAAGCATGGGATAAAGGGCGGGGGACGGCGGAGATCAGCCGACGCTGGCGCAAGGTCGCCTGCGGCATCGGTGAAAAAATCACCGTGAACCTGACGGACCGCTCGCTTGTTGGAACATTCGCGGGTATCGATGATAAGGGATTTCTGATGCTCGACACCGACGAGGGGCCTCCAGTGCCGATCGCCGCCGGTGATGTATTTTTTGAAAGAACGGATTAAGAGAAGAAATGGCAAACCAAGAAGAATTGGTGTTTCTGCCGCTTGGCGGCGTGGGCGAGATCGGCATGAACCTCGCCCTCTACGGCTATGGTACGCCGGGAAATCGCCAGTGGATCATGGTGGATTGCGGCGTCACCTTTCCCGGACCGGAACTGCCGGGCGTCGATCTGGTTCTGCCGGATATCCGTTATCTCGCGAGCCAGCGCCAGAACCTCAAGGCGATGATCATCACCCATGCGCACGAGGATCATTACGGCGCGATGAACGACCTCTGGCCGGGCCTCAACGTGCCGGTTTATGCCTCGCCCTTCACCGCCGGCATGCTGGAGGCGAAACGCGACTACGAAGGTTCGCGCGCCGATATCCCGGTGACGATCTTCAAGGCCGGCGACCGCATCACGGTCGGGCCGTTCGAGATCGAAGCGGTCGGCGTCAACCACTCGATCCCCGAGCCCATGTCGCTGGTCATCCGCACGCCGCTCGGCAACGTCGTCCATACCGGCGACTGGAAGATCGATCATGCCCCTTCGCTCGGGCCGATCACGGACGAGGCCCGCTTCCGGGCACTGGGCGACGAGGGCGTTCTTGCGCTGATGTGCGACAGCACCAATGCGCTGCGCGAAGGCATCTCGCCCTCGGAGGAGGAGGTGTCCGAGGGTCTGCGCAAGATCATCGAGGAAGCCGAGGGCAGGGTGGCGATCACCACCTTTTCCTCCAATGTCGGCCGCATCCGCTCGGTGGCCCAGGCTGCCGAAGCCGCAGGCCG
This sequence comes from Neorhizobium descurainiae, assembly GCF_051400715.1. Taxonomy (NCBI): domain Bacteria; kingdom Pseudomonadati; phylum Pseudomonadota; class Alphaproteobacteria; order Hyphomicrobiales; family Rhizobiaceae; genus Neorhizobium; species Neorhizobium descurainiae. The sequence continues at coordinate 270,188 of NZ_JBLFFK010000003.1, forward strand.
CGAAGTGCTGCTGCTCGGCAGTTCGCTGAAACGCGTCGTCGATGTCGCCCGCGACATCGGCATCATGGAGGGGCTGAAGCCTTTCATTGCCGAGGACGAATACGGTTATATCCCGCGCGACAAGGTCGTCGTCATCCTGACCGGCAGCCAGGGCGAGCCGCGTGCCGCCCTTGCCAAGATCGCCCGTGACGAAATGCGCAACGTGGCGCTGGCGGCGGGCGATACGGTCGTGTTCTCGTCGCGCACCATTCCGGGCAACGAGAAGGCGATTATCGAGATCAAGAACGGCTTGATCGAGCAGGGCGTCAAGGTGGTGACGGACTCGGATGCCCTGGTGCATGTCTCCGGCCATCCGCGCCGCAACGAGCTCCTGAAGATGTACGAATGGACCCGGCCGCAGATCCTCGTGCCGGTGCATGGCGAGGCGGCGCATCTGACGGCGCAGGCGGAGCTTGGCGCGTCCGCCGGCATCAAGACCATTCCGCGCGTTCGCAATGGCGATATTCTGCGGCTTGCACCCGGCCCCGCTGAGGTGATCGACGAGGCGCCGCACGGCCGCATCTTCAAGGACGGCAAGCTGATCGGCGATTTCGACGAGATGGGCATCGGCGACCGCCGCAAGCTCTCCTTCGTCGGACACGTTTCGGTAAACGTCCTGCTCGACAACCGCTATGACTTCCTGATCGATCCAGACGTCCTCGCCTTCGGCCTGCCGGAATTCGACGACGAAGGCGAGGACATGGAGGACACGCTCTATGATGCGGTGCTCGGCGCGATCGAAAGCATCCCGCGCGCCCGCCGCAAGGATCTCGACACGTTGCGCGAGGCCGTTCGCCGGGCGGTTCGCGCCGCCGCCAACGAGGCCTGGGGCAAGAAGCCTGTCGTGACGGTGTTCGTAACCCGATTATAGTGATCGGCATCGAGCGAAAGAGAGGGACCATGCTCGGACGCGTCAACCATATCGCCATTGCCGTGCCGGATCTGGCAGCCGCCACCGCGACCTATCGCGATACGCTTGGTGCGCGCGTGTCGCAGGCTCAGGCCTTGCCGGAACACGGCGTAACGGTGGTTTTCGTGGAGCTTTCCAATACCAAGGTGGAACTTCTGGAACCCCTTGGCGCCGGCTCCCCGATCGCCGCCTTTCTGGAAAAAAAACCGGCGGGTGGCATGCACCATATCTGCTACGAGGTGGACGATATCATCGCCGTCCGCGACCGCCTGAAGGCGGCGGGGGCCCGCGTGCTCGGTGACGGCGAGCCGAAGATCGGCGCCCATGGCAAGCCGGTGCTCTTCCTGCATCCCAAGGATTTTTGCGGTACGCTGGTCGAACTCGAAGAGGTGTGAGGCCTGCCGGGCTGTTACCTCCAAGCCCTATCCTGAGATGCTGGGCTGCTCCGGCGTCCCATCACCTGCGGCATCGCGTCCCCTCGGCTCCGTTTGAGCTTCTTCGGCTTTCGGCCTATAACGCCGCTCTCTGAACAGAAACCGGAACCCATCCATGTCGCTGCTGACGGTCGCCGCCATCTACTTCATCCTCTGGTGGACCGTGCTCTTCATCGTCCTGCCGCTCGGCTATCGCAGCCAGCAGGAGGATGGCGAGGTGACTGCCGGCACCGTCGAAAGCGCGCCCGCGAAATTCCGCGGCGGCCGCGTGGTGCTTCTGACGACGGTGATCTCGGCCGTGCTTTACGCCGCCTATCACGTCGCCTCGACCTATTTCGGATTCGGCATCGCCGACATCCCGGTCATCGTGCCGGATTTCGAATAGACCGGTCTGGGGAAGAGCTGTCATCTGCTTGTCATCAATTGCAGGCATAGGAGGCAATGGCGACATAATCCGCTCGGATGGGCGGTTGTCGAGAAAGCAAAAAAAAACAAGGCGGTGAAGCCTTGTTTTCTAGTTTCGCGTGATCCTTCACCGTTGCCGGGGCAGCGAATAAACGCGCCTAAGATCTGATCCTCCCAAGACTTGACCGCGAAATGGCAAGAATTTGAACTCCTTGCCTCTTTTGTGAGCTGAACCTAGCTCAAAGGTTGGGCTTTGTCACTCGATTTTTTTGTATTTTTGCTACACTCGGATAAAATTTTTCAGTTGACAAAAATGTCGCATGCTTGCCACGAAATCTCCACTTTTTGCCGGTCTGCCGTTATTCGCCCAAAATTGCGCCAGGGTGGCGCCAAGATCGTGAACATCGCGTGATTCCTCCGGGAGCGGGTTCCCTTGAGGGGCTGGAACGGCTATGTACCGCTCGCAATATTACTCAAGGAATGGCCGATTCCCGACGTCGCGAGGATAGGCCCGGCAACCCTCGGAAATCTCGATGCGCCTATCCCGCTATTTTATGCCCATCCTGAAGGAAAACCCCAAGGAAGCGGAAATCGTGTCCCACCGGCTGATGCTGCGTACCGGCATGATTCGCCAGCAGAGCCAGGGCATTTATTCCTGGCTGCCGCTCGGCAAGCGGGTACTCGACAAAGTCAACGCTATCATCCGCGAGGAGCAGAACCGCTCCGGCGCCATCGAACTCCTCATGCCGACGCTGCAGTCCGCCGAGCTCTGGCAGGAGAGCGGCCGCTACGACGCCTATGGCAAGGAGATGCTGCGCATCAAGGACCGGCAGGACCGGCCGATGCTCTACGGCCCCACCAATGAGGAGATGATCACGGACATTTTCCGGTCATACGTCAAATCCTATAAGAACCTGCCGCTCAACCTCTACCATATCCAGCTGAAGTTCCGCGACGAGATCCGCCCCCGTTTCGGCACCATGCGCTCGCGCGAATTCCTGATGAAGGATGCCTATTCCTTCGACCTGACGAAGGAGGGGGCCGAGCATTCCTATCGGAAGATGTTCACCGCCTATCTGCGCACCTTCTCCCGGCTCGGGCTCAGGGCGATCCCGATGCGCGCCGATACCGGCCCGATCGGCGGCAACCTGTCGCACGAATTCATCATCCTCGCCGACACCGGCGAGTCGGAAGTCTTCAGCCACAAGGACTTCGTCAATTTCGACATCCCCGGCGTCGACACAAATTTCGACGATGTCGACGCGATGAAGGCGATCTTCGACAAATGGACTTCGGTTTATGCGGCGACCTCGGAAATGCACGACGAGGCGGCCTTTGACGCCATTCCCGAAGCGGAGCGGCTCTCCGCCCGCGGCATCGAGGTTGGCCATATCTTCTATTTCGGCACCAAGTATTCCGAGCCGATGGGCGCCAAGGTGCAGGGTCCGGACGGCAAGGAGCACCTTGTCCACATGGGTTCCTACGGCATCGGTCCGACACGCCTTGTTCCCGCCATCATCGAAGCATCGCATGACGAGAACGGAATCATCTGGCCGGCTTCCGTCGCGCCCTTCGACGTCGTGGTCATCAACATGAAACCCGGCGACGATGCCTGCGACCGCCTCTGCGAGACCCTCTATGGCGGCCTTTCGACGGTCGGCAAGGATGTACTCTACGACGACACGGACGAGCGCGCCGGTACCAAGTTCGCGACCGCCGACCTGATCGGCGTGCCGGTCCAGGTGATCGTCGGACCCCGTTCCGCCGCTTCCGGCGAGGTGGAGGTCAAGGACCGCAAGACCGGAGAGCGCGAGACGCTGACCGTCGAGGCGGCCATGAACAGGCTCGCCGGCCGATAACCGGCGAGGCCGGTTTCAAAAAGACAGGGCGGAATTCCCCGCCGGCAGGTTGAGGAAACGGCATGGCGAGCGTCGCAACGAATGGTGAAGCGGAAAAGGCAGGGCAGCATTCGCCTTCGGCCGGCCCCTTCTCGGCCTTCGAGCGCATGGTCGCCTGGCGCTACCTGCGTTCGCGCCGTCGCGAGGCCTTCATCTCCGTCATTGCCGGTTTTTCCTTCATCGGTATCATGCTCGGGGTCGCCACGCTCATCATCGTCATGGCGGTGATGAACGGGTTCCGCACCGAACTGATCTCCCGTATCCTCGGCATCAACGGCCATATGATCGTCCAGCCGATCGACGGACCGCTCACCGATTACGCCGAGCTCACGCAGAAATTCGCCGCGGTGCCGGGCGTCAAGATGGCGCTGCCGCTGGTGGAGGGCCAGACGCTCGCTTCCGGCCGCGGCGGTGCGGGCTCCGGCGCGCTGGTGCGTGGTGTCCGCCCGGAGGATATCGAAAAGCTCACCGAGGTCGCCGGCAACGTCAAGTCGGGCGATCTGGTCGGCTTCGCCTCGGGAGAGGGCGTGCTGGTCGGCTCGCGGCTCGCGGCCCAGCTCGGGCTGAACGCCGGCGACCAGATCACGCTGATCTCGCCGGAAGGCGACGTGACGCCGATGGGCGTCAATCCGCGCGTCAAGTCCTATACGGTCTCCGGGATATTCGAGATCGGCATGTCGGAATACGACGCGACGATCATCTACATGCCGCTCGAGGAATCGCAGCTCTACTTCAATGCCGACGGCATCGTGCAGTCGATCGAACTCTTCATCGACAATCCCGACAATGTCGACGGCATCCGCCCGCTCGTCGAAGCCGCTGCCGGCCGGCAGATCTTCATCACCGACTGGCGCCAGCGCAACCAGACCTTCTTCTCCGCCCTGCAGGTGGAGCGCAACGTCATGTTCATGATCCTGACGCTGATCGTGCTCGTGGCCGCGCTCAACATCATCTCAGGCCTCATCATGCTGGTGAAGGACAAGGGCAGCGATATCGCGATCCTGCGCACCATGGGCGCCGGTTCCGGCGCGATCATGCGCATCTTCTTCATGACCGGGGCGGCGATCGGCATCGTCGGCACGATCGCCGGCGTGCTTCTGGGCGTGGTCGTCTGCCTCAACATCGAATCCATCCGCCAGTTCTTTTCCTGGCTCTCGGGCACGGTTCTCTTCGATCCGGAACTCTACTTCCTGAGCCAGTTGCCGGCCGAGATGAGTTTCCGCGAGACGCTGTCGGTGGTCATCATGGCGCTGGCGCTCTCCTTCATGGCCACCATCTTCCCGGCATGGCGGGCCTCGAAGCTCGATCCCGTCCAGGCCCTCCGCTACGAATAGGATCCGCAGTTTTTCATGGCACGCAAACCCGTCTTGCAGCTCTCGGGCGTCGAACGTCACTACGGCCAGGGCGAGACCACGCTTTCGATCCTGAAGGGCGCCGACTTCGAGCTCAAGAGCGGCGAGATCGTCGCGCTGGTGGCGCCCTCCGGCACGGGCAAATCGACGCTGCTACATCTCGCCGGACTGCTCGAACATCCCGACGGCGGCGAGGTCTTCATCGGCGGCCAGCCCTGCAATGGTCTGCCGGACAGCGAGCGCACCGCGATCCGCCGTTCGGAGATCGGCTTCGTCTACCAGTTCCATCATCTCCTGCCGGAATTCTCGGCGCTCGAGAACATCATGATGCCGCAGCTGATCGCCGGTCTTTCGAAGACAGAGGCGAAGGAGCGGGCGGCCCAGCTTCTCGACTACATGCGCATCGGCCACCGCGCCGATCATCGTCCGGCCGAGCTTTCCGGCGGCGAGCAGCAGCGTGTGGCGATCGCGCGTGCGGTCGCCAATGCGCCGCGCGTGCTCCTGGCCGACGAGCCGACCGGCAATCTCGACCCGAAGACGGCATCCTATGTCTTCGACGCGCTGGAGGCGCTGGTGCGCCAGTCCGGCCTTGCGGCGCTGATCGCCACCCACAACCACGAGCTCGCCGGGCGCATGGACCGCCGCGTCACGATCGAAGGCGGCAAGGTCGTGGAGATGTAGAGCCTGCTCGCGTCGGCATAGTCCGGCGGGCAAAAAGTCCGGCGGTGCGGTTGATGCGGCGGCCCTTCGGTCCCTATCTGTTGGAAATGATGGGCCTTGCCGTGATCGGCGCGGGTCCGGCCCGACAGCACATTCGGCAGACATGGCAGGAAAGGGGAATATGGCCTTCCACTCCCGCGTCAGACAAAAGATCGTCGAGAGATTCATGACGTTCGAGCCGATCGGCCTGATGATGTTCGCATTGCTGGCCGGCGGCCTGTTCCTGTTCTTTAGCCTGACCGGCGAGGTTCTGGAGGGCGAGACGCATGCCTTCGACGAGCGCATCCTGCTTGCCTTGCGCAGCGCCAGCGACCTGTCCGCACCGGTCGGCCCCTATTGGCTGAACCATGCCATGGGCGACATCACCGCGCTCGGCGGAACGACGGTGCTGTCGTTGATGACGGTCATGGGGACCACCTATCTTCTGCTGGCGCGGCAGAAAGCCATTGCCGCCTTCATGTTCCTGTCGATCCTGGGCGGCTGGCTTGTGAGCAACGCCTTGAAGCTCGGCGTGGCGCGGCCGCGGCCGGACATCGTTCCGCATCTGGTGGAAGTCTATGACCTCAGTTTTCCGAGCGGCCATGCGATGCTTTCCGCCGTCACCTACCTCACCCTTGGGGCGCTGCTCTCGCGGGCGCAGCCCTACCGGTCGACACGAATTTTCCTGATCTTCGCGGCGATCTTCCTGACGCTGCTCATCGGACTTAGCCGCGTCTATCTCGGCGTTCACTATCCGACCGACGTGCTCGGAGGCTGGTGCGCCGGAGCGACCTGGGCGCTTGGCTGCTGGATGATCGCAAGACGCTTCATCTCTGCAAAACCCTCCAATGCGTGAGGGATGCCGGCGCGCCCTCGATTTTAACCATAATCGCGATTCCGTGTTTCTTGTTTTGTTCTCTTGTTGACTCTCAAACAAAATGAGAACAAAGTAAAAACATAAAGGAACACGGGAGACGACGATGACTGACATTCTTCGTGACATTGCCGCATTCGCTTCCATCGCCACCTTCGTGGCAAGCCTGTCCATGATCGCCATGGCCATGTGAGCGGGTTCTTCGCTCGGGCTCGTCGTTCGAAAGAGGTTGAGCGAGGAAATCCGAACTGGACTCTCCGCCAGCCGCACCTGAGAATGGCCTGATTCATGAGAATGGTAGGATGCGGGCATGGCAGACACGGCGGACGTAAAATCGGGACCGGAAGAGCTCGGAGCAACCCCGCAATTCGTCCACCTGCGCGTTCATTCCGCCTATTCGCTTCTTGAAGGCGCGCTGCCGCTCAAGAAAATCCTGTCGAAGGCGGTCGCGGACCATCAGCCCGCGGTCGCGATTACCGATACCAACAATCTCTTCGTCGCGCTGGAATTCGCCCAGAAGGCGATCGGTGACGGGCTGCAGCCGATCATCGGCTGCCAGCTTTCGATCGACATGGAAGATCAGGCGGACGAGCGGCGAAGCGGCCAGCAGCAGCTTGCCAAGCTGCCGGCGATCGTCGTGCTCGCGGCGACCGCTGCGGGCTACGAAAGGCTCGTCGATCTCATCAGCCGAGCCTATCTGGGCGGCGAAGGACACGGCACCGTGCATATCTGCCGCTCCTGGCTGGAGGAGGGCGGCACGGAAGGGCTGATCGCGCTGACCGGCGCTTCGAGCGGGCCAGTCGACATGGCTTTGAAGGACGGCAATGCCGCGCTCGCCGAAGCGCGCCTGTTGAAGCTGAGAGAGGTCTTTGGCGACAGGCTGTATGTGGAGCTGCAGCGCCACGGGGCCTATGACCGGCGGCACGAGCAGAAGATGGTGGCGTTGGCCTACGACCACGACCTGCCGCTGGTCGCGACGAACGAGGCCTTCTTTCCGTCCAAGGCGGATTATGATGCCCATGACGCGCTGATGGCGGTCGCCCACAACGCGATCGTCTCGGACGACAACCGCTTCCGCCTGACGCCGGACCACTATCTGAAAAGCCGGAAGGAAATGGCGGCGCTGTTTTCCGACCTGCCGGAAGCGCTGGAGAACACGGTCGAGATCGCCCGGCGCTGCTCCTTCGTATTGAAGACGCGCAATCCGATCCTGCCCCGTTTCACCGGCGCGACCGGCGACCCGGAGGAAGCCGAGCGGGCGGAGGCGGACGAGCTGCGTCGCCAGGCGGTCGAGGGGCTGGAGAGCCGCATCGCCACTCTGGGCATGACGCCGGGTTATACGGAACAGGATTATCGCGAGAGGCTGGATTACGAGCTCGGCATCATCGAGCGCATGAAGTTTCCGGGTTACTTCCTGATCGTCTCGGACTTCATCAAATGGGCGAAGGTCCATAACATTCCGGTCGGACCGGGCCGCGGATCGGGTGCGGGCTCTCTGGTGGCTTACGCGCTGACCATTACCGACGTCGATCCGCTGCGTTTCTCGCTGCTCTTCGAACGTTTCCTCAACCCGGAACGCGTCTCGATGCCGGATTTCGACATCGACTTCTGCCAGGACCGCCGCGAAGAGGTGATCCGCTACGTTCAGCAGAAATACGGCCGCGAACAGGTGGCGCAGATCATCACCTTCGGTTCGCTGCAGGCGCGCGCCGCATTGCGCGACGTCGGCCGCGTGCTCGAAATGCCCTATGGCCAGGTCGACAAGATCTGCAAGCTGGTGCCGAACAACCCGGCCAATCCGACGCCGCTTTCGAAGGCGATCGAAGAGGAGCCGAAGCTGCAGGAAGAGGCCGAGAAGGAGCCGGTCGTCGCGCGCCTCCTCGACATCGCCCAGAAGATCGAGGGCCTTTACCGCCACGCCTCGACCCACGCCGCCGGCATCGTCATCGGCGACCGGCCGCTGTCGAAGCTCGTGCCGATGTACCGGGACCCGCGTTCTGACATGCCGGTCACCCAGTTCAACATGAAATGGGTGGAACAGGCCGGCCTTGTGAAGTTCGACTTCCTCGGTTTGAAGACGCTGACAGTGCTGAAGACCGCCGTTGACTTCTGCAAGAAGCGCGGCATCGAGATCGATCTCCCGACGATCCCGCTGGACGATCCGAAGACCTATGAAATGCTCTCGCGCGGTGAGACGGTCGGCGTGTTCCAGGTGGAAAGTGCCGGCATGCGCAAGGCGCTGATCGGCATGCGGCCGGACTGCATCGAGGACATCATCGCGCTGGTCGCGCTCTACCGTCCGGGCCCGATGGAGAACATTCCGGTCTACAATGCCCGCAAGCACGGCGAGGAGGAGATCGAGTCGATCCATCCGATGATCGATCATCTCTTGAAGGAGACTCAAGGGGTTATCGTCTATCAGGAACAGGTCATGCAGATCGCGCAGGTTCTCTCGGGCTATTCGCTCGGCGAGGCCGACCTGCTCCGCCGCGCGATGGGCAAGAAGATCAAGGAGGAGATGGACAAGCAGCGCGCCCGTTTCGTCGAGGGCGCAGTGAAGAACGGCGTCTCCAAGCCGCAGGCCGACCTGATCTTCGACCTGCTCGCCAAGTTCGCGAACTACGGCTTCAACAAGTCGCACGCCGCCGCCTACGCCATCGTTTCCTACCAGACCGCCTATATGAAGGCGCATTATCCCGTCGAATTCCTGGCTGCGTCGATGACCTACGATATGTCGAACAGCGAGAAGCTGAACGACTTCCGGCAGGATGCGGGGCGTCTCGGCATCGCCGTCATTCCTCCGTCGGTTCAGACGTCCTACCGGCATTTCGAGACGGGTGAGAACAGGATCTATTACGCGCTCGCAGCCATCAAGGGCGTCGGTGAATCGGCCGTCGACCATATCACCGAGGTGCGCGGCGACCGGCCGTTCAAGAGCATCGAGGATTTCTGCCTCAGGATCGATCCGAAGCAGATCAACCGCCGGGTCATGGAAAGCCTGATCTCGGCCGGCGCCTTCGACTGCTTCGGCATGGACCGCGCCGAACTCATCGGCGGCCTCGACCGGATCATCGGTTATGCGCAGCGCGCCCAGGAGGAGAAGGTCAGCGGCCAGTCGGATTTCTTCGGTTCGTCCGCCGGCGCCGGGCCGGAAAAACTGATCCTGCCGCCTTTCAATCCCTGGACGCCGTCCGAGAAGCTGATGCGCGAATACCAGGTGCTCGGCTTCTATCTCTCGGCCCATCCGCTGGATTCCTATGCGGCCATCCTGTCCAAGATGCGGGTGCAGACCTTTGCCGAATTCTCCGTCTCGGTGAAGGGAGGAGCAAGCTTCGGGAAGCTCGCGGGCACGGTGACGAGCCGCCAGGAGCGCAAGACCCGCACCGGCAACAAGATGGGCATCGTCGCCTTTTCGGATTCGTCCGGCCAGTTCGAGGCGGTGCTGTTCTCGGAAGGCCTGGCGCAATATCGCGACCTCTTGGAACCCGGCAAGTCGCTGCTCATCACGGTACAGGCGGAAGAGCGGCCGGAAGGCATCGGGCTTCGCATCCAGACGGCGCAGTCGCTGGAAGAGAAATCCGTGCAGATGCAGAAGGCGCTGCGTGTCTATGTCCGCGATTCCGGCCCGCTGAAGACGGTTGCGCGGCATTTGAACGCCAGGGGCGACGGCCTCGTCTCCTTCGTCGTCATCAAGGATGACGGCAAGCGCGAGATCGAGGTGGAGCTGACGGAAAAATATCGCATCTCTCCGGAGATCGCCGCGGCGCTGCGCGCAGCACCCGGCGTCCTCGATGTCGAGCTGGTTTGATCGCCGGTATTTCTCAATAAAGGCCGATCATGCGGCGGCTCTGCGCGGCTTGCGGTTGGCGCACCGGGCGACGTTTGACAATGGATGCCTCGACCTCGGTGGCCTTGGGCTGGGATCGCGTGACGGTCACGAAGTCGGTGCCTTTTCCAGTTTCGGGTCCGAGGCCTTCATCATTGATCGTGATCGAAGTGCCATCCGTCATCAGCGTTTCGATCCGGTCCCGAAGGTCGGCCGGAATTTCGATTCGATCAATCGCCCGGGCGGCACCAAGGGTATCGGGACCGTCGGTGACGGTGATCCCGAGCCGCCGCATCGTCGCGGCGCTGAGCTCGTTCGGCAGTGTCACGCCGTGCCATTCGGCGGTTTCGGCCCGGCGGTCCAGCTCGTCGACGGTGAAGAAATGCGTGCCGAGCGCGATTTCCGGATCCTTGATGCCGACCGGCGCCTCGAACAGCGGCTCGAAATTCTGCCGCACCATGATCTGGCCGGCCGGCGGTTGCGGCTTGCCGGCCGACTCGTAGAGCGCGGCAAGGAATTCCGGCGTCACGAGCGGCCCTTTGAGGGAGAGGTTCTTCCAGCGCTTGAAGCCTGCGATCGCGCTGCGGGTCAGGGGACCGGCGAAACCGTCGGCGCCGCCGGTCTCGAAACCCAGGTCCTGCAGCAGCACCTGGGCATCCATCAGAGTTTCGCGCTCGCCGCGCCGGGTGATGAGGATGCGCAACGGTGCTGCCTTTTGTTCCTCGGCCGCGCCGGTCGCCGTCGCCGCATCCGTCACGACGCCCGGATGGGCGGGATTGTTCGGAACGACGTTCATCGCCACTTCGACCGGCTTGGAAGCTCCCTGGATCGAGGAGGTTCTGAGCTCGACATCCGGGAAGAGCGGTCCGCTCGGCAGCGGCTTGCGCGGCAGGAAGAGATTGGCGCTCTGGACGCGCTCCGGCGCGACCGGGGCGTCGGTGACGAGAACATGCGCGCCGCGCTCGGTCATCTGGTAGAGCGACTTGGCGAATGCGCCCGGCATGCGGATGCAGCCGTGCGATGCGGGATAGTTCGGTACCACGCCCTCATGAAGCGCGATGCCGGACCATGTCAGCCGCTGCATCCACGGCATGGGCGCGTTCGAATAGATGTTCGATTCGTGATATTTGCGCTTTTCGAGGATCGAGAAGATGCCGCTCGGCGTCGTGTGGCCGGCCTTGCCGGTGGAAACCTTCGAGGTAGTCACGACGGTATCGCCGTCATAGACGGTAAGCGATTGTTTGTCCTTGGAAATGATGATCTGCAGCGTGCCGGCCGTTCCCGCGAAAGCCGCATGCGACAGCATCGTCGCAGACAGGAGACCAAACCCGAAAACCAGGTGACGCAACATACAAGACCCCATACGCAATACACGAGCCGCATATTAGCGCATCAGGTTAAGGAAGATTTTCGACAGCGCCGATAATCTTAGGTTCATGGTTAAAAACGGGTCACCTTTCACGCATCCCGCCGGCGGTTTCCGAACGTGTATCCGGTCTCCACCGCCGCCTTGCCGAACTTGTCGCGCAGCTTGTCCATGGCCGCTTCCGCGGCAGCGCGGCGCCCCGCCTGCCTGTCGACGAGGTCCGGCGGATCAGCGAGCGCCGGATCGACGAGATCGGTGACGCCGATGCCGATGAGGCGGAATTTGGTGCCGTCGGTCTCGCGTTCCATCAGCGAGAGCCCGGTCCGGAAAATGCGGTCGGCAAGCTGCGTCGGGTCCTCCAGCCGCCTGTTGCGGGTGCGGCTCTTGAAATCGGCCGTCTTCATCTTGAGCACGACGGTCTGGCCGGCGATGCCGTGCTTCTTCAACCGCGTCGAGACCTTCTCTGAAAGCCGGCGCAGGATCGGCACGAGTTCGTCGTGACGGGAAATGTCGTCGAAGAACGTGGTTTCCGCCGAGACGCTTTTCGCCGCCTCGTTCGGATGCACCTCCCGGTCGTCGATGCCCCGCGCGAGCCGGTAGAGCCGCTGACCCATCGTGCCGTAGCGGCGCATCAGATCGGCTTCGTCCATGGCCTGGAACTGACCGATGGTGCGGATGCCATCGGCCTCCAGCGCCGCGTTGAAGGCCTTGCCGACGCCCCAGATGGTGGTGACGGGGCGGGCCGCCAGAAATTCCAGCGCCTCCTGCCGGCCGACCACCGAAAAGCCGCGCGGCTTCTGGAGGTCGGAAGCGACCTTGGCGAGGAACTTGCAGTACGAGAGACCGATGGAGATGGTGATGCCGAGTTCATTTTGAACGCGCGTGGCAAGCCTGGCGAGGATGCGCGCCGGCGGGTCGTGATGCAGTCTTTCCGTGCCGGCGAGTTCGAGGAAGGCTTCGTCGATGGAAAGCGGCTGCACGAGCGGCGTGAGATCCATCATCATCTGCCGCACCTGGCGGCCGACAGTCACGTATTTTTCCATGTTCGGCGGAATGACGACGGCCTCGGGGCAGAGCTCCAGCGCCTTGAACATGGGCATGGCCGAGCGCACGCCGTTGATTCGGGCGATGTAGCAGGCGGTCGAGACGACGCCGCGTTTTCCGCCGCCGATGATCACCGGCCTGTCGGCGAGGTCCGGATTGTCGCGCTTTTCGATCATGGCGTAGAAGGCGTCGCAGTCGATATGCGCCAGCGTGAGATCGTAAAGTTCCCTGTGATAGACGAGGCGGGGGCTGCCGCAGGCGCGGCACCGGCGTGTTTCCGCCTTCTGCTCCGCAAGGCAGTCGCGACAGAAGCCGGGTGTCTTGTCAGGCACGGGTGTCATGGTGGGAACAAAGGTTGAACATCGCAACAATAGGCCGTAAGCTTGCGAGTCTCAAGAGATAAGCGAGCCGGTATGGACGTCTTCTCAGCCTATCCACTGACGCCCGACAGATGGGACGATTTCGTGACGCTCTTCGGGCCGAACGGCGCCTGTTACGGCTGTTGGTGCACCTATTTCCGGATGCCGGCCCCGGAGCGGAAGGTTCTCGATGGAGCGGCGAAGAAGGAATTCATTCACACGCGGATCGAGCATGGGCCGCCGCCCGGCGTGCTGGGCTATATCGGTGAGCAGCCGGCCGCCTGGGTGCAGGTGGGGCCGCGCGCCGACGTTCCGCGGTGGAATTCGCCGCGCACCGTGTCGCGACCGCTGGACCCGGCCGATGCGGAGGACCCGTCGGTCTGGGCCGTGAGCTGCTTCTTCATCGGCAGCCATTATCGCGGGAAGGGCAACAGTCATCGGATCCTGGACGCTGCAGTCCGTTTTGCCCGGGAGAGCGGCGCGCGCATCCTCGAAAGCTGTCCCATGGAGCAGGCGAAGACGTCGAAATCGCTCGGCCTTTATGTCGGCTCGATGAGAGTGTTCGAGGCAGCCGGTTTTGCCGAAGTCGCGCGGCGGAAAGAGGGCCGGCCTCTGATGCGGCTGACGCTCTGACCTCAGGCGGCTTGTTGCCGGATATGCGCGCGGATCAGTTCGGCGGCATGCGGCCAGTCGGTCGCCCGCGCGATGTCGTCGGCGGGTTTCGGCGCAAGCAGGTGCAAGGGCGAGTCGGGCATCATATGCAGGAGCAGGGAGCGAGAAACATGATCCCTTACCGAATGGAGATTATGCGCCATATCGTCGATGAAGACCGAAGGCAGAGGGCGGCCCGCATGCAGACGGTGCATGATCGGTCCTTTCGGTTCTTCGCTGGCAATCAGCGGGAAGGGCAGCCCCAGCCGGTCCAGCAGACGGCGGCGCTGCTCCCGATAACGCGGCGGCATCGCGGTGAGGAAGACGACATCAGCTTCGCCGGAAAGACGCTCGAGGGTCTGGACGACGAGATCGAACGGAAGCTGCCAGTTCTCCTGCAATTCGAAAAAGGTCTCGATCAACCGCCGGACGTCCATCGGTTCAAGCGCAACCTGAGTCTCGATGGAAACGATATTGCCGGTGAGGCGGAAGGAGCGGGGCAGGAGCTCGTGGCCTTCTCCGCGCAGGAAGTCCTGGAAGGGCGCTACGAAATGCAGCACCACGTCGTCGACGTCGCAGACGACGAGCGGCCGGTCGCCGAGGCGGATATGGGAGAGATCGGTGGAGAGCGCGAGGATGTCGGTCATGTCAAAACTCGCCGGAAACGGGGCCGGAGTAGTGGAGCCAGGCGGCGGCCAAGGCTTCCGGCTTGGTGCCGGTCGCCTCGCAGAAGGCAAGCAGCGTCGGCTCGTGCCCCATCAGGAAGTCGATCATTCCGGCGAGAAAACCCGGATCGTTCACCGCGCCGCGCAACTGGTTTGCCTGCAGGCCGGACAGCGCCAGGAAACGGCCAAGCATATCCGGTTCGTTGGCAAGCCAGCCGAGAATGGCGGCTGCCGTTTCTTCTGCATCGGCCGAATTGCGTCGATTGTATTCAGGTTCTCGCGGCATTGTCTGTCAAGTTACCTATTTTTCAACTAAATGGCCTTACCGTGGCTAAACGGGGGCTCTGTGGAAACGACCGTTCCGAGAGCTTATATACCTAAGGCACACTTGCAAGGAACGGATAGCCATGCCCAAACGGGTGATGATTGTCGAGGACAATGAGCTGAACATGAAGCTCTTCCGCGACCTGATCGAAGCATCCGGTTACGACACGATCCAGACCCGCAACGGGATGGAAGCGCTCGATCTTGCCCGCAAGCATCGCCCCGACCTCATCCTCATGGATATCCAGCTTCCGGAAGTTTCCGGCCTCGAAGTCACCAAATGGCTCAAGGAAGACGACGAGCTGCACATCATTCCGGTGATCGCAGTAACCGCCTTCGCCATGAAGGGAGACGAGGAGCGCATCCGCCAGGGCGGTTGCGAAGCCTATGTCTCCAAGCCCATCTCGGTGCCGAAGTTCATCGAGACGATCAAGACCTATCTGGGTGACGCATGAGATCGGGGCGGACGTCATGACGGCGCGCATATTGGTGGTCGACGATATTCCGGCGAATGTGAAGCTGCTCGAAGCCCGGCTTCTCGCGGAATATTTCGACGTGCTGACGGCCGATGACGGTTACAAGGCACTTGCGATCTGCGACAGCACCCATGTGGACCTGATCCTGCTCGACATCATGATGCCGGGACTCGACGGGTTCGAGGTCTGCGAAAGGCTGAAGGCCAATCCCCGCACCGCCCACATCCCGGTCGTCATCGTCACCGCGCTCGATCAGCCTTCCGATCGCGTGCGCGGTCTGAAAGCCGGTGCCGACGATTTCCTCACCAAGCCGGTCAACGACCTGCAACTCATCTCGCGGGTGAAGAGCCTTGTGCGGCTGAAGGCGCTGAGCGACGAACTGCGCATCCGCGCCGATACCGCGAACAATATCGCGCTCGAAGACATGCTGAAAGGGACGGATGGGCGCGACGAGGCGGCCCAGGTCCTGCTCGTCGACGGGCGCGCGAGTTCGCAGGAGCGCATCATCAAGGCGCTGAAGCCGATCGCCGAGGTGATCGCCATGTCGGACCCGCAGGCCGCACTTTTCGAGGCGGCCGAAAATCCGGTCGACCTGGTGATCGTCAATGCCAATTTCGACGAATACGATCCCTTGCGCCTCTGCTCGCAGCTTCGCTCGCTGGAACGCACGCGCTTCCTGCCGTTGCTTCTGGTGACCGATCTCGGGGCCGACGACGTCATCGTCCGGGCGCTCGAACTCGGCGTCAACGACTACATCATCCGGCCGATTGATCCGAACGAGCTTGTCGCCCGCGTGCTCACCCAGATCAAGCGCAAGCGCTATAACGACCGTCTGAGGACAAGCGTCCAACAGACGATCGAGCTTGCCGTGACCGACGGCTTGACCGGCCTCAACAACCGGCGTTATCTCGACAATCACCTCAAGGTGCTGTTCAACCGCGCCGCCGCACGCTCCCGGCCTTTGTCGGTCTGTATCACCGATATCGATCGCTTCAAGTCGGTCAACGATACCTACGGGCATGATGCGGGCGACGAAGTGCTGAAGGAGTTCGCGGCCCGCATCCGCTCGACGGTAAGGGGGGCGGACCTCGCCTGCCGCTATGGCGGCGAGGAATTCGTCGTCGTCATGCCCGATACGGATGCCGCTGCGGCCGCCGCGATCGCCGAACGCCTGCGCGGCATCATCGAGAGCCAGCCCTTCGCGCTGAAGGCGGCGGGTCTCATGCTCAACATCACAGCCTCGCTCGGCATCGCTTGCAATACTTACGGTGCCGAAACCCCGGAGCAACTGCTGAAGCAGGCCGATCGCGCGCTCTACGAAGCCAAGAACGGCGGGCGCAACAGGGTCGTCGCAGCCGCGGCCTGAGAGGCGCTCGCAGCCGCGGGATAGCGTCCGGTCACTCGAGGCGGAGAAGCGCTGTGGAAAAAAGTTTCCGATCCTTGATTACTGGCTGCCGGCGCTCATTTTTTGCAGGTGCGAATTAGTGAAAGAACTTTTATGAACAGTGGTCGGAAAATTCTGCTGCTGCAGTGCATTCAAGAAATTTCAAATGTATCCTGCGGCGCTTTAGATCATCTGCTGGAGAATAGCTGAGCCGATCAGCATTCAACTTTTCGCATGGCGGAAGGCGAAAGGCAGTCGTCTCGCAAGTTATTCTTGAATACAGCGAAATGTTCCAAGAATTTAAGCAAATGTAAAAATATGATATTCTTGGGGTAACTTTCGGCCTGTATGGAGAAAGCGGGAGGGGCGCGATTTCCCGTTGCGAATTTTAACCAACAACCAAAATAGATCGCAGCCGGATTAAGAATCTGTTGATTTTCTTTTTGTTTTGCGCAATTTTGAGGCCAACGAAGGTGTAGGTCCTGAAAAGGGCAGCCATACCCCATGATGCTCAGGTCCGCCGCATCTCCTGGGTCGTGGGGTCGGTCGACCGGCAGGCATGCCAAAGCGGTTCCTCGTGCCGTGATTGCAGGCTGGTCGACCCCCGTTTCAAAGGCGCCGCATCCTGAGAAGGAGCGGCGCTTTTTTCGTTCCGGGCGGCCAGCGTTATTTTAGATCACACGATTCCGGGAAAAAGGCAAAAAGAAAAGGCGCCCGACCTGGTCGATAGGCGCCCTTCGATAACCTCGGGATCAAGGCTTACTTGATCTTGGTTTCCTTGAACTCGACGTGCTTCTTGGCAATCGGGTCGTACTTGGTCTTCGTCATCTTGTCCGTCATCGTGCGGCTGTTCTTCGTCGTGACGTAGAAGAAACCGGTGTCAGCCGTCGACAGCAGCTTGATCTTGATGGTCGTAGCTTTCGCCATGGTCGTTCTGCCTCTGAGAAAAATGAAGCCGTGGACGCGGGTAGGTCCACGGCGAAATCTGGCGCGAAATTACAAATCGCGCCCGAAAAGTCAACTCCGTTTTGACTGGAAAAGCAAACGGCAGACGGAAACCAGCACGTAAAAGCCGAAGAATGCGGCTAGCGCCCAGGCAAAACCGTCATTGCCGGCGATGTCGATCGCGGCACCGATGCCCTGCGGGCCGGCCACCGTGCCGACGGCATAACAGAAGATGAAGGCGGCATTGGCGGCAACCAGATCCGGACCGCTGAGGCGCGATCCGAGATGGGCCAGGCCCACCGTGTAGAGGCCGGAGACGCATCCGCCCCAGAAGAACAGGACCACCGCCATCATCATCCAGTTCTGGATGAGAAGGGGCAGCGCCAGCGAGCCCAGGACGCCGAGGACCGCCATGGCGGTCAGGAGCGGCCGCCGGTCGCGCAGCCGGTCAGAGTAGAGGCCGAGCGGGATCTGGAAAGCCATGTTGCCGATGCCCATCACCGTGAGCAGCACGGCTGCCTGAGCTTCGCTGAGCTGCTCGCGAAGCGCATAGATCGGGAAGAGGGAAAGGCCGCCCGCCGACACCGCGCCGAAGGCGAAGACCGCCGCCGTCGCGGTCGGCACCAGGAAGATGTAATGGAAGAAATGCCGTTCCGGCTTGGTGTCGAGCACGGGGCTTTCGTGCCGCGCGATGAAGATCGGGATAACCGCGAGCAGGATGATGCCGGCCCCGACCAGGAAGGGCAGGATGCCCTCGCTGCCGAGGGCTGAAAAAAGCAGGGGCCCGATGGCGAAGCCGATCGCCAGAACGGTGGCATAGATGCCGAGTACGAGGCCGCGGCGCCGTGGCGGCGCTGCTTCGTTGATCCAGAACTCCGATAGGATGAAGAGCGTCGTCGTCGCGCCATGGAAGGTGAAGCGCAGCGGAAACCACATCCAGAAGGCGTCCGCATAGTAAAAGCCGATGGCGCTCAGGGCCGCGACCAGCACGGCGAACATCATGGTTTTCGCCACGCCGTAGTCATGCGCAAGCTTGGTGGTGACGGGCGCCGCGAGCATGGAGGCGATGCCGGCCATGGCCGCGTTCAGGCCGATCAGGGTGGAGGGGATGCCGCGCTTTTCCAGGATAATGCTAAGGAGAGGCAGGCCGAGGCCGATAGCGATGCCGACCGCGCTGATGGCGGAGATGGCGGCGATCAGCGATGGCCAGTGGATCTCCTCGACATGGCCGTTGGCGTCGGTCGTCGGCTGTGGCATTCAGTGTTCCTTACAGTCGGCTGCGGACGAAGCGTCCGTGACGCATGAAGTAGAAGGATACCGGAGTTCCGAACGGTAAAGACGGATCGGCTGACATCAGGTTTTGCACGTCCTCCAATACCGCCTGCGTGATGCGCGGGAGTTTCAGACCGGAAAGCTCGGCAATGTCAAGCCAGCGCACGTCCTGAAGCTCGCTGGAATCGCCCAAATGCGTCATGTCGAAAGGTGTTTCATCCGAAAAGGCGAGGAAGAAGCGGGTATCGTAGCGCCGCACGTTGCCCGGCGGCGTGATCGCGCGGGCGACATAGCGCAGCCGGGAAAGATCGGCGGAGGTAGCGCCGGCAAGCCCGGTCTCTTCGCGGAGTTCCCTGAGTGCCGCGAGCGCAAGCGCACGTGCGCGGCTTGGCGTCATGCGGGACGAGGCACCGGAAAGCAGCTTTTCAAGGACCAGCGGATCGAGATCGGCCCCGAAGGGGAGAGCGTGGTCGCGGGCATCGCGCCGCCCGCCAGGAAAGACGTAGACGTCAGGCATGAAGACATGGCCGCTGCCGCGCCGGCCCATCAGCACGCGGGGGCTTTTCGTAGAGCGGTCGATCAGGATCAGCGATGCCGCATCCTTGGGCTTCACGCCCGCAATCCGCGCGTGTTTTGGCGCGTCCATGGCGGACGGCACATGTTCCTCGGTGGAGGAAATCATGCGGACGGCCCGCCCCTGCGGGAATCAGTGCCGGGATCGACCGTCTCGTCGTCGTGACCGCCGAAGCCGTGCATCTTCAGCGCCCATTGCAGGCCGATGACGCCGCCCTTGATCGGCTGGATGGTCAGAAGCGCGGCGAGAATCGCAAGCGGCACCCAGATGGCAAGGTGCACCCAGGGGGAAACGCGCAAGACCATGTCGGTCAGCATATAGCCGGTCATAAGCACGTGGCCGACGACGACGATGACGAGATAGGCCGGCAGGTCGTCGGCTCGATGGTGAAACATGTCCTCGCCGCAAACGGAGCAGGCGTCGACCGGCTTCAGGAAGGCCCGGAACAGATGGCCCGTGCCGCAATTGGGGCAGCGGCCGAGCATCCCCCGCTGAATGGAGCGCCCGAGCGGCCGTTCGGCCTCCTGGGCACCGCCATACCGGACCGCCTGTTCGCTCTTCTGCATCCTATCTCCTTCGCCCGCGCGGCGGCCGTGTGCCGGGCTTTGCCCGGCCGGTGGATCGGTCGCGCCTCCCGGACTTATGGAAGGAGCGGATCGCCGTCGGCAGCTTCTTGCCTTCGCTCAGCATCTCGAATCGCAGCGCGCCTGCAAGCGGGATCGCTTCCGCAAGCCGCACGTCGACCGTATCGCCGAGCTGATAGCCGAGGCCGGTCTTCTCTCCGGAGAGCGCCTGATGCGCCTCGTCGTAGATGAAGTAGTCGTTGCCGAGCGTGGATATAGGGACGAAACCGTCCGCGCCATAGGTCGGAAGCGAAACAAATAGTCCTGCCTTGGTGACGCCGGAGACGCGGCCCTCGAATTCTTCGCCGATTCGCGCCGAAAGATGGTGAGCGATGAGGCGGTTTATCGTATCGCGCTCGGCCGCCATGGCGCGCCGCTCGAAGGTGGAGATTTCCGCGGCGATATCATCGAGCTGCGCCTCTTCTTCCGCGCTGATGCCGCCTTCGCCGAGCCCCAGCGAGCCGACGAGCGCGCGATGCACGATCAGGTCCGCATAGCGGCGGATCGGCGAGGTGAAATGCGCGTATTTCATCAGGTTGAGGCCGAAATGACCGATATTCTCGGGACTGTAGATCGCCTGGCTCTGCGAGCGCAGCACCATTTCGTTGACCATCGTCTGATGCGGCGTGTCCTCGGCCCTGGCGAGGATGCCGTTGAAGGAATTGGCGCGCACCTGGCCGCCCTTGGCCATGGAGATGCCGAGCGTCGCCAGGAATTCGCGCAGGCTCTCCTGCTTGGCGAGCGAGGGGGCGTCGTGGATGCGGTAGACGAGCGGCTGGCGCTTCTTCTCCAGTGTTTCGGCGGCGGCGACATTCGCCTGGATCATCATCTCTTCGATGAGCTTGTGGGCGTCGAGCCGTTCCGGCACGAAGACGCGATCGACCGTGCCGTCTGGTTTCAAGACGATCTTGCGCTCCGGCATGTCGAGTTCGAGCGGCTGGCGGCGGTCGCGACCGCGCTTCAGCACGGAATAGGCATGCCAGAGCGGTTTCAGGATCGGTTCGAGGAGCGGGCCGGTCTTGTCGTCCGACTTGCCGTCGATCGCGGCCTGGGCTTGTTGATAGGAGAGCTTGGCGGCGCTCTTCATCATGATGCGATGGAAGGTGTGGCCCGCTTTGCGGCCTTCCTTCGAGAACACCATGCGCACGGCGATCGCCGGCCGGTCCTCGCCTTCGCGCAGCGAGCAGAGGTCGTTGGAGATGCGCTCCGGCAGCATCGGCACGACGCGGTCGGGAAAATAGACGGAGTTGCCGCGTTTCAACGCCTCGCGGTCGAGAGGCGAGCCGGCCCGTACGTACCAGGAGACGTCGGCGATCGCCACGGTGACGATCACGCCGTCCGGATTGTCTGGCGAGGGGTCGGGCTCGGCATAGACGGCGTCGTCGTGATCCTTGGCGTCGGCCGGGTCGATGGTGATGAGCGGCAGGTCGCGCCAGTCTTCGCGTTTCGACATGGTGGCGGGCTTGGCCGCTTCTGCCTCGTCGAGCACGGGTTTCGGAAAAATGTGCGGAATGCCATGGGCATAGATGGCGATCATCGAGATCGCCTTTTCCGAGGCGACCGATCCGATGACCGAGAGAACGCGGGCACGCGACAGGCCGAAACGGCTGGGGCGGGCGACTTCCGTCTCGACCAGGTCGCCGTCCTTCGCCTCGCCGAGATCCTCGCGCTCGATGACCATTTCCTCGCCGCGCCGATCAACCGGCAGCAGGCGGATTTCGCCGTCCGCAAGCTTTTTGACGACGCCGAGCGAGGCATTGCTGCGGCGGTCGAGGAGCTTGATGACCCGAGCCGTATAGGCGGGGCCGGCCCGGTCCTTGTTCGGGAAGATTTTTGCAAGCACCCGGTCGTTCAAACCCGCAGCCGGCGTCTTGCCCTTACCGCGGTTTTCCGACGGCTGGCGGATGAGCACGGCCGGTGCAACGCCCTGTTCGTCCGGCCATTCCGCCGGGCGGCCGATGAGGTCGCCGTCCTTGTCGCGGGTGGTGATGTCGAGCACGGTGACCGGCGGCAGGGCGCCGGGGCGCGTCAGCGACTTGCGGCTCTTGGTGAGGAGACCTTCCTCCTCCAGCGTCCTCAGCAGGTCCTTGAGCTCGACGCGGGTCTCGCCTTTGAGCCCGAAGGCCTTGGCGATCTCCCGCTTCGAGGCGCGGTCGGGATTGTCGGCAATGAATTCGAGCAGGACCTCGCGCGGCGGCACGGCACCGTGGATGATGACCGGTGTCTCGCCCGTCGAAGAGGCTTTCCCGCGGACGGTTCTGTCCGGGCGTCTGCCCGAAGGCCTCGATCTGTCGCGCGGTTCTCTCACGTGCCCGTCTTCTTCGCCCTTGGTGCGGCTGTCTTCTTTGCCGTAGCCTTGACTGCCGTCTTGGCCTTGGGAGCGGCCTTTTTTGTGTCGCCGCTGGCTTTGGCCGCTGCTTTCTTTGGCTTCGCCTTGCCGGAGGAGGCCTTGCCGCCCTTCTCGACGATGAGCGCGATCGCCTGTTCCATCGTCACCGATTGTGGATCCATGCCTTTCGGCAGCGTCGCATTGACCTTCCCCCAGTTGACGTAAGGCCCGTAACGGCCGTCGCGCACGGTGACGGTGCCGCCGTCCGGATGATCGCCCAGTTCCTTCAGCGCCGCGGGCGTGCCGCGGGTCCGGCCGTTCGCGCCGTTCTTGCTCTGCTTTTCGGCAAGCACGGTGACGGCGCGGTTGAGGCCGATCGTGAATACGTCCTCGACCGATTCCAGGTTCGCATAGGTCCCGTCATGCAGCACGAACGGGCCGTAGCGGCCGATGCCGGTCGAGATCATCTTGCCGGTTTCCGGATGCTTGCCCACGTCGCGCGGCAGGCTGATCAGCGCCAGCGCCTTCTCGTAGTCGATATCTTCGGGCTTCCAGCCCTTCGGCAGCGAGGCGCGCTTGGCATCCTTGCCGTCGCCGCGCTGGATATAGGGCCCGAAACGCCCCGAGCGCAGGGTCAGCGGCTCGCCGGTATGCGGATCGTTGCCGAGCGCCTTCGGTTCGTTGAGGCCATTCGCTTCCGCCTCCGTGCCGCCTTCGGAGGAAAGCTGGCGGGTGTAGTTGCACTCCGGATAGTTCGAGCAGCCGACGAAGGCGCCGTATTTGCCGAGCTTCAGCGAAAGCTGGCCGGTGCCGCAGACCTGGCAGATGCGCGGATCGCTGCCGTCGTCCCGTTTCGGGAAGACGAGCGGGGCCAGCGCCTCGTTCAGCGCATCGAGCACATTGGTGACGCGCAGCTCCTTGGTATCCTCGATCTGGCTGAAGAAATCCTGCCAGAACTCTCGAAGCACCTGCTTC
Source organism: Neorhizobium descurainiae (assembly GCF_051400715.1). Lineage (NCBI taxonomy): Bacteria > Pseudomonadati > Pseudomonadota > Alphaproteobacteria > Hyphomicrobiales > Rhizobiaceae > Neorhizobium > Neorhizobium descurainiae. The sequence goes on from NZ_JBLFFK010000003.1 coordinate 293,612, forward strand.
CAGTCGAGCTCGCCGGCGGAGATTTTGTCGAGCTTTTCTTCGAGATCGGCGGTGAAATCGTATTCCACGTATTTCGTGAAGAAGCTTTCGAGGAAGGCGGTCACCAGCCGGCCCTTGGCTTCCGGCACGAGCTTGCGCTTGTCGATCGTCACGTATTCGCGGTCGCGCAGCGTCGTGAGCGTCGCGGCATAGGTGGAGGGGCGGCCGATGCCGAGTTCTTCCATCTTCTTGATCAGCGAGGCTTCCGAATAACGCGGCGGCGGTTCGGTGAAATGCTGGCTCGCATCCACCTTGCGCTTGTCGAGCTTTTCGCGCGCGTTGATCTCGGGAAGGCGGCCATCCTCCTCGTCATCCTCGGTTTTGTCGGCATCCTCGCGGCTGTCGACATAAGCGCCGAGGAAGCCGTCGAAGCGGATGACGGAACCGACGGCGCGGAGGCCCGCCTTCTGGCCGTTATTGTCGGCGAGGATGTCGACCGTGGTGCGTTCGATCTCGGCCGACGCCATCTGGCTCGCGATGCCGCGCTTCCAGATGATCTCGTAGAGGCGAGCCTGATCGGCGTCGAGATAGCGGCGCACCTTGTCAGGCGACCGATTGAAGTCGGTCGGCCGGATCGCTTCGTGGGCCTCCTGGGCATTCTTCGCCTTGGTGGAGTAGAAGCGCGCCTTTTCCGGCAGGTAGCGTTCGCCGAACTGGTCGGCAATGGCGTGGCGGGCGGCCTCGATCGCTTCCGGGGCCATCTGCACGCCGTCCGTACGCATATAGGTGATGAGGCCGACCGTCTCGCCGCCGATATCGACGCCTTCGTAGAGCTTCTGCGCCACCTGCATGGTGCGCGACGCGTTGAAGCCGAGATTGGAGGACGCGGCCTGCTGCAGGGTGGACGTGGTGAAGGGCGGGCCGGGATTGCGCTTGACGGGTTTCGCCTCGACCGACTCCACCACATAGGCCGCGCCGTCGAGCAGCGCCTTCAACCGGTTGGCGTCGTCGCCGGTTTTGATGCCTCGGGGCGGCAAGCGCTTGCCGTCGGCCGAAACGAGGCGCGCCTCGAAGTCGTCGCCGCGCGGCGTGCGGAGCAGCGCCGAGAGGTTCCAGTATTCTTCCGAGACGAAGCGCTCGATCTCCGACTCGCGGTCGCAGACGAGCCTGAGCGCAACCGACTGCACGCGGCCGGCGGAGCGGGCGCCCGGCAGCTTGCGCCAGAGCACCGGCGACAGGTTGAAGCCGACGAGATAATCGAGCGCGCGGCGGGCAAGATAGGCATCCACCAGCGGCACGTCGATATCGCGCGGACTGGCCATGGCGTCGAGCACGGCCTTCTTGGTGATGGCGTTGAAGACGACGCGCTTGACCGGCTTGTCGCCGAGAACCCGCCGCTTCTTCAAAAGATCGAGCACGTGCCAGGAGATCGCTTCGCCTTCGCGATCCGGGTCGGTGGCGAGGAAGAGCCCGTCCGAGCCCTTCACGGCATCGGCAATGTCCTTGATGCGCTTCTGGGACGCGCTGTCGACCTCCCAGGACATTTCAAAATCCTGGTCGGGAAGTACCGACCCATCCTTGGCCGGAAGATCGCGCACATGGCCGAACGAGGCGAGAACCTTGTAGCCGGCGCCGAGATATTTGTTGATTGTCTTGGCCTTGGCTGGAGATTCTACTACGACAACATTCATCTTGCTTCTCTGAAATAGAGGCTTGGCCCGGTACCTTTGCAGTCCAGGCGGAAATCTGACCTCCCGACATGGAGGGCGTTTGCGCCGCGGTCAAGGGGCATCCACCAAATTCTAGCGCACAACGCAATACAACCTAAAGAAGATTTGCAATTGGTTGCAATCATAAATAAATGCGATATGGTTCATCGCATACCCCCAATAAGCATATATCCGACTCGCGGTCGCAATTTTCGGCAGGAATGGAATATGGTCCCTCAGGATGAGATGAACGGCCGGCGCGAGGACAATACCAGGGAAAACATCGCCTATATAAGGCAAATGCTCGGCGAGCTGCGGCAGGTTGCATTGGGCGAGGGGGCGGACATGCTCTGCTACCTGATCGAGATGGCTTATGTGGAGGCGGGGGACGTGCAGGCGGGTAGGCGCCCGCGCTCGCTCTCTCCTCGCGGCCCGATCAATTCCTGAGACGGTCAGGATTGCTTGAGGAGAACCGTGCGGATTTTCTCCAGCGCCTCTTCCTGCTGCGTTCCATAGGGAATAAGGCCCTTCAGCCGGCCGTCGGCGCCGACGAGGAAGAGCGTCAGCGTGTGATCCATGCTGTATCCGCCGCTGCCGTCCGGCACCTTTTCCGCATGCACCCGCCAGCCGTCGACGACCTTGCGCATTTCGGCCGGATCGCCGGTGAAGCCGGTGATGCGGTCGGTGAAGGCCGTCACATAACCGTTCACGGCATCCTGGCTGTCCCGCTCCGGATCGATCGTGAAGAAATAACCTTTCAGGGCCTTGCCTTCTTCTCCCAGCTGGTCGAAGAAACCCGCCATTTCATAAAGCGTGGTCGGGCAGGCGACCGGGCAGTGGGTATAGCCGAAATAAACGAGCGACGGCTGGCCGTGGAAGACGCTCCGGTCCGCCGGGCGTCCGAGGTGATCGACGAGCGAGAATTCGGCGCTGAACGGGCCGGTCCGGGGCTCGCTGGCATAGATCCAGCCCATCAGGCCGGAAAGCGAGAGCAGGGTGGCCGCGGCAAGGCCGGTGGCGATGATGGCGAGACGATTGCGGAACATCGGGTTTTCCTCGCTTGATTGCGTGTCAGGCAATTAAGCGATGGTCTACGATCCGCTCAATGTGGCAATTCAACCCATCGCCAGCGACACCATGCCGCCCGGATGCCGGTGCAGCCGCCCGGCGAGATCGAGTTCCAGCAGGATGAGATAGACGGAAGAGGCGGAAAGCCCGGTATGGCGGATGATGTCGTCGATATCGGCGGGTGTCGGGCCGAGCGCCGAGACGATCTTCGCCCGGTCGTCGTCATTGGGCGGCAGCAGGTCGCCGGTCTTTTCCGGCTCTTCCACGACCGGGCCTGCGAACAGATCGAGTTGTGAAAGCGGCGCGAGCGCTTCGATGACGTCGGCCGAGCCGGTGGTGACGATCGCGCCCTGTTTGAGAAGGCCGTTGGTGCCGTGGCAGCGCGGATCGAGCGGCGAGCCGGGAACAGCGAAGACCAGCCGGCCGAAATCGGCGGCCATGCGCGCCGTGATCAGCGAGCCGGAGCGCTCCGCCGCTTCCACCACCACGACGCCCAGCGAAATGCCCGATATCAGTCGGTTGCGGCGGGGGAAATCCCGCGCTCTCGGTTCCCATCCGAAGGGCATTTCGCTGACCGCAAGGCCGGCGCCATCGGTGATCTCGTCAAGCAGAGGAACATTTTCCGGAGGGTAGGGCTGATCGAGGCCTCCCGCGAGAACGGCGATCGTGCCTGTTTCCAGGCTGGCCCGGTGGGCGGCGGTGTCGATGCCGCGGGCAAGGCCGGATGTGACCGTATAGCCGGCGCGGCCGCAATCCCGCGCGATCATCGCCGCGAATTTGGCGCCGGCGATCGACGCGTTGCGGGAGCCGACGATTCCGACCGAGGGACGCGTGGCGGCGGAGAGATCGCCCTTGACGGCCAGCAGCGGCGGCGCGCCTTCGATCTGGCGCAGGGCCGGCGGATAGTCCGGCTCGCCGATGCCGACGAAGCGGGCGCCGTGGCGATGGGCGGCTTCGAGCTCCCGTTCCGCCTCTGCTACCGTTGCGATGCGAATGGCCCGCGTGGCGCCGCCGCGGGCGGAAAGTTCCGGCAGCATAGCAAGCGCGTTTTCGGCCGAGCCGCAATGGTTGATGAGGTCTCTGAATGTGGCGGGACCGACATTGTCGGAACGGATCAGCCTCAGCCAGGCGATCCTCTGCCTTTCCGTCAGCGCAATTCCCGTCCGCCTTGCGCTGCCGTCCGGCATGCCGACTGGTCCTTTATCCCTTTTGGCCGATCCTGCTCTCGGTTCCGGCGATCAGCCGCTCGATATTGGTCTTGTGCTTCCACCAGGAAATCGCGGTCATGATTGCCATGACAAGTGCGATCTTCGGTTCACCTATGAACCACAGCACAACCGGAATGACAAGCGTTGCAACCAGTGCGGACAGCGAGGAATATTTGCTGAGCTTGGCGACAGACAGCCAGACGAGCGCGAAGACAAGCACCATCCAGGGCGCGACGCCGAGCAGCATGCCGATATAGGTGGCGACGCCCTTGCCGCCCTTGAAGCCGAGCCACACTGGGAACAGGTGCCCCAGGAAGGCTGCGAAGCCGGCGATCAGGCCGGCCTCTTCGCCAAGGAAGTACCAGCCGATCAGTGCCGCGGCGGTGGCTTTCAGCGCATCGAGGAGCAGGGTGGCGGCGGCGAGCTTCTTGTTGCCGGTGCGCAGCACGTTGGTCGCGCCGATATTGCCCGAACCGATCGAGCGGATGTCGCCGAGGCCCGCGGCACGGGTGAGGATCAGTCCGAAGGGGATAGAGCCGAGCAGGTAACCGAAGACGAGCGCCGCAAGCGCGATGGGCAGGGTGATCTGCCAGTTGAAAAGCTCACTCACGCTTCTTCCCCATCAAAGCGAATGAACGCACTTGCCCGCCACATAGGTGGCGACGGCTCGGCCCGAAAAACGCGCATCCTCGAAGGGCGTGTTCTTTGAGCGGGACAAAAGCATATCCTTCGAAACGATCCAAGGCTCGTCGAGATCGATGAGCGTGATATCCGCCCTCGCGCCTGGCTTCAGCGTGCCGGCGTCGAGGCCGAATATCTGCGCCGGCCGGGTCGACATGGCGTCGATCAGGCGCATCAGCGGCACGCGGCCGTCGTGCTGCAGGCGGAGTGCCGCGGCAAGCATGGTCTCGAGCCCGATCGCACCGTCGGCGGCATCCGCAAAGGGCAGGCGCTTGGTGTCGACGTCCTGCGGATCATGCGAGGAGACGATGATGTCGATCGTGCCGTCGGCGACTGCATCGGCCATTGCCACGCGGTCGTCCTCGGAGCGCAGCGGCGGCGAGAGCTTGAAGAAGGTGCGGTACTCGCCGATGTCGTTCTCGTTGAGCGAGAGATGGTTGATCGACACGCCGCAGGTGACGTTGGCGCCGCGCGAGCGGGCAACGCGCATCGCTTCCGCCGATTCCGCCACGGAAATCTTGGCCGCATGGTATTTCGCCCGCGTCAGCCCGGCGATCCGGAGATCCCGTTCGAGCGGGATGATCTCGGCTTCCTTCGGCACGCCGGAAAGGCCGAGCCAGCTTGCGAAGAGGCCTTCGTTCATCACGCCGCTGCCGAGATATTTTTCGCGCAGTTCCAGCGAAATGACCGCATCGAATTCGCGGGCATAGGTCATGGCGCGGCGCAGGAGCAAGCTGTCGGAAAGGCCTCGCCGCCCGTTGGTGAAGGCGACCGCGCCGGATTGCTGCAGCAGGCCGATCTCGGTCATCTCCTCGCCGGCAAGCCCCTTGGTCAGCGCGGCTGCCGGATGGACGTTGACCACAGCCTTGTCGCGGGCGGTCTTCTGCACGAATTCGACGAGCGCGATGTCGTCCAGCACCGGATCGGTGTCCGGCATCATGATGAAGGAGGTGATGCCGCCGGCTGCTGCCGCGCGACTGGCCGATTCGATCGTCTCGCGGTGCTCCGCCCCCGGCTCCCCGACATAAACGCGGGCGTCGACGAGGCCCGGCGTCGCGACGAGGCCCTTGCAATCCCTGACCTTAGCGCCTTCCGGAGTTCCCTGGTTCTGCGCGTCCTTGCCGGCAGCGAGAATACGGCCGTCGTCGCCGATGACGATGGTACCGGTCTCGTCGAGATTGCGCGACGGATCGATGATGCGGAGGTTTTTCAGGACGGTCGCAGTCATGCGCGCTCTCCCTGGTTATGCGAGACGAGCAGCGCCTCCATCACGGCCATGCGCACGGCGACCCCCATTTCCACCTGTTGCTCGATGACGCTCTGCGGTCCGTCGGCCACCTCCGATGCGATCTCGACGCCGCGGTTCATCGGGCCGGGATGCATGACCAGCGCGTCTTCTTTCGCCGCCTTCAGCTTTTCGGCATCGAGGCCGTAGAAGCGGAAATATTCGCGCACCGACGGCACGAAGGCGCCGGCCATGCGCTCGCGCTGCAGGCGCAGCATCATCACCACGTCGGCGTCCTTCAGGCCTTCCTCCATGGAGTGGAAGACTTCGACGCCCATCTCGCGGATGCCGGAAGGAAGCAGCGTCGAAGGCGCAACCACCCTGACCCGGGCGCCCATGGCGTTAAGCAGCAGGATGTTGGAGCGGGCGACGCGCGAATGCAGCACGTCGCCGCAGATCGCCACGATGATGCGCGAGAGCTTGCCCTTGGCGCGGCGGATGGTCAGCGCGTCGAGCAGCGCCTGGGTCGGATGTTCGTGCTGGCCGTCGCCGGCATTGACGACCGAGCAGGCGACCTTCTGTGCGAGCAAGGCGGCCGCCCCGGCGGAGGAATGCCTGAGTACCAGCACGTCCGGCCGCATCGCGTTCAGCGTCATTGCCGTATCGATCAGCGTTTCGCCCTTCTTCACCGAGGAGTTGCCGACCGACATGTTCATCACGTCGGCGCCCAGACGCTTGCCGGCGAGCTCGAAGGAGGATTGCGTGCGGGTGGAAGCTTCGAAGAACAGGTTGATCTGCGTGAGACCTCTGAGGGTCGAGGTCTTTTTCTCCCGCTGCCGGGAAATCTTCACGGCCTCGTCGGCCTTATCGAGAAGAAAGGTGATGTCCTGTTCCGTGAGGCCCTTGATGCCGAGGAGATGGCGATGAGGGAAGAAGACCATAAGTCGTGTCTCCGCTTGCGTTCGGCGGTCTATAAGGTCTGGCGGAGAGACCCGCAAGCGGGCGCGGGCTTTATCTCACCGCTTGTTTTGCCGGACTTCGGCTGCGATGGTTTTTGATGCAGGCACGGCCTTTTGTTGAGAATGCCGGAATTCCTCTTTCGCTGCCGTTCCCAGGCCCGGTAACTTCCGCTAGAACCGCTCCCATGAACCAGATGTCGCGCGCCGAAGAAAAATTTGCCGAATTGAACCAGCCCAAGCCCTGGTCCGGCATCAATGCCTACAGATCCGATCCTCTTGTCGTCGATCTGACAAGCACCCTGAACCGCACCATCCGGGAGGAATACGACCAGCTCGGCCGTTACGTCACCTCGCCGGAGGCGCAGGAACTGGCGCGCATGGCGAACGAGAATCCGCCGAAGCTCAAGACCCATGGTCCCCGCGGCGAGCGTCTGGATGTGGTCGAATTCCACCCGGCCTGGCATGCGCTGATGCGCCGGTCCATGCAGACGGGCCTGCATTCCTCCGTCTGGGAGAGCATTCCGGAAGCCAAGGGCCACGAGCACAAGGCGCGTGCGACCCGCTTTTACATGACGGCGCAGCTCGAATGCGGACATCTGTGCCCGCTTACAATGACCAGCGCCTCTATCGCCGCGCTGATGGCCGCGCCGCGCGTCCAGAAGGAATGGGCGCCGAAAATCCTCTCGCGCAAATACGATTCGACGAATCGCCCGGCGCTCCAAAAGACGGCCGTGACGCTCGGCATGGGCATGACCGAGAAGCAGGGCGGCACGGATGTGCGCGCCAATCGTTCCACGGCCGAGCGGGTGGGCGAGGGCATCTATCGCCTTTCCGGCCACAAGTGGTTCATGTCGGCGCCGATGAGCGACGGTTTCATCATGCTCGCCAAGACCAATGAGGGGATAGGCTGTTTCCTCGTGCCGCGGCTCCTGGAGGATGGTTCGGCGAACGGCCTGCAGTTCCAGCGCCTCAAGGACAAGCTCGGCAACCGCTCGAACGCTTCGTCGGAAGTCGAGTTCACCGATGCCTTCGGCTATCTTCTTGGCGATCCCGGCGCCGGCGTCCGCACGATCCTCGACATGGTGACGCTGACCCGGCTCGACTGCGCGCTGGCATCGGCCGGCATCATGCGTGCCTCGCTTTCCGAGGCCGTTCATCACACGCGGGGCCGCAACGTCTTCGGCAAGAAACTGATCGATCAGCCGCTGATGACGCGGGTGCTGGCCGATATGGCGCTCGACGTGGCGGCGGCGACCGCGCTCAGCTTCCGCCTGGCCGATGCTTTCGACAAAGCCGCGTCGAACCCGGCCGATGCCGCCTTCGCGCGGGTCATGACGCCCGTGGTCAAATACTGGAACTGCAAGATCGCTCCCTCGCTGATCTACGAGGCGATGGAGTGCCTCGGCGGCAACGGTTATATCGAGGAACGGCCGATCGCCCGACATTATCGCGAAGCGCCCGTCAACGCGATCTGGGAAGGCTCCGGCAACGTGATGGCGCTCGACGTGCTGCGCGTGCTGTCGCGCGGCAGGGACTTGTTCAACACGGTGCTGGCAGGTTTCGAACGGGATCTTGGCGCATCCGGCAGGAAGACGGTCGAAGTGCTGCGCGCCGCCATGGCGCTTTGCGAAACGGACGAAGGGGCGGCAAGGCTTCTGGTCGAGCAGCTTGCGCTTGCGGCGGGCGCCTCCGAACTGGTGCGGCTCGGCGCCGGCAAGATCGCCGATGCATTCCTGGAAACGCGGCTGGCGGGCGGCTGGCGCTCGACCTATGGCATGCTCGATGCCCGCTTCGATGCCCGCTACATCATCGATCTTCTCTATCCGGCGGCGAACTGACCGGCGAACAGCAGCACCGCGGGGATGGTGAGGAAGGAGGCGACTGTCTGCACCGTGGCGGTCGCGGCATAAAGCTCCGCATCGCCTCCCATCTTCTTTGCGAGGATGTAGCCGTTCATCGCGGTCGGCACGGCGGCGCTCAGCGCCAGAAGCACGAGCGGCTGGCCGCCGATGCCGACGAGCATGGCGATACCGATCATCACCAGCGGAAAGACGATGAGCTTGATGGCGGTGCCGATCAGCACCATCGGCTGCGGTTTCAGGGCATCTTTCACCTTCAGACCGGCCCCGACCGCGATGAGGCCAAGGCTGAGCGACGCCTGGGCGACGAGTCCGACCGCCACCATCAGCGGCTCGTAGATCGGGATGCCGAGAAGGTTTACCGTAACGCCGAGCGCGCTGCTGACGATCTGCGGATTGCTGATGATGCGAAGCGTGAACTGCCAATAGCCGCGATGGGCGCCGGAGAACCACAAGAGCACCGAGACATTGATTAAGTTCAGCGGAATGATGATCGCCGCCATGACGACAGCGACGACGGTCAGCCCGGTGGCACCGTAGAGCTTGTCGGCGATCGCCAGCGCGATGAAGGAATTCCATCGCGTGGCGGCCTGGAAAAGCGAGCTGAAGGCGGGCGCCCTGACCCCGATCCTGCGAAGAACCGGCCAGAGCAGCAGGACGAAAAGGCACATCAGGAGCACGACACCGATAGCGGTCATGCCGACCACATGCAGGTCGATGCTGGTAAAATCCGCTCGCGCCAGCGTGTGAAAGAGAAGCGCCGGGAAGAGCACGTAATAGCCGCATTGCTCCAGCCCGTTCCAGAACGTCCCGTCGATCAGCGGGCTTCGCCGGAGCGCGACGCCCAGGAGGACAAGCAGGAAGATCGGCAGGATGCTTTCGAAAATGGCGAGCATATTGGGGGTACGGACGGAGGAGAAGTGCTTCCTCCTAGTCGTTTGAGGCCGGTTGCGCAATGCAGGAGTGCCGCTTCCCGGCGCCGCGTTATCCTGTGCATCGTTTCCGGCAGCCGCTTGCGGCATCGGGAACTGCGGACTATCGCGATTGCAGGACGCAATGGATACGGGCGAAAGATGCTGCAAATCCCTGAACTGACGGCGCAGGAGGGTTCGGTCGCGAAGGTGCGCAACCGCGCCAGCACAGAACGGGCGATCTTCATCGCCGCGCGCGACCTTCTCGCCGAGCGGGGTTTTCAAGGTTTCGGCATCAACGCGGTGGCGCGCCGCGCCGGTTGCGACAAACAGCTCATCTACCGCTATTACGGTGGTCTCGACGGATTGATCGAGGCGATCGGCGCCGATCTCGGCACCTGGGTCAAGGACCGCATTCCGGAAGATACCGGCGGCATGTTCCTGCTGACCTATGGCGACCTGATGGAGAAGCTCGCGATCTATTTCATGGAAGCGCTGCGCGACGATCCGCTCGTCTGCAAGATCGTCGCCTGGGAGGTTTCCCAGGATACGCCGCAGGTCCGCCGTTTGTCCGAGGCGCGCACCAAGGCGCTCGGCAAATGGCTGGAGCGCATGCGCGGCTCGTTGACGCCGCCGAAGGGCGTCGACGCCGCAACCACCAATGCACTGCTCTTTGCCGCGATCCAGCATCTGGTGATCTCCGCCGCCGTCAGCGGCCAGTTCGCCGGCGTGGCGCTTCGCACCGAAAAGGACTGGGAGAAGGTCGCCGGTTCGATCCGCCGCCTTGTCCGCGCCATCTACGGCTGACCTTTTTCCACAGCCCCACCTCCAGCATTAACCATGCCCGCCGGTTTCCGTTGCGGGAAATCCTCTGCCGTTTAAGGTCGGTCTTAACGCATTGTTAACCACGAATTGGCCGGACATGCTCGGGATGGGAACTGCTGTCAGGGATGGGGCATTGCTGGTCGTCATGACGACGATCTTTGCAGCGCTGGCGCTCGACATTACCGTTCCCGCAGTGGTCCTGAGCGCCATGGCGCTATCGAGATGGCTCGTGTCGCCGGAGATCTATCCGGTGGAACCGAGGGGGAAGACCGCATGAAGTGGTTCCTGATTTTATGGGCAGGCCCTGTGCTTCTGCTGACAAGCTGGTACGGACTTTCCTATTACGACATGAGCTTCGGCTTCTTCATGCTGACGCGCCATGCGCATGACCTGGTCTTCCAGGTCTATGGCCGCATCCTGGGCATTCCGCCGGAAACCATACCGCCGCTGGTCGCCCGTGCGATCGCCTTCGACAGCCTGATCGTGTTCGCCATCATCGCCTTCCGCAAGAGAAAGGCGATAGCCGCCTGGTGGCGCAGACGTCAGGCGTCGAAATCCGGCAAGCTTGCCCTGCCGAGCGAGGAAAGCCTGTCGAGCGCGCCCTGAAGAATGAAGCTCGCCGCAGCGGAATCGATCCGCTCGGCCCGTTTCGCCCGTGACACGTCCATTTCCAGCAGAGCCCGTTCGGCGGCGACCGTCGAAAGCCGCTCGTCCCAGAAGACGAAGGGAAGGTCCGTCTTTTCGCCCATGGAGCGCACAAAGGCGCGCGTTGCCTGGACGCGGGGACCCGTCGAGCCGTCCATGTTTATCGGCAGGCCGATGACGAAGGCAGCGACCCTCTCCTTTTCCGCGAAGGCGAGCAGGACTTCCGCATCCTTGGTGAACTTGACGCGCTTGATGACGGGCCGCGGCGAGGCGAACCGCCGGCCGATATCCGACATGGCAAGCCCGATCGTCTTCGTGCCGAGGTCAAGCCCGGCAATCGGTTGCCCGGGCAGAAGCGTTTCAGCCAGTTCCTCGATCGTCATCACCGCCATGCATTCTTCATTTCCCTGCGTGGAAAGGACGGCTTGTCCATCTCCTGTCCCACTTTCCTTTCTCGCCACATAGGCTATCTGGCCGAAGCCGGTGGACCGCACCAAGCTTTTAAATCGTACGGCCTCATGCTATACGTCTGGGTCAGGAGGTGAGACGACTTTCCTTCCGGTGGGAGCCGGGCTTTCGCCCGACCCCCGTTTTCTTAGCTGATTATCAGGGTGAACCGCCAAGTCCTGAACCTGATCGTCAGCGTAAGCCGGATTTTCAATCGTCTCACCTCCTTTCCTTTGTCGAAGCATTTGCCTCGACGGTTTCCTTCTATCAAAATTCCACTTGGTGTCGTTACCGTCCTTACATCGTATTGGAGGAAATTTTTCCATGAAGATCACCTGGCTCGCCCACTCCGCCTTCCGCATCGAAACCGCCAAGGCGAAGATCCTGATCGACCCGTTCCTGACGTACAATCCCGCTTTTGCAGGTCAGGATGCCAAGGCCGCTGCGGAAGGCCTCACCCATATCCTGCTCACCCACGGCCATGGCGACCATGTCGGCGACGCGGTTCAGATCGCCAAGGAAACCGGCGCCACCGTCCTTGCCAATTACGATCTCGGCGTCTGGCTGGCGAAGAAGGGCGTCGAGAAGCTGGAGATGGGCAATACCGGCGGCACGATCGATCTCGGCGGTTTCACCGCCACGTTCACCCAGGCGCTGCATTCGTCGGCGCAGATCACGGAAGACGGCGTTTCCCATTGCCTCGGCAATGCCAACGGCCTGATGCTGCATTTCGACGACGAACCCTCCATCCTTCATATGGGCGACACGGACATCTTTACCGACATGGGCCTGATCAACGAACTGCACCAGCCGGATATCGGCATCGTGCCGATTGGCGACCGCTTCACCATGGGCGGTGCGGTGGCGGCACTCGCCTGCCAGCGCTTCTTCGATTTCAAGCACGCCATTCCCTGCCACTACGGCCTGCCGGGCGTCGATCAGACGGCGGAAAAATTCGTGAAAGGCATGGAAGGTTCGCGCACCCGCGTCGAGACGCCGGCTCCGGGCGGCGGCCTCAGCTATTAAGCGGTCGGCTTTGCCAATCCGCAGGCGGTCAGCTTGCCGATCCGCAACCGATCTCGGTGGCGCGCCTTCACAAATTGAGGTGCGCTCCTGTTGCGAAGGGCGGGCATGCTCATTATAGCGGATGGGAAATTTCCTATCGGAGTTATGCCATGTCCGTCGATCTCGCCACCGTCAAGCGCGTCGCGCGCCTTGCCCGCATTGCGGTTTCCGAGGAAGATGCCAATCGCATGGTCGGCGAATTGAACGGCATCCTCGGCTTCGTCGAGCAGCTTTCCGAGGTAGATGTCACGGGTGTCGAACCGATGACCTCTGTGACCCCGATGGATATGCGCAAGCGGCAGGACGATGTGACGGATGGCGACAAGGCCGCCGATATCGTCGCCAATGCGCCGGCCACCGACTATAATTTCTTCCTGGTGCCGAAGGTCGTCGAGTGAGCGCCTGAGTAGCGTTGCCTCCGCCCTTTTTACCGCATTCGAACGTTTTGAAGAGACCATGACCGAACTCACCAGCCTCACCATTGCCGAAGCCCGCGAAAAGCTGAAGGCCAAGGAATTCACCTCCGTCGAGCTGACCAAGGCCTATCTCGATGCGATCGAAGCCGCCAATGGGGTGCTGAACGCCTATGTCACCGTGACGCCGGAAAAGGCGCTCGACATGGCGAAAGCTTCCGACGGGCGCCGTGCGGCCGGCAAGGTGGGCGCGCTGGAAGGCATTCCGCTCGGCATCAAGGACCTGTTCGCTACTCGCGACGTCCATACCCAGGCCTGCTCGCATATTCTCGACGGTTTCAAGCCGAAATACGAATCGACCGTTTCCCAGAACCTCTGGGACGACGGCGCCGTCATGCTCGGCAAGCTCAACATGGACGAGTTCGCCATGGGCTCCTCCAACGAGACCTCCCATTACGGTGCGGTGATCAACCCCTGGAAGGCGAAGGGCGCGAACCAGCAGCTCGTGCCGGGCGGCTCCTCGGGCGGTTCTGCCGCGGCCGTTGCAGCGCATCTCTGCGCCGGCGCGACGGCAACCGATACCGGCGGCTCGATCCGTCAGCCGGCCGCCTTCACCGGCACCGTCGGCATCAAGCCGACCTATGGCCGCTGCTCGCGCTGGGGCACGGTTGCTTTCGCCTCGTCGCTCGACCAGGCCGGCCCGATCGCCCGCGACGTGCGCGATGCCGCGATCATGCTGAAGTCCATGGCGAGCGTCGACCTGAAGGACACCACCTCCGTCGATCTGCCGGTGCCGGATTACGAGGCTTCGCTCGGCCAGTCGGTCAAGGGCATGAAGATCGGCATTCCGAAGGAATATCGCGTCGATGGCATGCCGCAGGAGATCGAGGCGCTCTGGAGCCAAGGCATCGCGTGGCTGAAGGATGCCGGCGCCGAGATCGTCGACATCACCCTGCCGCATACCAAATACGCTCTGCCGGCCTATTACATCGTGGCGCCTGCGGAAGCCTCCTCGAACCTCGCCCGTTACGACGGCGTGCGCTACGGTCTGCGCGTCGACGGCAAGGACATCATCGACATGTACGAGAAGACCCGCGCCGCCGGTTTCGGCCAGGAGGTGAAGCGCCGTATCATGATCGGCACCTATGTGCTTTCGGCCGGTTATTACGACGCCTATTACCTGCGGGCGCAAAAGGTCCGCACCCTCATCAAGCGCGACTTCGAGACCGTCTTCGGCGCCGGCGTCGATGCGATCCTGACGCCTGCGACCCCGTCCTCCGCCTTCGGCGTCGCCGACGAGAACCTCGCCTCCGATCCGGTGAAGATGTACCTGAACGACATCTTCACCGTGACGGTGAACATGGCAGGCCTTCCCGGCATCGCCGTTCCCGCCGGCCTCGACCACAAGGGGCTGCCGCTCGGCCTGCAGCTCATCGGCAAGCCGTTCGAGGAAGAAACGCTCTTCCGCACCGCCCATGTCATCGAACAGGCGGCCGGCAGGTTCACGCCGGCCAAGTGGTGGTGACGGGCCTCACGATCCGCCGGATGACGGCCGCCGATCATCAGGCGGTTGCCGCTGTGGGTTTTGGGGCATGGTCCGCGAGCGACGCCTTCGAGGACAGTTATCTCGATCCCGCGGTGATCGCCCGGGTGGAGCATGAGTTCGCGGTCTTTCCGTCGCAGACGGAGGGCGAGATCCATGTGGCGGAACTGGACGGCGAGATCGTCGGCTGGGGCGCACGGGAAAATGCGCCGAACTATGTGTCCGATCTGTGGGTTCGTCCGGACTGTCAGGGCAGGGGCGTCGGCCGTGCGTTGCTACTTTATCTCTGCGACCTGATGATATCGGAAGGTCTCGCGATCGCGCGCCTGGATACCCATGCGAAAAATTCAGGCGCCATCCGGCTCTACGAGCGCTGCGGCTTCGTCATCGTCTGGCGCGGTCCGGAATATTCCAAGAGCATGGGCGTCGAGCTCGAAAAAGTGCATCTGGAGAAGACGTTGAGCTGAAAGTTCAGCCTTTCTAATTTGTTGCTCTGTTGCAACGCCGAGGCTCCGCAATTCACGGCTTCAATTTTCCCTGTTGCCTTCACGCCAGGAAATGCCCTAAACGCGCCCTCCCGGTCGTCAGCCAGTGCGGACGTCAACGGACGGAGTTCAAACCCTCCTCCCTTGCAGTCGGCTTTGCCGTCCTGCATACGGATGCCCCATCGGAGGTCGGAAAGCGGATATAGCTCAGAGGGAGAGCGCCGGATTTATTTCCGGAGGTCGTGGGTTCGATTCCCGCTATTTGCGCCATTGGATAGCTCAGTGGGTAGAGCATCAGACTGATAATCTGAAGTCGAAGGTTCAAATCCTTCTCCAAGCTGGCTCCAAACCAGCAGCACCCTGTCACGGTGTTACCAGGATCGACGGTTCGGGAACCGGAATGCCGAAGAGCGGAAAGCGGCCGAAAGGCCTTGGACCGTTCCGAAACCAGGGGCGCAAGCCAGAACAACAGTGACGAACAAGCCGCATGCCGGCCGGCGGAGGAGAATTCTCCAACGCCCGCCCGTATGCCGCGACGTCCTCTCCTGCTGTTCCGCGAACGCAACCTGCCACCGGTTCCCGGATCAATGCCGGGAATGAAAGAGTGAAACGAAAAAGCGAAGGAAAAATCGGTCGATGACGTAGGCGTACCGAAGGAGTAACGAACATGACAAAGCTTCTCGAGATGATTTTGGGGCGCAAGCGCATCCTGGTGAAGGAAAACGAACGTGTGATCGCCCTGCACAAGGGCCGGATAATGGGCATTTACGGGCCGGGTATGTACTGGCTGCCGAATGCTCGCAACAGCCTGGAGATCGCCCGTCACGACCTGACCAATCCGGCATTCGTTTCGGCTTACGAGAAGGCTCTGTTCGACAGGCTCCCGCATGTAGCCGGCCGGAATCTGACCGTTTTCCGTACCGCAGCCGCCGAGGTGGCGGTGATCGAGCGCGATGGTGCGATTTTTTCAGTCCTGATGCCGAACCAGAAGCTCGTCGTCTGGAAAGACGCCGGGCCGTGGGCGGAGAAGCGGATCGACGTCTCGGAGAACCTTGCTGTCGATCCGGCTTTGATGCGCCGCATCATTCAGGTCCGTAAGGGTGAGGCGTTCAGCACGCATCTTGTCAACGAGGGACAGGTCGGCCTGCTCTTCGTCGACGGTGCGCAGGTTGGCACGCTTGCCGCAGGTGTTCATGCATTCTGGAATGTCGGCAAGGCCTTTCAGGTGAAGGTGATCGACCTGAAGCGGCAGGCGCTCGATGTTGCGGGCCAGGAACTCCTGACCCGTGACCGGGTGACGATCCGCATCAACATCTCCGCCGAATACCGCGTCGTCGACCCGGTCAAGGCGGTGACGGTGGTGAAGGACTTCTCCGACGCGCTCTACCGCGCGCTGCAGTTCGTCTTCCGCCGCACGCTCGGCAGCCTGACCCTCGACCAGATCCTCGAGCGTAAGGTGACGATCAATGTGGAAGCCGCCGAGAAGGTCCGCGAGGACATGGCGGCGATCGGCATCGAGGTTTCCGGCATCGAGCTCAAAGACGTGATCCTGCCGGGCGAGATGCGCGAGATCCTCAACCAGGTCGTCGCGGCAGAAAAGCAGGCCGAGGCCAATGCAATCCGCCGCCGCGAGGAAACGAACGCCACCCGTTCGCTCCTCAATACGGCGAAGGTCATGGCCGAAAACCCGGTTATGCTGCGCCTGAAGGAGCTCGAAGCGCTCGAAACGATCGCCGGCAAGATTGGTCACCTGACCATCCACAACGGCACGGGCGGGTTGATGCACGACATCATCAATCTGCGCGACTGATGAAGACAGGCGCCGTCTCGGCTTTCGAGGCGGCGCCTGTTATAAAGGAAGCTTGCGGAGGAAGCCTCATGTCGAACTCGGATCTTGCGCACCTCATAGACGCATTCGATCGCCTCGCCACCGCTGGTTTCAGCATAGGCCCCGATTGGGAGGCCGTCCACGAGATTTGCCAGGCGCATGAGGGCGAACAGCCGTTTGATTGGGGCCATGCCCTTTGCCATCGCATCGAAGGTGACGATTGGAATGCCGGCTACTGGTACCGCCGCGCGGGAAAGCAGCGGTCGCCCGGATCGATTGCCGAGGAGTGGGCCGCGATGAAGGCCGAGCTTTCGGGGCTTATTTGAACGCAGGCCAAGGCCGCACACCAAAGACCGCGCGTCAATGGCGACGCGCGGCCACCGGCAGCGATCTACCTGTTGTCCTGCTCGGCCCTTACCAGCACCAGTCCGCGTTCGGTTATGCGGTAGGGCTTGCCGCCGTTGGACCTGATCGCCTTCTTCTGCTTGAGCTTTCGGAAGGTGATGATGTCCAACCCGGCGAAGACCCAGCCCTCGCGGGTATAGAGCTGCAGCTTTTCGATCTTGCGGTTTTCGTCTCGGGTGATCTCGATCCTGCCGCCCTGGGCGAGCAGGTGGAGGATGCGCTGTTCGGCGCGGGAAATATCCATTGTTTGATGTCCGGATAAGCGCTCGCTGGCGAGCGCGCAAAAACGTTACCGGCGCTCGTTCAGCGTCGGTGTTCTCGTTTTTGTCTGGGCCGGTGCGCCTGCTCGGGCGGCCGGCCCCTTACCGGGTCTCTTTCGAAGAGAACATCAAAACTCCATCTATACAGAACCGCTGCTAGGCGTGTTTTCCACGGCCGTCAAGCGCTGCAGCGCAATAGGCAACATGTTGCGCTGGTAAAAGCTCGAACTCGGTGTTCTACTGGGCACTGCAACAGGGGACGCCATGGCCACTCTTCGCAATGCGCGGGAAGACGAAACGGATATCTTGAGCGAGGTCGGTTTCCGCGCCTGGGAAAAGGCCATGAACGCCATCGGCGAGATGACCGATATGCGCGCGAGCGCCCGCAGCGCCTTTCAGAATTTCACGCGTTCCTCCTGGCTCACCATCACCGTCATCGAGCAGGGCGGCACCGTGGCCGGCTGGGCGGCGCGCGAAAATCTCGATGAGCTGATCTCGGATTTCTGGATCGACCCGGCCTTCCAGGGGCAGGGCCTTGGCCGCGCGCTGATCGCGGAGATCGAAGGCGAGATCGTCCGCCAGGGTTTCGAGGTCGCCCGCGTCGAGACCCACGCCCAGAATGCCGAGGCGGTCGGCTTCTTCGAAAAGCATGGCTATTCCATCAACTGGCTGTCGGTCGCCTATTCGCCGAAGATCGATCGCGACGTGCAGTCGGTGGGGCTTTCCAAGCGGCTCGTGGCGGAAGAACCGGAGACCTACGGTCCGAGCTTCTGACTGCGCCAAAGCGTCAGATAAGCTTGCGCCGCACCGCCAATTGCTCTACCTCCAGAAAACCCAATCGAGACCATTTCAAGAGCATCAGATGACCATTGTCGACGTCCGCACGCCTGATCCGAAACGTTTGATTCCCGGCGCCACCGGCGACTGGGAAGTGATCATCGGCATGGAGGTGCACGCCCAGGTCCTCTCCAATTCCAAGCTCTTTTCCGGCGCTTCGACCGAATTCGGCAAGCCGGCCAACTCCAATGTCTCGCTCGTCGATGCGGCCATGCCGGGCATGCTGCCCGTGATCAACGAGGAATGCGTGAAGCAGGCGGTGCGCACCGGCCTTGGCTTGAAGGCGCAGATCAACAACCGCTCGGTCTTCGACCGCAAGAATTATTTCTATCCGGACCTGCCGCAGGGCTATCAGATATCCCAATACAAGGACCCGATCGTCGGCGAGGGCAAGATCGTCATTTCGCTCGGCCCCGACCGTCAGGGACAGTTCGAGGATATCGAGATCGGCATCGAGCGCCTGCACTTGGAACAGGACGCCGGCAAGTCGATGCACGACCAGCATCCGACGATGTCCTATGTGGACCTGAACCGCTCCGGCGTGGCGCTGATGGAGATCGTCTCCAAGCCCGATATGCGCTCCTCCGACGAGGCCAAGGCCTATATGACGAAGCTGCGCTCGATCGTGCGCTATCTCGGCACCTGCGACGGCAACATGGACGAGGGCTCCATGCGCGCCGACGTGAACGTCTCGGTGCGCCGCCCCGGTGAAGCTTTCGGCACGCGCTGCGAGATCAAGAACGTCAACTCCATCCGCTTCATCGGCCAGGCGATCGAATTCGAGGCGCGCCGCCAGATCGGCATCCTCGAAGAGGGCGGCACGATCGACCAGGAGACCCGTCTCTTCGATCCGGGCAAGGGCGAGACGCGCTCCATGCGTTCCAAGGAAGAGGCGCATGATTACCGTTACTTCCCCGATCCGGATCTCCTGCCGCTGGAATTCGACGACGCCTTCGTCGAAGAGCTGAAGAAGGATCTGCCGGAACTGCCGGACGACAAGAAGGCCCGCTTCGTGCGCGAGCTCGGCCTCTCCGTTTATGATGCCTCTGTCCTGGTCTCGGAAAAGGCGATCGCGGATTATTTCGAGGTGGTGGCCGAAGGCCGCGACGGCAAGGCGGCCGCCAACTGGGTCATCAACGACTTGCTGGGCGCCTTGAACAGAACCGGCAAAGACATTGAAGAGACTCCGGTTTCGCCCGCTCAGCTTGGCGGCATCATCGACCTCATCAAGGCCGAGACCATCTCCAGCAAGATCGCCAAGGACCTCTTCGAGATCGTCTGGAACGAGGGCGGCGATCCGGCCGAAATCGTCGAGGCCCGCGGCATGAAGCAGGTGACTGACACGGGCGCGATCGAAAAGGCGGTTGACGAGATCATTGCCGCCAATCCGGATCAGGTCGCCAAGGTGAAGGCGAAGCCGACGCTGGCCGGCTGGTTCGTCGGTCAGGTGATGAAAGCGACCGGCGGCAAGGCCAATCCGCAGGCCGTCCAGGCGCTCGTCAAGGCGAAGCTGGGGATCGAGGAATAACGGCATCGGCCGGAAAATGTGAGGCGGTTTTCGGGTAGCCGATGCCGCTAGGGAAGTGCCTATGGTCTACTTTGTCAGAACCGCGAGTGAGCGCGACATCGAACAGGTCCGCGCTCTGCTGACGGAGACCTTTCACGACACCTATGATCCGTTCTACGGTGCGTTGCAGGTGCAGCGGATGATCGACGGCTGGCATTCGCCGGCGGCGATCCGGTCGCGCATCCTGAAGAAGGGCGGCGAATTTCTGGTGGCCGACAACGGCCAGGAAATCGGCGGCATGGGCTATGCCGCCATGTACAGGAAGATGACCAAGACGGCGATGCTGCACCAGCTCTACGTCAAGCCGTCCTGCCAGCGCGGCGGCATCGGACGCGACATCTTCGCCGAACTCGAAACCTGCTTTCCGGATGCCGAGATCATGCGCCTGGAAGTGGCGCTGCAGAACACCAGCGCCATTTCCTTCTATTCGCGGCTCGGCTTTGCCGAGGTGGACCGCATGGAGGAATTCGGCGGTCCGGCATCCGGCCTGCCGGCGATCATCATGGAAAAGAGATTGTTGCCGCACTAGGGCGTAGAAGGGGGCTGTCGCATGGCTGACATCACGATCCGCAGGGCAAGGGAATCGGATCTTCATCAACTGATCGCTCTCTTTGCGGCGGACGATATCGGCGGCCACGGCGACACGGCGGATCCGGAGCTTTTCGAGAATTATCTCCGCGCCTTCCATGTGATCGACGCTTCGCCGAACGAACAGCTCTTCGTGGCGGAATTGGTCGGCGAGGTGGTCGGCACCTTTCAGATCCTCTTCAACCGCACGCTGACGGGCCGGGGATCTCTGTCGATGATCATCGAGGCCGTGCAGACCCGCGCCGATATGCGCGGCAAGGGCATCGGAGCGCAGATGATCGAACATGCAATTGCCGAGGCCCGGCGCAGGGAGTGCCGGCTGGTTCAGCTCATGTCCAACACGGCTCGCACCGACGCGCATCGCTTCTACGAACGGCTCGGGTTCGCCAAAAGCCATTTCGGCTTCAAGATGAAGCTCAAATGACGTGTGCGACAACGCAGAAACACTGGACATGAGCGGTATCAAGCGGCATAAGCGGATCAGCCCTTCTATGGCCTTCCTGTTTGTTAAGCCGACGGAAAACTCATGAAAAACCTCCTGCTGCAGATATTCACCTGGTGGAACGGACAGACGCTCGGTACGCGCTTCTTCACCTGGCGTTTCGGCAAGAAGGTGGGCGAGGACGAGCTCGGCAACGTCTATTACGAAGGTCCGATGACCTCCTGGGGCAAGCCGAAGCGCTGGGTGATCTACAAGGATTATGCCGAAGCCTCCGCGATCCCGTCGGGCTGGCACGGCTGGATGCATTACCGCACCGACGTTCCGCCGTCGAAGGAAGATTACAAGACCCGCGAATGGCAGAAGCCGCACAAGCTGAACCTGACCGGCACGCCCTTCGCCTATCGTCCGAAGGGTTCGCTCGCCGCGACCGGCGAGCGCCCCCGCGTCACCGGCGACTACGATGCCTGGACGCCCGGCAGCTGACACCTGTTTTGGCCACAATCGCACTCTAGGCCTCGACCTGACTTGTCTGCCGAAACGGGAAGCATGA
Organism: Neorhizobium descurainiae; assembly: GCF_051400715.1. Classification (NCBI taxonomy): domain Bacteria; kingdom Pseudomonadati; phylum Pseudomonadota; class Alphaproteobacteria; order Hyphomicrobiales; family Rhizobiaceae; genus Neorhizobium; species Neorhizobium descurainiae. The sequence goes on from NZ_JBLFFK010000003.1 coordinate 315,111, forward strand.
TGGGATTGATGACGGTTTTTCCACGCAGGCGGTTGATCGGCGCTCTGACGATGCTGGCTTCGGTTCTTGCGGTGGACGGCGCCTCGGCCGCGCGGCTTTCCAATCCCGTCGCCGTATTCAAGGGCATCGACAAGATCACCGGCCGCATCACGACATTCGACGTCTATATCGATGAGACCGTGCAGTATGGCGCGCTGCAGGTGACGCCGAAGGTCTGCTATTCCCGTGACGAGACGGAAGCCCAGAAGATCGACGGCTTCGTCGAAGTGGACGAAATCACGCTCGACCGCAAGATCCGCCGTATCTTCACCGGCTGGATGTTCGCCGACAGTCCCGGCCTGAACGCCGTGGAGCACCCGATCTACGACATCTGGCTGACGGGCTGCAAGCAGAACTCCGACGTGCCGCCGCCGAACGCGACGAACTGATCTCTCAGAATTCCCTGTGCGGCGAATCCACCGCCGCCCTCAGCAGCCCGAGATAGTCGTCCTTCGGGATGTCGATCGCGCCGAATGTCTTCAGATGTTCGGTGGTGAATTGCGTGTCGAGAAGAGTGAAGCCGTTCGCCTTCAAGCGCTCCACCAGATGCACGAGACAGATCTTCGACGCATTGGGACGTCTTGAAAACATGCTTTCGCCGAAGAAGCCCGAGCCGAGCGAGACGCCGTAAAGCCCGCCCACCAGTTCCTCGCCTTCCCAGGCTTCGACGCTGTGGGCGTGGCCCATCCGGTGCAGCTCCGAATAAAGCTTGCGGATGGTGGCGTTGATCCAGGTGCTCGGCCGGTCCTCGGCCGGTTCCGCGCAGAATGCGATCACCCGTTCGAAGGCTGTATCGAAACGGATGTCGAAGGGCTTCCTGCGGATCGCCTTGGCAAGGCTCTTCGAGACATGGAATTGATCGAGCGGCAGGATGCCGCGCATTTCCGGCTCGACCCAGAAGATTTCCGGGTCGTCGGCGGATTCGGCCATCGGAAAAAGGCCAATGGAATAGGCACGCAACAGGATGTCCGGAGTGATTGCCGGATAATATCTGCCGCGCCGCCCTGCCATTTAACTCCCTAGTGTGCTTTGTCTCCGGCCAGATAATGTTCCAGCCAGTGGATGTCGTAGTCGCCGTTGGCAATATCCGGGTTCGAGACGAGATCCTGGAAAAGCGGCAGCGTCGTCTTGATGCCGTCCACGACGAATTCGTCCAGAACCCGGCGAAGGCGCATCATGCATTCGACGCGAGTGCGGCCGTGCACGATGAGCTTGCCGATCAGGCTATCGTAATAGGGCGGAATGCGATAGCCCGCATAGGCGCCGGAATCGACGCGCACGCCAAGGCCGCCGGGCGCATGGAAATGCGTGATCGTGCCGGGCGAGGGCACGAAGGTGCGCGGATCCTCGGCATTGATGCGGCATTCGATGGCGTGGCCCTGGAAGGTCACATCTTCCTGCTTCACCGAAAGACCGCCGCCGGAAGCGACGCGGATCTGCTCATGCACGAGGTCGATGCCGGTGATCGCTTCGGTGACCGGATGCTCCACCTGCAGGCGGGTGTTCATTTCGATGAAATAGAATTCGCCGTTCTCGTAGAGGAACTCGATCGTGCCGGCGCCGCGATATTTCAGCTTCTTCATTGCGTCGGCGCAGATCTGACCGATCTTCGTGCGCTGTTCGACATTGAGAGCGGGGGAATTGGCTTCTTCCCAGACCTTCTGGTGGCGGCGCTGCAACGAGCAGTCGCGCTCGCCGAGATGGATCGCATTGCCTTCGCCGTCGCCGACCACCTGGATCTCGATATGGCGCGGCTTTTCGAGATATTTCTCCATGTAGACGGCTGCGTTGCCGAAGGCGGCTGCGGCTTCCGTACGGGCGGTATTGAGCGCCTCATCGAGATCGGCCTCTGTCTTGGCGACCTTCATGCCGCGTCCGCCGCCGCCGGCGGTCGCCTTGATGAGCACTGGAAAGCCGATCTGCCTGGCGATTTCGAGCGCGTTCTCGGGAAGCACTTCGCCGTCGGAGCCGGGGACGACCGGAATGCCGAGTTCCATCGCCGTCAGCTTGGCGGTGATCTTGTCGCCCATCAGCCGGATATGTTCTGCGGTCGGACCGATGAAGGTGATGCCGTGCGCTTCGAGGATATCGGCGAACTTCGCGTTCTCGGAGAGAAAACCATAGCCGGGATGGACGGCGTCGGCGCCGGTGATCTCGCAGGCGGCGACGATCTGGTGGATGTTCAGATAGCTTTCGCGCGACGGCGGCGGCCCGATGCAGACGCTCTCGTCGGCAAGCCGCACATGCATGGCGTCGGCATCCGCGGTGGAATGGACCGCGACCGTCGCAATGCCGAGTTCCTTGCAGGCGCGCAGGACGCGAAGTGCGATCTCGCCTCGATTGGCTATGAGGATCTTGGAAATCATGGGCCTTACTCGATGACGACGAGCGGCTGGCCGTATTCGACGGGCTGCGCGTCGTTGACCAGGATGTCCGTGATCTTGCCGGACCGCGGCGACGGAATCTGGTTCATCGTCTTCATGGCCTCGATGATGAGGAGCGTCTGGCCCTCCTTGACGGTAGCGCCGATTTCGATGAAGGCGCGGGCGCCGGGTGCCGGGGCGAGATAGACGGTACCGACCATCGGCGCCGTGACGGCGTTCTTGTTGTCTTGGGGCGCGGCCGGCGCTGCGGCGACAGCTGCGGGAGCCGCCGCCGGGGCAAAGGCGGGAGCTGCGGCGATCGGGGCCTGGACATATTGCGTCGTCCCGGCGCGGGACACGCGGATGCGAACGTCGTCCTGTTCGACTTCGATCTCGGTGAGGTCGGTATCGTTGAGGATGTTCGCGAGGTCGCGGATCAGTCCCTTGTCGATCCCGTTCTTCTTCTCAGACATGGCAAACCCTATTGTTCTGTTTATCTTGTCAGGCGGTAATGGATTTCAAGGCGTGCAGTGCGAGAATGTAGCTCGCGGTGCCAAAACCACAGATCACGCCCTTCGCGGCTGGAGCGATCATCGAATGATGGCGGAATTCCTCCCGCGCGTGGACATTCGAGATATGGAGTTCGATCACCGGCACGGAAATCGCCTTGATGGCGTCGTGCAGGGCGATCGAGGTGTGGGTATAGGCGCCGGCATTGATGGCGACGCCGACGGCCTTGTCGCCGGCCTCGTGTATCCAGTCGATCAGCACGCCTTCATGATTGCTCTGGCGGAAATCGACCGTGAAGCCAAGCTCTCTTCCGGCTGCGATACAGTCGTTTTCCACGTCCTTTAGCGTCTGTCCGCCATAGATGCCCGGCTCGCGCTTTCCCAGCATGTTGAGATTGGGGCCGTTGAGGACGAAAACCGTCTTGCTCATCACTGATCTTTTGTTCCATCCAGAAATTCAGGGCCACCTATAGACCGCCAGGACGGCAAGGAAAAGCCCCCGGCTTGCCGAAAGCCGGTGCGTCCACTGCGGCGAGACGAGGGCGGGCGATCGCGGATCAGCAGGTCGCCTTGCCGCAGGCGCGGACATTGGCCACTTTCGCCTCGATCGCCTCGATGCCGACCGCGCCGAAGACCGCTTCGTTGCCGACGACATAGGTCGGCGTACCGGTAATGCCGATGGCGTTGGCGAGCTGGTAGGCCTGGCGCACCAGGTCGTCGTTCGGGTTCTCGGTCATCGACTTCCGGATCTCCGCCTCGTCAATTCCGAGCGAGACGGCGACGGCGATCGCCGTCTCCTCGGAGGCATGCTCCTGGGAACCGAGAAGTGTGCGATGGAACTCGCCATATTTTTCCGGCGCAAGCAGGCGAACGGCATTCGCGACCCGGTGCGCCGCAAGCGAATCCGGTCCGAGAATCGGGAATTCCTTCAGGATGAAGCGGATGTTCTTGTCCTTGGCGAGGATATCGTCCATGTCGGCGAGCGCCCGCTTGCAGTAGCCGCAATTGTAGTCGAAGAACTCGACGACGGTAACGTCGCCCTTCGGATTGCCGAGCGTGATGTCGGTCGGGGAGGAGAATATCGCCTCCTTGTTGTCGGCTATGCCCTTCAGGGACTGTTCGGCGCGCTGAGCCTGCTGCTTCGCCTGCAGGGCATCCTGCGCCTCGATCAGGACCTCCGGGTTCTGAAGGAGATATTCGCGGATGAATTCGCCCATCTCCTTTTTCTGTTGGTCGTCCAGGGCGAAGGCGGGAGCGGCGGCGGAAAGTGCGAGAGCCAGCATCGAACCGGCGGCAAGCGTCTTGAACAGGCGGGTCATCCGTATCCTCATCGGGGGGCACGCGAATTCGGTGCACCGTGGTTTCGATTTGCGCCGAAAGTAAGCCAGTCGGACCGATCAAGAAACTGCAAAATCATTGTCGAACGGTTTCCGGAGCTTCACAACTGCGTTGGTCTGCATTGCTGAGGCGAAAGGGGCGCGAATTTCAAAGCGTTGGAAGCATTTCCGGATTCGTTTTGGCAGATGGCTGAAGCGTTTCTTGCACCAAACAAAAACGGCCGCGTCTGAGGCGGCCGTTTCGCTTGATCAGAATGCGCCTCAGAAGAAGCCGCGGCGCTGCCACCAGCCGGCCTTTTTCGGCTTGGTTGGATCGCTGTCGCCGTCCGGCGTCTTTGGTTCGGAACTCTTCACGACCGCCTCTGTCGAGGAGGATATGTTCGAGGCGCGGTTGGCGCGGACGCGCTTCGCCTCCGCGGCATCGGCCTGTTCCGCGTCTGCAGCGTCTGCGGCGGATATTTCCTCAACGGGAACGTCTTCGACAGCCTTGGGCTCCTCGCCCAGGGCTGCCTCGACCTGTTCGACCACGGCTTCCACCGGAGCCGGCATTTCTTCCGCAGACGGAGCTTCGGCTGTTGCTGCAGCCTTGCCGCGACGCGAGCGGCGCGGCTTGACGGGGGCTTCGCTTGCCGGAGGAATTTCTTCCGTCTCGGCGGAAGCCGGCACGGTCGCGACGGCAGCCTCTTCGGAGGCTTCCGCCGCCGCTACGGCTTCATCGCCTTCGCCTTCATCCGCTTCATCCGAGCCTTCGCCGTCGCCGGCGGCGCTCAGCTCATGGCCTTCCTCACCATTGCGGTTGCGGCGGCCACCGCGCTTGCCGCGCCGGCGGCGCTTGCGGCGCGAATCTTCTTCCCCGTCGGAGCCGGCCGCGGTTTCCGATGCTTCGGAGACATCGTCTTCGCCCTCATCGGCTTCGTCGTCGCCTGCGGTGATATCCTCGCCGCCGGCCCGTACGGCCTGGGCCTCTCCGCCACGCTCGCCGTTGCGGTTGCGGCGGCGACGCCGGCGCTTGCGCTTGCGTCCGCCCTGTTCCTCACCCTGCTGACCCCGATCCACAGCGGCGGCGGCCTGCGTTTCGCCGATGTCTTCGTCCTCTTCCTCGTCCAGTTCGAAGACGACGTCATCCTCGTCTTCCTCGACCGGGATCGCCGCGAACTGCATCAGGCTTTCGATCTTGACCGGGTTTTCAACCGGCTCGCCGCGATCGATCGCGAAATGGCTCGAGCCGATGCCGACGTCCGATTCGATGAAGATCGAGACGCCGAAGCGCTTCTCGTAATCCATCACGGTGACGCGCTTGTGGTTGAGCAGGTAGAGCGCAATGTCCGGCGTGGTGCGGACGGTGATGTCATGCGTCGTGTTCTTGAGGAGATACTCCTCGATGCCGCGTAGCACGTGCAACGCGATCGACGACTGCGAGCGCACGTGGCCGGTGCCGCCGCAATGCGAGCAGATCTGCGTCGTCGATTCGAGCACTGAGGCGCGGATGCGCTGGCGCGACATCTCCAAGAGGCCGAAATGGGAAATGCGGCCGACCTGGATGCGGGCGCGGTCGCTCTTCAGGCAGTCCTTGAGCTTCTTTTCGACGGCGCGGTTGTTGCGCTTCTCCTCCATGTCGATGAAGTCGATGACGATCAGGCCGGCGAGGTCGCGCAGCCGCAGCTGGCGGGCCACTTCCTCGGCCGCTTCCAGATTCGTCTGGAGCGCGGTCTCCTCGATCGAGTGTTCACGGGTCGAACGGCCGGAGTTGACGTCGATGGCGACCAGCGCTTCCGTCTGGTTGATGATCAGATAGCCGCCGGATTTCAGCGTCACCTGCGGCTGCAGCATGCGGTCGAGCTGCGCCTCGATGCCGGAGCGCGAGAAGATCGGATGCAGGTCGCGGTAGGGCTGGACCACCTTGGCATGGCTCGGCATCAGCATCTTCATGAAGTCTTTCGCTTCACGATAGCCTTCCTCGCCGGAGACGATGATTTCGGAAATGTCCTTGTTGTAGAGGTCGCGGATAGAGCGCTTGATCAGCGAGCCCTCCTCGTAGACGAGGCAGGGTGCCGTGGAATTCAGCGTCAGCGTGCGGACGTTTTCCCAGAGCCGCATGAGATATTCGAAGTCGCGCTTGATTTCGACGCGGGTGCGGTTGGCGCCGGCGGTGCGGAGAATGACGCCCATGCCCTGCGGCACGTCGAGCTCGCGGGCGATTTCCTTCAGCCGCTTGCGGTCCTGCGGCTGGGTGATCTTGCGGGAAATGCCGCCGCCGCGCGCCGTGTTCGGCATCAGCACCGAGTAGCGGCCGGCGAGCGAGAGATAGGTTGTGAGGGCCGCGCCCTTGTTGCCGCGCTCTTCCTTGGCGACTTGGACGAGCAGGATCTGGCGGCGCTTGATGACTTCCTGGATGCGGTACTGCTTGCGCGGCTTGCGCACGACGCGATCCGGAACCTCTTCCATCGCGTCTTCGGCGCCGACCGATTCGATCTCTTCCTTTTCGTGCGTGTCCTCATCCTCGTCGTCATCGAGATCGTCGTCGTGACGGCGGCGGGCGTCGACGTCTTCGGAGATCGAATCGGTTTCGACCATCGCGGCCATCTCGCCGGACGTCGAACCTTCGTCATCGCTATTATCCGAGGAGGGTGTGTTTTCGCCTTCCGGTGCTGCGGCTTCCGCGGTGGGAGCCTCTTCCGTCGCCGCTTCGGGCGCCTTCTTGCGGGAGCGGCTGCGCTTCGGCTTGGCCTTCGGCTTTTCGGCTTCCTCGGCAGGCGCGGCCTCTGCGGAAGCGGCTTCCTTCGTTTCGACGGGTGCTTCGGCCGGCTGCTTGCTCTCGGCCGGCCTGGCGCCGACGATGCCGATATCGGGTTGTTCCTCGTTGGCGAGATCGACCATCGGATCGGCGGCTTCGGCTTCCGCGATCTTGCGCTGGTCCTCGGCCTCCTGCTGCATCAGCGCCTGCCGATCGGCGAGCGGGATCTGGTAATAGTCGGGATGGATCTCGGCAAAGGCGAGGAAGCCGTGGCGATTCCCGCCGTAATCGACGAAAGCGGCCTGCAGGGAGGGTTCGACCCTCGTTACTTTCGCCAGATAGATATTGCCGCGTATCTGTTTCTTATGCTGCGATTCGAAATCGAATTCTTCGATCCGGTTGCCACGAACGACGACTACGCGCGTCTCCTCTTCATGAGACGCGTCGATAAGCATTTTGTCTGCCATTGATATTCTGCTCCTCGGCGCCGCCGTGGGAATGCAGAAAGGCCTGCCGTGAGGTCAGGCCTGTCGTGCGATTCGGTCGTTGCGCCGGATAAAGATGTTCCCGTCGGGCATGACTGTGACGGCAACCGGAAAGATGACGGGGCTTCTTGCTCCCTCAATCCTTCCAGGTTCTGAAAATTGTGCCGCGACATTAAAAACCAAACGAGAGTGACGATACCATAGGCCCTCAGGCCCGATGAATGTGCTCCGTGTGAGCGGTGGGTGGCACGCCACCCGGGACTTGTTCCGGCCACCGCCGGATGGATCGAGTATCAGGAGAAAGTGTAGCGACGGCGGATGACTGTCGGTCTCCGGCGCCAGATCCCGTGCGGCTGGCAGCCTATCGGCAGACTATCCCGTCAACACTTTAACCCTCATGCGCGTTGTATGGTTTATCGGTCACAATAGCAAGGGAAAAGCCAGGTTTGCCATATTCTGGATGGAATTAGGGACCTTATGGATGGCAGGGAACGGGTGGTTGATTCGCATCCTCCGACGTGCAAATGCCTTCTGGAGCGGGCACTTCGATGCGGATTTCGGATGGGCGGCGGGGTTTTGAATGCGAGTTTCGGTTTGAGGGTGGGTGTGAAGGCAAGCGCGGTTGAAGCCTGCGGCACGGGCCTGAATGGCGTTCTGGCGCGAATCGCTTTCGCGCTGCTGTTCCTGGCGGGCCTTGCCGCCATGCTTCCCGCCGCTCCCGCGCATGCGGCGGCGCAGCCGCTTCTCGCCTTCGGCGCGCGGGTCGCGGGCGACGATGCGCGCACCCGGATAGTCATCGATTTCGAGCAGAAGCCGGAATTTTCGGTGCACTACGTCGCCGCGCCGGAACGGGTGATCATCGATCTGCCCGCCGCCGCCTTCGGTTTCCCGGCCGAAGACCTTTCCGCCCGCGGTCTCTTCAGGGATATACGTTACGGAACGATGGACGAAACCAGCGCCCGCATCGTCCTGACGGCCAGAAAGCCCGTGAAGCTGGTTCTGGCCGAGGTGCAGCCGAACGACGACGGCAGCTATCGCCTTGTGCTGGACGCGGAAATGACGTCCAAGGAAGCCTTTGCCGATCTCGTCAAGACGCAGAGCTGGGACATGCCGGCCCCGCCCGCTCGGGATCCGCTGGCGATGGTCGAGCGGGACGATGTCTTCACCGTCGCCGTCGATGCCGGCCATGGCGGCATCGACGCCGGCGCCACCGGGGCGGGAACGAAGACGCCGGAAAAGACCATCACGCTCGCTTTCGCCAGGATACTTGCCGATCGGCTGAACAGGATTGATGGCATAAAGGCTTTCCTGACCCGCGACGACGATACGTTCCTGTCGCTTTCCGAACGCGTCACGCTCGCCCGTCAGGGGCATGCGGATCTCTTCATCTCGCTGCATGCCGATACGCTGGCGCAGAAGGATATCCGCGGCGCGACCGTTTACACGCTTTCCGACAGGGCCTCCGACCGCATGGCGGAAAACCTCGCCGCGCGTGAAAACCTCTCCGACGAACTCGCCGGCTTCAGCATCAAGAGCGGCCCTCCGGAAGTGGCCGATATCCTGCTCGATCTGGCGCGGCGCGAAACGCAGGCCTTCTCGACCGCGCTGGCCGCCAATGTCGTCGAATCCTTCGAAGGCCAGATCGGGCTCATCAACAATCCGCACCGTTACGCGGGTTTCCAGGTGCTCCGCGCGCCGGATATTCCGTCGGTGCTGCTGGAGCTCGGATTCCTGTCCAACGAGGAGGATGAGAAGCTGCTGCTGGACGAGGCCTGGCGCGGAAAGGTGGCCGACCGTCTCGCCGACGCCGTAAGGCGCTATCGCGACCGCGCAGTGCAGAACGGCGGCTGATAAGGGGCGCCTCGTGGCCGCGCCGCCACAGGTGTCTGCGAATGTCGAGGAGGCGGCATGAAGGAGCGTAAATCGGAACTCAGAGCCCTATTTTACTCACATTCCGGCGGTTACTCGGTGGAAATCAGACGCGGTGGATGACGGACGATTGATCCGCTTTCGCCTTGCGCTACTTCAATCACCGTGCAAAACGCCTCAAACCATGCGATGGTATGTTCCACGCGCCGAATGAAAGCCGAACGGTAGCTCCGATATGGTCAGATTGATTGGTTATCTCTTTGGATTGGCCTGCGTGCTGTTTCTGGTCGTGGCTGCCGGTGTGGGTATTTACCTCAGCGGGATGACCAAGGGTCTGCCGAACTACGAAGTGCTCGCCTCTTACGAGCCGCCGGTCGCGACCCGCGTCCATGCCGGCAACGGTGCGCTGATGGCCGAATATGCGCGCGAGCGCCGCCTGTTCCTGCCGATCCAGGCCGTGCCCGACCGCGTGAAGGCGGCCTTCCTTTCGGCCGAAGACAAGAATTTCTACAACCACCCGGGCATCGACCCCACCGGTCTCGCCCGCGCGATCGTCTCCAATATCCAGAATTTCGGCTCGGGCCGGCGCCCGGAAGGAGCCTCGACCATCACCCAGCAGGTGGCGAAGAACTTCCTCCTGACCTCGGACCAGACGATCGACCGCAAGGTCAAGGAAGCGATCCTCTCCTTCCGCATCGAGCAGACCTATTCGAAGGACAAGATCCTCGAACTCTACCTGAACGAGATCTTCTTCGGCCTGAATTCCTACGGCATAGCCGGCGCGGCGCTCACCTATTTCGACAAGGCGGTGACGGAGCTGACGACGGCCGAAGCCGCCTACCTCGCGGCCCTTCCCAAGGGGCCGGCCAACTATCATCCGTTCCGTCGGGAAAAGCAGGCTATAGAGCGCCGCAACTGGGTCATCGACCGCATGGCCGAGAACGGCTACATCACCCAGCCGGACGCGGACGAAGCCAAGAAGCAGCCGCTCGGAGTGAAACAGCGCCGCAGCGGCACGCATCTTTTCGCCTCGGACTTCTTTTCGGAAGAAGTCCGCCGCCAGATCATCGAACGCTATGGCGACAAGGCCCTTTACGAAGGCGGCCTTTCGGTGCGCACCTCGCTCGATCCCGATCTGCAGGTGATCGCGCGCCACACGCTTCAAAATGGTCTCGTGGAATATGACGAGCGGCGCGGTTTCCACGGCCCGGTCGCCGAGATCGGCATGGCGGGGGATTGGGGGCCGGAGCTCGCCAAGCTGCCGCCGCTCCGTGACGTGCCGGAATGGAAACTTGCGGTCGTGACCGACGTGTCGGCGAAATCCGTGTCGATCGGCTTGCAGCCGTCGACCGATGCGAACGGCAAGGTTGATCCAGCCCGCGAGACCGGCACGATCGCCGCCGACGACATGAAATGGGCCTTCCGTGACGCCACCGGCGCCCGCAAGACGGTAAAGTCGCCGGACGGCGTGCTGAAGCCGGGCGACGTGGTCTATGCCGAGCCGATCGACGCGGCGGCGAAGACGTACAGGCTGCGCCAGCCGCCGAAGGTTCAGGGCGGTCTCGTCGCCATGGACCCGAATACGGGCCGCGTGCTCGCCATGGTCGGCGGCTTCTCCTATGCGCAGTCTGAATTCAACCGCGCCACCCAGGCGATGCGTCAGCCGGGCTCCTCCTTCAAACCCTTCGTCTATGCGGCCGCGCTCGACAACGGCTATACGCCGGCGTCCGTCATTCTCGACGCCCCGATCGAGATCGTTTCGGGCGGCCAGGTCTGGAAGCCGGAAAACTACGGCGGGGAGTCTGCCGGTCCCTCGACGCTGAGAACGGGCATCGAAAAGTCCCGCAACCAGATGACCGTACGCCTTGCGCAGGACATGGGCATGGAATTGGTCGCCGAATATGCCGAGCGTTTCGGCATCTATGACAAGATGCTGCCGGTGCTTGCCATGTCGCTCGGTTCCGGCGAGACGACTGTCATGCGCATGGTGTCGGCCTATGCCGTGATCGCCAATGGCGGCAAGCAGATCAAGCCGACCGTCATCGACCGCATCCAGGACCGTTACGGCAAGACGATCTTCCGTCATGAGGAGCGTGCCTGCGACGGCTGCAACTACAATGAATGGGCGAACCAGGAAGAGCCGACGATCGTCGATAACCGCGAGCAGGTCCTCGACCCGATGACCGCCTACCAGATCACCTCGATGATGCAGGGTGTCGTCCAGCGCGGGACGGCCGCCGGCAAGATTCCGGTCAAGGACCGCGATGTCGCCGGCAAGACCGGCACGACCAACGACGAGAAGGACGCCTGGTTCGTGGGCTTCACGCCGAATCTCGTCGCCGGCCTCTATGTCGGCTACGACACTCCGACGCCGCTCGGCCGGGCCGGAACCGGCAGCGGGCTCGCCGCGCCGATCTTCGGCCAGTTTCTGACCGAGGCGGCCAAGCTCATGCCGGCTGAAAAGTTCCATGTGCCGGAGGGCATGCAGTTGATCGCCGTCAACCGCAAGACCGGCATGGGGGCCATGGAAGGCGAACCGGACACGATCGTCGAGGCGTTCAAGCCCGGTACCGGCCCGGCCGACGTCTTCCAGGTCATCGGTGACGGCGAATACATGACGCAGGACCAGATCTTCAGCAATTCGCCGCAGGCGCAGCAGGCCGTGACTTCCGGCATGCCGGGCCTCTTCTGATCCATCCCTGCACGATTGCCGGCCGGTCTCGGGCTTTACATCCGGGACCGGGGCAACTATGTCCACGGCACCTTAAACACCCAACATAAGAGTGAAGAACAAGCGCATGCGTGCGGAAATGATGAATGTAGTCGATGAAATCAAGCAGGCCATAAGCCTGCTGAGGAGGCATCTTTGACTGGGACCAGGCGGTAAGACGACTGGACTGGTTGAACAACAAGGCAGAGGATCCGAACCTCTGGAACGATGCCCAGGAAGCGCAGAAGCTGATGCGCGAACGCCAGCAGCTCGAAGACGGCATCAGCGGCGTGAAGGCTCTCGAACAGCAGCTTTCCGACAATATCGAGCTGATCGAGCTCGGTGAGGAAGAGGGCGACGAGGCGATCGTCAAGGAGGCCGAGGACGCATTGAAGGCGCTGAAGGCCGAAGCTGCCCGCCGTCAGGTCGAAGCCATGCTCTCCGGCGAGGCTGACGGCAACGACACCTATCTGGAAGTCCATTCCGGCGCCGGCGGCACCGAAAGCCAGGACTGGGCGAACATGCTTCTGCGCATGTACACCCGCTGGGCCGAGCGCCAGCGCTTCAAGGTAGAGCTTCTGGAAGTCCATGACGGCGAAGAGGCCGGCATCAAGTCCGCCACGATCCTCGTCAAGGGCCACAACGCCTATGGTTGGCTGAAGACCGAATCGGGCGTCCACCGCCTGGTCCGCATCTCGCCCTATGACAGCAACGCGCGCCGGCACACCTCCTTCTCGTCGATCTGGGTTTATCCGGTCGTCGACGACTCGATCAATATCGAGATCAACGAGAGCGACTGCCGCATCGATACCTATCGTTCGTCGGGTGCGGGCGGCCAGCACGTCAACACGACCGACTCGGCCGTGCGCATCACGCATATCCCGTCGGGCATCGTCGTGCAGTGCCAGCAGGAACGCTCGCAGCACAAGAACCGCGCCAAGGCCTGGGACATGCTGCGCGCCCGTCTTTACGAAGCGGAGCTGAAGAAGCGTGAGGAGGCGGCCAATGCCGAAGCGGCCTCCAAGACCGATATCGGCTGGGGCCATCAGATCCGCTCCTACGTGCTGCAGCCCTATCAGCTCGTGAAGGACCTGCGCACCGGCGTCGCAAGCACGGCGCCTGACGACGTGCTGGACGGCGACCTGAACGAGTTCATGGAAGCCGCACTTGCCCATCGCATCAGCGGCAAGCCGGATGTCGAAGTCGCCGACGTGGAATAAGGCGTTTTGCAGATGCAGATGAAAGCGGCCGGGCTTTGAAGCCCGGCCGCTTTTTTGTTGCTTGGAGGACCGTTTATTCCGCCGCGGCTGCCATGGCGCCGCGCCGGCTGCGCAGGACGACGAGCGACAGCAGGAAGACGATCGTCGAGCAGACGGCGATGACGGTGACCATGGGCAGCGAGGTCCCGTCGGCGAACAGGCCGCCGACGCCGACGACGACCGCCGAGGTCACGAACTGGATCGTGCCCATCATGGCCGAAGCCGTGCCGGCGATTCGTCCGTGATGCTCGAGCGCCAGAACCGCCGCCGTCGGGATGATCATGCCGAGGAAGCCGTAGCCGCCGAAGAGAAACGCCGCCATGATGTCGAGCCGATCAAGCCCGAGCGATGTGACGAGCGCCAGCGTGACCATCATCGCCGCGTAACCGAGGACCGCGCCGCGGATGACCTTCCTGAGTCCGATCTTGCGGGACAGCCAGCCGTTCATCTGCGACATGCCGATGAAGGCAACTGCGTTGCAGGAGAAGACGACGCTGTAGAAGGACGGCGTGAGACCGTAATGCTCGATCAGCACGAAGGAGGAATTGGCCACATAGATCATGTAGCTCGACATGCCGAAGGAGGCGATGAAGACGAGCCCGAGGTAATAGGGATCTTTGAGCAACGTGCCGTAAGCCCTGAGCGCGCTGCCGACGCTGCTTTCGCTGCGGGCGGCGGGAAGGCGCGTCTCTTCGAGGAAGAAGAGAACGACGATGAGACCGACGGCGCCGGCTCCGACCATGACCCAGAAGATCAGCCGCCAGTCGCCGAAGACGGTGACGATGCTGCCGGCGAGGGGCGCGAGGATAGGCGAGACGCTGAAGACCAGCATCAGCCGCGACATCAGCTGGGCCGCTGCCGGGCCGGTATGCAGGTCGCGGACGATGGCGCGGGAGATGACGACGCCGGCGCAGGCGCCCATGCCCTGCAGGAAGCGGAAGGCGATCAGCCATTCGATCGACGGCGACAGCGCGCAGCCGATTGCGCCGACCGCATAAAGGCCGAGACCCGCATAGAGCGGCGGCTTGCGGCCGAACATGTCGGACACAGGCCCATAGACGATCTGCGAAACCGCCATGGCGGCAAAGAACGAGATCAGGCTCGCCTGCACCGCATGGCTGTCGGCATTCAGGTTGGCGCTGATGGTGGGAAGGGCGGGAAGATACATGTCGAGGGCGAAAAGCCCGATAGCGGAGAGCAGCCCGAGCGACAGGGCATGCGAAGGAGCTCTGCTTTGCATTTGGAAAAAACCTTTCCCGTCACCACATCTGCCGTGATACGGCAGGGCGGAGGACGATTATGGGAGCTGATTATGAGAGCCGGCCGAGATCGGGAGGATGGGCGCACGCAATCATGTAAAAGATTTTGGACACGATTGTCCAATCCGTCAAGTGCCGATATGGTAATGTCATGAAAAATTCGTCTGCCGAACTTACGCGCGATCACGAGACCTGGCCGCCGGCGCAGAACAAGCGCCAGGCGATATTGAACGCCGCGGCCGATGTTTTTGCCGAGCAGGGGTTTGCCGGCGCCAGCATCGACGCGATCGCGGCAAGGGCAGGGGTCTCGCGCCAGACGGTCTACAACCAGCTCGGCGATAAGGATAATCTCTTCAAGGTCGTGGTCGCCGAAATCACCGATCGGTCCAGCGCCGGTTTCTTCCGCGTCCTCGATACGTTTCCCGTCGCGCCGCAGGATCTGGAAAGGGAGCTGACGGCCTTTTCGGCACAGCTTCTGCGCAAGGCGATCTGCGATCCCAACGGCCGCTGGCTGCGCAAGCTGGTGGAGACGGAGGGCGCCCGCTTCCCCGAGCTTTTCGAGACCTGGAAGGAATACGGGCCAGGCAAGAAATATCCGGCGATCGCCGCGCGCCTTGCCCAGCTCGCCCATGCCGGTTATCTCGACATCGATGATCCGGCGCTCGCCGCCCGCCAGTACATGGCGCTTCTCGCGACCGACCTGCGCTACGACCAGCAGCTCGGACGGCAGACGCCGGATACCGAGATCGATCGGATGGCGGCGAATGCGACGAATACTTTTCTGCGCGCCTTCGTCCGCAAGCGCTAGCCTTCACGCAAGGTCAGATATCTGCCGCCGGGCCGGCTGACGTTGGGTCAGTTGTTGAACTGTTCGGCAAGAATCCGGTCCGACCAGGAATGGTCCGGATCGGAAAGAATACGCGCGGTCACCTCGGCCGATTGCGCCACCCGGACATGCAGCACGGATTTGACCTCGACATTGTCGGCGACCGCATTGACCGGGCGTTTGTCCGGTTCGAGGATGTCGAGATCGACGCAGACATGGTTCGGCAGCAGCGCGCCGCGCCAGCGCCGTGGCCGGAAGGCCGAAACCGGCGTCATGGCGAGCAGCGGCGCTTCGAGCGGCAGGATCGGGCCGTGAGCGGAGAGATTGTAGGCGGTCGAGCCGGCAGGGGTTGCGATCATCAGGCCGTCGCAGATGAGCTCCTCCAGCCGCACGTGGCCGTCGATCTCCACCTTCAGCTTGGCCGCCTGATAGGACTGCCGGAAGAGGTAGACCTCGTTGATGGCGAGCGCAATGGATGTGGAACCGTCCTCGTTGGTGGTCGTCATCTTGAGCGGGTGGAATTCGTTCTCGACGGCCGCTTCGATGCGCTCGTGGAGTTTCTCCGTGCGGTAGTTGTTCATCAGGAAGCCGACCGAACCGCGATTCATGCCGTAGACGCTTTTCCCGGTATTGATCGTCTCGCGCAGCGTCTGCAGCATGAAGCCGTCGCCGCCGAGCGCCACGATCACGTCGGATTCTTCCGTGCGCACATTGCCGTAGAGACGCACCAGTTCTTCCAGTCCGGACTGCGCTTCCGGCGCTGTGGAGGCGATGAAGGAAAGCTTTTTGGGCTGGGACGACATGAACGGGCCTTTGACGGTGCCGCCGCCCGACTGGGCGCGCTAGGGACGCTGTAACCGGTTGACCTAACACGATCCTGTGACAGGACCATGCCGGCGGGACGGCCTTAGGTACAGGAAAAACCGGCCTCTGGACAAGCGCCTTGGCCCATCGGGCAATCTGGCTTCCCCGGCACACGATGTTCCGGTTTAAACCATCATGGCGATTTTCCCTTTACAGGAAGGGAAAATCTGGTAACTCCCCGTCTCGAAAGTGCCCTTGTAGCTCAGTTGGTAGAGCACCTGATTTGTAATCAGGGGGTCGCGGGTTCGAACCCTGCCGGGGGCACCACTTCCACGCTGTAGCAGGCAGCCTTCCCCATAGCTCCGAATTGATAATGGTGGGTGGGCGCAGAGCTTTGCCCCTGCGCCCTGCTTTTACCGTCAGACCTTGCCCACGCCGGTATAGGTAAAACCGTGGGCCTCGACTTCGGGCCTGCGGTAGACGTTGCGCAGATCGACGAGGACCGGCGCCTTCATGACGGACTTGAGGCGTTCGAGGTCGAGCGCGCGGAACTCGTTCCACTCGGTGACGAGAACGGCGACATCGGCGCCTTCGGCCGCCTGATAGGGACCGCTCGCAAATTCGATCTCCATGAGCTGCCTTGCGTTTGCCATGCCCTCCGGATCGTAGCCGGAAACGATCGCGCCCGCATCCTTCAGCGTCTGGACCACCGCGATTGCCGGGCTGTCCCGCATATCGTCCGTGTTCGGCTTGAAGGTGAGGCCGAGGACGGCGATCTTCTTGCCGCGCACGTCGCCGCCGGCGGCGGCGATCACCTTGCGGCCCATGGCGCGCTTGCGGTTGTCGTTGACGGCGATGGTCGTCTCGATCAGGCGAACCGGGCTGTCATGGTCCTGCGCGGTCTTGGCAAGCGCCAGCGTGTCCTTCGGGAAGCAGGAGCCGCCGTAGCCGGGACCTGCATGCAGGAATTTCGAGCCGATACGGCCGTCGAGGCCAATGCCGCGCGAGACGTCCTGCACGTCGGCGCCGACCCGTTCGCAGAGATCCGCCATCTCGTTGATGAAGGTGATCTTCATCGCCAGGAAGCCGTTCGCGGCATATTTGATGAGCTCGGACGTGCGGCGGCTGGTGAAGAGGAGCGGCGACTGGTTGAGATAGAGCGGCCGGTAGACTTCGGTCATGACGGCGCGGGCGCGTTCGTCGGAAAGGCCGACCACGATCCGGTCCGGCCGCTTGAAGTCCTCGATCGCCGCACCCTCGCGCAGGAATTCCGGGTTGGAGACGACGGCGAAATCCGCTTGCCGGTTGGTTTCCCGGATGATCCGCTCGACCTCGTCGCCGGTGCCGACCGGGACGGTGGACTTGGTGACCACGACGGTGAAGCCCTTGATCGCCGCGGCGATTTCCCGGGCCGCGGCATAGACGTAGCCGAGGTCGGCATGTCCGTCGCCGCGGCGCGACGGCGTGCCGACGGCGATGAAGACGACGTCGGCATCGGCAACCGCGCTGCCGAGATCGGTGGTGAAGGAAAGACGTCCGGCCTTGACGTTCGATTCGACCAGCGCGTCCAGTCCCGGCTCGAAGATCGGGATGACGCCCTTCTTCAGCGCCTCGATCTTTTCCACCGCCTTGTCCACGCAGATCACGTCATGTCCGAAATCCGCAAAGCAGGCTCCCGAAACCAGGCCGACGTAACCCGATCCAACCATTACAATACGCATCAGCAATCCCCGTCACGGTTAAGCAGAACGTCTGCTTTCATCTGCAATTTTCCTATTCGCTTCCGGTTTTTATTGCAACGCATCATCAGAGAATAGAATTAATTCCACCGGGTTGCGTTGCATCTTCCGAACTATGCGATTCGGCAGGCCGCCGCCCGCCCGCGAAAATCGGCGGTCTCTGTGACCGCGGTGTGAATGGCTCCGGTTCGCGGCCTCGGCGGTGTCTCAAGCCGGGTTCTTGCGCCGGCCCCAGGCGATGAAATCGGGATTGACGAAATCCACCAGACCCGCCTGTCCGGTCTTGCCGTAACGCAGCGGTCCGCCATCAAGCTGGAGCGTCGCGCCGCCGGCTGCGCGCAATACCGCATCGCCCGCCGCCGTATCCCATTCCATCGTCCGTCCGAAACGGGGATAGAGGTCGGCCGCCCCTTCCGCCAGCAGGCAGAATTTCAAGGACGAGCCGATGCAGCGGATGTCCAGGGCCCCCGACGCCTTGAGGAAGGCTTCGGTCTCGCCGGAGCTATGGGAGCGGCTTGCGACCGCGACCGGCGGCGTCTCGACCTGCCTGGCCAGGATCGGCTCCCGGGTAGACACGGCCATGTCATCATCGACGATGAGCTTCACCGCTTCTCCGCCGCCGCCGAGATAGGCGACATGGAGGGCAGGGGCGTAAACGACGCCCAGCACGGGCGCGCCGTTCTCGATCAGGGCGATGTTGACCGTGAAATCCGGGTAGCCGCTGATGAACTCCTTGGTTCCGTCGAGCGGATCGACAAGGATGAAGGAGCGCCCTTCGATCGCGGGGATACGTCCCATAGCGGCGGCTTCCTCAGCGACCACCGGAATATCCGGACACGCCTGGGCGAGCTCGGCCAGGATGATCGCCTCGGCCCGCTCGTCCGCCTCCGTCACCGGCGAGCGGTCGGCCTTGTAGCTGGTGTTCGGCCCCGCTTTCTGGACATCTAAAATGGCCTTGCCTGCGAGCAGCGCGGCTTTTTCGAATGTAGCGAGCATGGAGTTCATGGCGGGCGGTCACATCAATTTGCAAAGCACCTGCAATGACATGTTTGCCCACCACTTGGGAGTCTTAAAAACTAGCGGATCCCGCGATTCGGTCTTCGCCGGGCGTCGATGTCGATGTTCAGGAGATCGGCCGCGTTCCTGCACGTCTCCAAGAGGATCATGCCAAGTATCTCCGCCAAGCGTACGAGCAATTCCCGCATCCCGATCCTCTCGGGTCGGAGCGCATCGGAAGGCGGCCCATCCCAGGAAATGACGGGCCCGGATATCTGCCTTCCGTCAAGGACATCTATCGGTGGCGCGAGCTGCGTAGCGCCGGCATGGGATGGGTCGAAATGCTCCTGGAGATCATCGCTGAGGCTGGGAAACAACGTCCATTGGGCGTCCAGAAAGGTTTCCGGCTGAACGTGATATCCCGCGTCCAGAGCGGCTTCTATGAAGTCGGCGCGCGCCAGGCCTGCTATGGCTTTTCCGGTCAGGACGTCGCGGCAGGTCGTCACCGCTGTCACATGGGCCTCGCTCCGCTTTGCGGGCCAGGCTCCGAGAAGCGTCAGGGCCGCCTCCAGCGTATCGGAAACGGTCACGAGGCCGGGTCGTCCATACATTTCCAGAACGACGGGCTTTCTCCAGGTTCCGCGATCCATCCCCATCTCCCAGCAAGAACATTAGGAGGATTTCATATAAAGCTTGCGCGGAGATGGATTTCGACCGGCAGTTGAAGCGAAAGCGGTCATCCCGCCTTCGCTGGTGGTCCTTTTCCTCCGACATTTGAATGAGCGCCCATCCTTGGTGGGGATCAAATGTCAAATTCGCTCCGCCAGATGCTGCCGCGTGGCATAAAGCGCCACGGCGGCTGCATTCGAGACGTTGAGCGATTTGATCGCACCCGGCATGTCGAGCCTTGCCAGCGCCGTCACGGTCTCGCGGGTCTTCTGCCGCAGGCCCTTGCCTTCGGAGCCTAGCACCAGCGCGATCCGGTCGCCGGCGAACGTGCCTTCGAGCGGCGCCGGTCCTTCCGAGTCGAGCCCAATCGTCTGGAAGCCGAGCCG
The DNA here is from genome assembly GCF_051400715.1 of Neorhizobium descurainiae. Classification (NCBI taxonomy): domain Bacteria; kingdom Pseudomonadati; phylum Pseudomonadota; class Alphaproteobacteria; order Hyphomicrobiales; family Rhizobiaceae; genus Neorhizobium; species Neorhizobium descurainiae. The sequence continues at coordinate 335,095 of NZ_JBLFFK010000003.1, forward strand.
ATGCAGGTCGCTGAGCGCATCCGCGAGATTGGTGATCTGTATATAAGGTATGAGTTCGAGCGCGCCCGAGGCCGATTTGGCAAGCACGCCGGATTCCGTCGGGCTGTGTCTCTGGGTGGTGATGATCGCGCCCGCGCCGAAAGCGACGGCCGAACGCATGATCGCCCCGACATTATGCGGGTCGGTCACCTGGTCGAGGACGAGGAGCAGCGGGCTTTCCTTGAGCGCTTCCAGCCGGCGCACCGGAAGCGGCCGGGTCTCCAGCATCGCACCCTGGTGGATCGCCTCGGGGCCGAGCACTCTATCGATATCCTGCGGCGTGACGAATTCGACCGGGAAGGGAAGGGCGGTCGCCTCGCCGATATCGAGCCGCGCAAAGGCGTTCTGCGTCACCGACAGCTTGATCAGCTTGCGCTCGGGATTGTCGAGCGCGGCGCGCACGGTATGCAGGCCATAGAGAAAGACCTGTTCCGGCTGAAGCTGCGGCGGCTTCCAGTCCTTGTTGGATTTCGGCCGCTTCTGCGGCGGCGTCGGAATTTCGCCGCGCTCGCGCTTGGCGTCGCGCACGGCGCGGCGCAGCGAGGCGTAATGGCTGTCGCGGCCGGATTTGTCCTGTGGGTCTTCCTTGCTCATGGCGCCTTATAGCGGTGCCGGCTCGTTCGGCAAAGCCCTCCCGCGGCCGGGAGGCGCAGGTCGCGGGGCAATTTATTTTTTCGTCATTTTTCCAAAAGCCTCGTGTTGACAGACGGGAACGGTGCGGTCATATACGCGGCGCAGATCGCGGGACGAGGAAACGTTCTTCGGTCTGACGAGCTTGGTCAGCAGATCCAGACGGAAAACTGGAGGGATGCCCGAGTGGTTAAAGGGGACGGACTGTAAATCCGTTGGCTCAGCCTACGTTGGTTCAAATCCAACTCCCTCCACCATTCTGTCGCCGGATCGGACCACCCCGCGGGTATAGCTCAATGGTAGAGCAGCAGCCTTCCAAGCTGAATACGCGGGTTCGATTCCCGCTACCCGCTCCAAGACTTTCATCCATTTGGCCGTGCTGCCTCTCACGAGGCGACCTCCGGTGATGCCTTGTCCGGGTGCATCCGGCGAGGAGGCGATCTCTTCCTCGGTCGCTGGTGCCGGCGATGAGACTTTCGGCGCCCGTCTGACGCAGGTTTCCCGGCTCCCCCTTGTCCCGGCGCGTGCCGTAATTATGTCTTGCGCATTCTGGTGGAAAGCCTTAAACGGCGACACCAAACCCGGTCGCCGGGTTCACCTCTTATGTTCACAGGAAGCATTCAATGGCAAAGAGCAAGTTTGAGCGGAACAAGCCGCACGTCAACATCGGCACGATTGGTCACGTTGACCATGGGAAGACGTCGTTGACGGCGGCGATCACGAAGTATTTCGGCGAGTTCAAGGCCTATGACCAGATCGACGCGGCGCCGGAAGAGAAGGCGCGCGGCATCACCATCTCGACGGCGCATGTCGAGTATGAGACGCCGGCCCGCCACTATGCTCACGTCGACTGCCCCGGCCACGCCGACTATGTGAAGAACATGATCACCGGTGCGGCGCAGATGGACGGCGCGATCCTGGTTGTTTCGGCCGCCGACGGCCCGATGCCGCAGACGCGCGAGCACATCCTGCTGGCCCGCCAGGTCGGCGTACCGGCGATCGTGGTGTTCCTGAACAAGGTGGACCAGGTCGACGACGCTGAGCTTCTGGAGCTTGTCGAGCTGGAAGTGCGCGAGCTTCTGTCGTCCTACGACTTCCCGGGCGACGACATTCCGATCGTCAAGGGTTCGGCGCTTGCGGCACTGGAAGATTCGGACAAGAAGATCGGCGAAGACGCGATCCGCGAGCTGATGGCGCAGGTGGATGCCTATATCCCGACGCCGGAGCGTCCGATCGACCAGCCGTTCCTGATGCCGATCGAAGACGTGTTCTCGATCTCGGGCCGCGGCACGGTTGTGACGGGCCGCGTCGAGCGCGGCATCATCAAGGTGGGCGAGGAAGTCGAGATCGTCGGCATCCGTCCGACGACGAAGACGACCTGCACGGGCGTCGAGATGTTCCGCAAGCTGCTCGACCAGGGCCAGGCGGGCGACAACATCGGCGCGCTGCTGCGCGGTGTCGACCGCAACGGCGTCGAGCGCGGGCAGATCCTGTGCAAGCCGGGTTCGGTGAAGCCGCACAAGAAGTTCAAGGCGGAAGCCTACATCCTGACGAAGGAAGAGGGTGGCCGTCATACGCCGTTCTTCACCAACTACCGTCCGCAGTTCTACTTCCGCACGACGGACGTGACGGGCATCGTGACGCTGCCGGAAGGCACGGAAATGGTGATGCCGGGCGACAACGTGACGGTCGATGTCGAGCTGATCGTGCCGATCGCCATGGAAGAGAAGCTGCGCTTCGCCATCCGCGAAGGCGGCCGCACCGTCGGCGCAGGCATCGTCGCTTCCATCGTCGAGTGATCGACACCATATCGGAATAAGAGGGCCTCGCCGGAAACGGCGGGGCCCTTTGCTTTTGAGAATGCCGCAGAGCGAGCGGGCCTTCTCACCTTGAGTCAATCCTAGGGAAAGAGCTCGCTCTCGTAACGGAAGGATGCGGGGCCCCGTGGCTTGCGAAAGGCGAGGGGAAGCCTGTCTTCGGTTTCCATGAGCCGTTCGGCGACATTCTCGACACCGGCCTGAATTGCCTGCCGGCCGATGAAGCCGCCGCGCACCTGCGTGGTCGCCGCAAGCGCCCGCATGAAGGCATCGAAGAGGTCCGGATCGGGAGCGACAGGTCTCTGCCAGAAGGCGGCGAGGCTGTCCTGAAAGGTGAGCCCGGGCACATCGTAGATCGCAGATCCCAGCGCAACGACCGGCTTTCCCGCGGCGAGCGCCGTCAGTCCCACCGTCGAATTGACCGTCACGATGCCGCTGGACTTTTGGATCAAAGCGTCCGTATCGCCGCCGTCTGCGACGAACACTCGTCCGGCAACCCCATGCTTTCCCGCTGCTTTACCGATGCGATCTGGCCAGCGCGACAGTCCGTTGTCGATCGGGTGGACCTTGAAGAGCAGGTGGCTTCCGGCCGGGGCATGCCGGGCGAAGGATGCGACGGCCGCGTCGACGAGCCTGAAGAGATCGCCTCCGGGCGCATGCCGGCGGATCTGGTAATCGCCTGGCAATTGAAGCGGAAACAGGAAGAATTCTGCATTCCCGTTCGCATCGGGCGCCAGAGAGGCCGCTATCGCCTTCTCGGCCTCGCGTCGGCGCTTGCCCGCCGTCAGGCCTTTCCAGAACCAGCCGCTGTACTCGACCAGCGGATGGACCGGGCCATGCGTCCGGTAGTGCGGATGAACGAGCCAGCCGAGAACGACGTTCGGAATGTGGTAGGTGAGGTCGTAAAGCGCATAGGTGAGAAAGCTCGACCGGTAAAGGCCGCCGGACGGGACCGCCGGTCGGCCCGCAGCCAGCGCTTCGATCTCGCGCGGCTCCCGCGGGAACCGGGAATGAGCGGACATGCCGTCCGGTTCGACGGTCAGCCAGTCGGGCCTCAGATAGCCGTGTTCCAGAATATGGACGCGAAGCCCCTCGCGAATGCCGATGTCCGCGGCTGCTGCATGAATGCGCCGGCCATCACCTAACATGACAATGTCGGTGATATTGTGATCGCGAATGTAGCATTCGAGATACACCGGCCACTTATCGTTGCGATCTTTGAAGAAGTCGCTTTCCTTTGGCCACCAAAAGACCAGATCTCCGAGGCAGACGCTGAGTTTCTTGACGGAAGCGCCTTTCTTTTCCACCGCTTCCGCCAGCGACCTGAGGAAAGGCGAGGCTGGCCCCTGAAGGAACAGGAACGTGCGTGATTTCATATCGCACAACCTGTGGGAATGATATAAGGCTTCGGGTTCGGCATTGACGGGGGAACTGCCTTGATGAAAATACCTTTCGATGTTTAGCGGCAAATCTGGCAATTGACACCGTTTTTGTCAGTCGTTCCTGGCGTACCGAGTCACAAACAACATTGGTTTTCGCATGACCAAAGTCCTCTTCCTGCAGGGTCCTCCTTCCGTTTTCTGGCGAGAGCTGGCCGAAGCGTTCGAGGCGCAGGGTATCGGAACGCAGCGCGTGAACTTCTCATTCGGCGACCAGCTCTACTGGCGCAGGCGCGGAGCGGTCAACTATCGCGGCACCTTGCGGGCCTGGCCGCGCTACCTGGCGGACCTGATTCGCCGGGAAGGCGTCACGGATATCCTCTATTATGCGGACCGGTTGCCTTATCACCGGCTGGCGACACGCGTGGCCCGCAAGTTCGGCGTCCGATGTCATGCTGTGGAATTCGGCTATTTGAGGCCGGATTGGATCACCCTCGAACGGAACGGCATGGGACGCTTTTCCCATTTTCCAAGCGATCCGGATCACATCCGCAGGATTGCGAAACAGGTGGGCGTTCCGGATCTGAAGGCCCATTACGGCCACACCTTCGGGCAGGAGGCGACGAACGAGGTTGTTTATAATCTCGCCGCCTATTTCGGCCGGGCGATGTTTCCGTTTTATCGTTCGGACAAATATTACGATCCTCTTTTCGATTATCTCTCCTGGCTGCCGCGCATGTTCCGCCCGCGGCACGATCTTCCGGAAGGCTTCCTGGAGGACGAGACCCGGATCAACTACCTGCTGGCGCTGCAATTGCAGAGCGACTATCAGATCCGCGCGAATTCGCCCTACCGGCATCTTTCGCAGATGCTCGAGCAGGTGATGCAGTCCTTTTCGCGCCATGCGCCCGAAGGCAGCCGGCTGATCGTCAAGCAGCACCCGCTCGACAACGATCTGGAAGGATGGCGCAAGGTGGTTGCGCGGTTGGCGGCGCGTCATCGCGTTGCCGGCCGGGTGGTCTTCATCGAGAAGGGGGATCTCAGCAGGATTCTCAAACGATCCCAGGGTGTCGTTATCGTCAATTCCACCACCGGCCTCCAGAGCCTGCGCCTCGGCATACCGACCATCGCTCTCGGTTCGGCGATCTACGACATTCCCGGCCTCACCCATCAAGGCGGGCTGGACAGCTTCTGGCGCCATCCCGAACCGATCGACAATGAGTTGCTGGCCGATTTCGTCAAGGCGCTGGCCGGCACCATTCAGGTGAAAGGCAACTTCTACAACGAGGACGGCCGCAGGTTTGGCATCGAGGCGATCGTCGCCCGCGTCGCAGGGGGGATGGTCAACCAGCCGGACGCCTATGTGGAAAGGCCGCCGCGTCTTTCCTGGCGTCGTCTTCCGCCCCTGCCCGAAAGAAACGCCCAGTCTTCGGGCGTGCTGCCGGGCAAGGAAATCCTGGCGGGCGGGCCGGAGCCGGCGCTTTCCGTCGGGCGCTTTGTGAAGCCTTCGGACTCCGGCAACAGAAACCTGAGTTAGAACGCGGGGATATTCAAAAACGCTCTTGCAAAGCGTGGCGCATCCCCTTAAAGGGAGCGCCTAGCTTGCCGGCGGCAAAGGACTGTCCGTTTCCGCCGGGGTTGAAGGGGTATAGCTCAGTTGGTAGAGCGGCGGTCTCCAAAACCGCAGGTCGGGGGTTCGAGCCCCTCTGCCCCTGCCATTTCCGATGATTGGCGCGAGATTGAACGCAGCGGAATTGTCTGAAATTGGCGTGCCGAACGAAGGGACGAAATTTCATCGAACACTGTTTTCCCTCTTGTGTAAAGGGGAAGGGGTGTTTATGTAGAGTTCAAAACAGACACGCGGTGCGTGGGGCTGAGCGAGGTCAGCTTTACGCGCCGTAATTGCGTGGGCAGTCGATGGCATCCAAAACCAATCCCGTTACGTTTCTGCGCCAGGTGCGCTCTGAAGCGGCTAAAATTCATTGGCCGTCTCGGCGCGAGACAATGATCTCCACGGCCATGGTGCTGGTGATGGTTATTTTTGCTGCGCTGTTTTTCTTCGCTGCGGACCAGTTGATTGGCTGGTTGTTACGTCTCGTACTGAACGTCAGCGTTTGATTCTTGGAGAATGAAGATGGCGGCGCGCTGGTACATCGTCCACGCATATTCTAATTTTGAGAAGAAGGTTGCCGAGGATATCGAGAACAAGGCTCGCCAGAAGGGGCTTGAGCATCTGTTCGAGAAGATCCTGGTGCCGACTGAGAAGGTCGTTGAAGTGCGCCGTGGCCGCAAGGTCGATTCCGAGCGCAAGTTCTTCCCGGGCTATGTTCTTGTCCGGGCGAATCTGACCGATGAGGCTTATCACCTCATCAAGAACACGCCGAAGGTCACCGGTTTCCTCGGTTCCGACAACAAGCCGGTTCCGATCCCGGACTTCGAGGCCGAGCGCATTCTCGGTCAGGTCCAGGAAGGCGTGGAGCGGCCGAAGTCCTCGATCACGTTCGAGATCGGCGAGCAGGTCCGCGTCTCGGATGGTCCTTTCGCTTCTTTCAACGGCACCGTGCAGGATGTCGACGAGGAGCGTTCCCGCCTCAAGGTGGAGGTCTCGATCTTTGGTCGCGCGACCCCGGTCGAGCTGGAATACGGTCAGGTCGAAAAGGTCTGATGAATTTCGAGATGGGGCCGGCTGCTCGTGCGGCTGGCTTCGTGCGGCGTCTGCCGCAAATCGCGTGGGAGGGATGGCGCCTTTAGCCGGGAGCCCCGACCGAACCACGCAACCGCAGCCGCCGGAGAAATCCGGCATGTCGGGCCGGGAAGCCGGCCCATAACGAAAGGCAGAGAGAAATGGCTAAGAAGGTAGCAGGCCAGCTCAAGCTGCAGGTCAAGGCAGGATCGGCAAACCCGTCCCCGCCGATCGGCCCGGCGCTTGGTCAGCGTGGCATCAACATCATGGAATTCTGCAAGGCGTTCAACGCCGCCACGCAGGAAATGGAAAAGGGTATGCCGATCCCGGTCGTCATCACCTATTACCAGGACAAGTCCTTCACCTTCGCGATGAAGCAGCCGCCGGTCAGCTACTTCCTCAAGAAGGAAGCGAAGATCCAGTCCGGTTCCAAGACTCCGGGCAAGGGCGCCAAGGCCGGTACCCTCACCAAGGCTCAGATCAAGTCGATCGCCGAAGCCAAGATGAAGGACCTGAATGCCGCGGATATCGAAGGCGCAATGGCCATGATCGAGGGCTCCGCCCGCGCCATGGGCCTGGAAGTGGTGGCATAACATGGCAAAGCTTGCAAAGCGTATTCAGAAGATCCGCGAAGGCGTCGATCCGACCAAGCTCGTCGCGCTCAACGACGCCATATCGATGGTCAAGGCCCGTGCGACCGCGAAGTTCGACGAGACGGTCGAAATCGCCATGAATCTCGGTGTCGATCCGCGCCACGCAGACCAGATGGTCCGCGGCGTCGTCAATCTGCCGAACGGCACCGGCCGTGACGTTCGCGTCGCCGTTTTCGCCCGTGGCGCCAAGGCTGACGAAGCCAAAGCGGCCGGTGCGGACATCGTCGGCGCCGAAGACCTGGTCGAAATCGTCCAGGGCGGCAAGATCGACTTCGATCGCTGCATCGCCACGCCGGACATGATGCCGCTCGTCGGTCGTCTCGGCAAGGTGCTCGGCCCGCGTGGCATGATGCCGAACCCGAAGGTCGGCACGGTCACCATGGACGTCGCCGCAGCCGTCAAGGCCTCCAAGGGCGGCGCCGTCGAGTTCCGCGTCGAAAAGGCCGGTATCGTGCATGCCGGCGTCGGCAAAGCGTCGTTCGACGCCAAGGCGCTGGAAGAGAACATCAAGGCTTTCGCCGATGCGGTGATCAAGGCCAAGCCGGCTGGCGCCAAGGGCAACTACGTCAAGCGCGTGGCGATCTCCTCGACCATGGGCCCCGGCGTCAAGATCGATCCGGCCACGGTCACGGTCTGATCATAAGAATTTCCGGAGCTTTCGGGCTTCGGATGACTGAATTCCCGGTCCTTCGGGGCCGGGGATTTCCGGAGAAATCCGGAATTCCTGTCCGAGATTGCGGGTGGCTTCGGCCTTAATCGTTTGACCTGCATGAGACGGGTAAGACCCGAGATTTTTGAGGTGCCATGCGCCTCGCGAATTCGGTTCGAGCCTAGTGTGCCTTGTGCCTGGAGCCTTACGGCGACAGAGCGAGGGGACAGGATCCTCAAGCGTCGCTTGGGGTCCTAATCAAGGGACCATAGGGTCCCGAGACGGGCCCCTTGAGGCAAAGGCAACCCGATGGGACCTGCAGGATTGCGGTCCCGTCAACTGGAGACAGACAGTGGAAAGAGCGGAAAAGCGCGAATTTGTCACGGAGCTGAACGAAGTCTTCAAGGCTTCCGGTTCGGTTGTCGTGGCCCACTATGCTGGTGTCACAGTTGCGCAGATGAACGATTTTCGTTCGAAGATGCGCGCTGCTGGCGGCACCGTCAAAGTCGCGAAGAACCGTCTGGCCAAGATCGCTCTTCAGGGTACGGAGTCGGAAGGGATGTCAAATCTCTTCAAGGGTCAGACGCTGATCGCATTCAGCGAAGACCCGGTCACGGCTCCGAAGGTCGTCATGGATTTCGCCAAGACCAACGACAAGATCGTTGTCCTGGGCGGCGCCATGGGTGCAACCACGCTCTCTGCGGATGCGGTCAAGTCGCTTGCGACCCTGCCTTCGCTGGACGAGCTTCGCGGCAAGCTGCTGGGCCTCTTGAATGCTCCGGCCACCCGCGTCGCTACGGTTGTCGCGGCACCGGCAAGCCAGCTTGCCCGCGTGTTCGCGGCCTACGCCAAGAAGGACGAGGAAGCCGCTTAAGGCGGTTTTTCGCTGTTCATACCCAAACCAAGTTCGAACCGAATATAAGGAACTAGTAAAATGGCTGATCTCGCAAAGATCGTTGAAGACCTCTCTGCTCTGACCGTTCTGGAAGCTGCTGAGCTTTCCAAACTGCTCGAAGAGAAGTGGGGCGTTTCTGCCGCTGCTCCGGTAGCCGTTGCTGCCGCTGGCGGTGCTGCCGGCGGTGCTGCCGCTCCGGCTGAAGAAGAAAAGACCGAGTTCGACGTCATCCTCACGGATGCCGGCGCGAACAAGATCAACGTCATCAAGGAAGTCCGTGCCATCACCGGCCTCGGCCTCAAGGAAGCCAAGGACCTCGTCGAAGGCGCTCCGAAGGCTGTCAAGGAAGCCGTCTCCAAGGCTGAAGCCGCTGACCTCAAGAAGAAGCTTGAGGATGCCGGCGCCAAGGTCGACGTCAAGTAATATCGGAATGCGGTGGGAGAGGGGATTTCTCCTCTCCCACCGGTTTTCCTCCGAACAGATTACCCAGGAACCGTCAAAAACGGTTCCTGGGTAATGGGTTCTCGAGAGGATGGTCCCGAACCGAACCGAAAAGGCGATCCGGCCTGGCGTGTTGGGGAAGTGGGACGAGATTGGGAATACCCATTGATCGACGGGATCGACTGGCCAGCGAACCCCGTCCGTTGCAGGCCCGGATGCAATTTTGAAGGAGCGACGATGGCTCAGACCCTTTCGTTTAATGGTCGCAGGCGCGTACGCAAGTTTTTTGGAAAAATCCCCGAAGTCACTGAGATGCCGAACCTCATCGAGGTTCAGAAGGCGTCCTATGACCAATTTCTGATGGTCGACGAACCGAAGGGCGGCCGCCCGGACGAAGGTCTGAACGCCGTCTTCAAGTCCGTCTTCCCGATCACCGATTTTTCCGGCGCCTCCATGCTCGAATTCGTGTCCTACGAGTTCGAACCGCCGAAGTTCGACGTGGAAGAGTGCCGCCAGCGCGATCTGACCTATGCGGCGCCTCTTAAGGTGACGCTGCGTCTCATCGTGTTCGATATCGACGAGGATACCGGCGCGAAATCCATCAAGGACATCAAGGAACAGTCCGTCTACATGGGCGACATGCCGCTCATGACCGATAACGGTACGTTCATCGTGAACGGCACCGAACGCGTGATCGTGTCCCAGATGCACCGTTCGCCGGGTGTCTTCTTCGACCACGACAAGGGCAAGAGCCACTCTTCCGGCAAGCTGCTTTTCGCCGCCCGCGTCATTCCCTATCGCGGTTCCTGGCTCGACATCGAGTTCGACGCCAAGGACATCGTCTTCGCCCGTATCGACCGCCGCCGCAAGATCCCCGTGACCTCGCTTCTGATGGCGCTCGGCATGGACGGCGAGGATATCCTGTCGACCTTCTACTCGAAGTCGATCTACGAGCGCGACGGCGATGGCTGGCGGATTCCGTTCCAGCCGGAAACCCTGAAGGGTGCGAAGGCTCTCTCCGAGATGGTGGACGCCGACACCGGCGAAGTCGTCGTCGAGGCCGGCAAGAAGCTCACTCCGCGCCTCCTGCGCCAGCTCTCCGACAAGGGCCTGAAGGCGCTGAAGGCCACCAATGACGATCTCTACGGCAACTATCTCGCCGAAGACGTCGTCAATTTGGAAACCGGCGAGATCTACCTGGAAGCCGGCGACGAGATCGACGAGAAGACCCTGCCGATCATCCTGAACGCAGGCTTCGACGAAATCCCGATTCTCGGCATCGACCACATCAATGTCGGCGCCTATATCCGCAACACGCTTGCGGCCGACAAGAACGAGAACCGCCAGGACGCGCTTTTCGACATCTATCGCGTCATGCGTCCGGGCGAGCCGCCGACCATGGAATCGGCGGAAGCCATGTTCAATTCGCTGTTCTTCGACGCGGAGCGTTACGACCTCTCCGCCGTCGGCCGCGTGAAGATGAACATGCGCCTCGATCTCGATGTTGCCGACACGGTTCGCACGCTGCGCAAGGACGACATCCTGGCCGTGGTCAAGATGCTGGTCGAGCTGCGCGACGGCAAGGGCGAGATCGACGACATCGACAACCTCGGCAATCGCCGTGTCCGCTCGGTCGGTGAATTGATGGAGAACCAGTATCGCCTGGGTCTCCTGCGCATGGAGCGCGCTATCAAGGAACGCATGTCGTCGATCGAGATCGACACCGTCATGCCGCAGGACCTGATCAACGCGAAGCCGGCTGCCGCCGCGGTTCGTGAATTCTTCGGCTCCTCGCAGCTGTCGCAGTTCATGGACCAGGTGAACCCGCTTTCGGAAATCACCCACAAGCGCCGTCTTTCGGCCCTTGGCCCGGGTGGTCTGACCCGCGAGCGCGCGGGCTTCGAAGTTCGCGACGTTCACCCGACCCATTACGGCCGCATTTGCCCGATCGAGACGCCGGAAGGCCCGAACATCGGTCTGATCAACTCGCTTGCGACCTTCGCCCGCGTCAACAAGTACGGCTTCATCGAGAGCCCGTACCGCAGGATCGTCGACGGCAAGGTGACCAACGACGTGCTTTACCTCTCCGCCATGGAAGAGGCGAAGTACTACGTCGCGCAGGCGAACGCTCCGATGAACGATGACGGCACCTTCGCCGAGGAGTTCGTGGTCTGCCGCCATTCCGGCGAAGTGATGCTTGCTCCGCGCGACACCATCAACCTGATGGACGTCTCGCCGAAGCAGCTCGTTTCGGTTGCCGCGGCGTTGATCCCGTTCCTGGAAAACGACGACGCCAACCGCGCGCTCATGGGCTCGAACATGCAGCGTCAGGCCGTGCCGCTGGTGCGCGCCGAGGCTCCGTTCGTCGGCACCGGCATGGAGCCGGTCGTCGCCCGCGATTCCGGTGCGGCGATCGCCGCCCGCCGTGGCGGCGTGGTCGACCAGGTCGATGCGACCCGTATCGTTATCCGCGCCACCGAAGACCTCGATCCGTCGAAGTCAGGCGTCGACATCTATCGTCTGCAGAAGTTCCAGCGTTCGAACCAGAACACCTGCGTCAACCAGCGTCCGCTGGTTTCCGTGGGTGACGTTCTGAACAAGGGCGACATCATCGCGGACGGTCCGTCGACCGACCTCGGCGACCTCGCTCTCGGCCGCAACGCGCTCGTCGCGTTCATGCCGTGGAACGGCTACAATTACGAAGACTCGATCCTGCTCTCCGAGCGCATCGTATCGGACGACGTGTTCACCTCCATCCACATCGAAGAATTCGAAGTGATGGCGCGTGACACCAAGCTTGGTCCGGAAGAAATCACGCGCGACATTCCGAACGTTTCGGAAGAGGCGCTGAAGAACCTCGACGAAGCCGGCATCGTCTATATCGGCGCCGAAGTCCAGCCGGGCGACATCCTCGTTGGCAAGATCACGCCGAAGGGCGAAAGCCCGATGACGCCGGAGGAAAAGCTCCTGCGCGCCATCTTCGGTGAAAAGGCTTCCGACGTTCGCGATACGTCCATGCGCATGCCTCCGGGCACGTTCGGCACGGTCGTCGAAGTCCGCGTCTTCAACCGTCACGGCGTCGAAAAGGACGAGCGCGCCATGGCGATCGAGCGTGAGGAAATCGAACGCCTCGCCAAGGACCGCGACGACGAACAGGCGATCCTCGACCGCAACGTCTATGGCCGTCTGACGGACATGCTGCGCGGCCAGATGTCGGTTGCCGGCCCGAAGGGCTTCAAGAAGGGCGTCGAGCTTTCGAACGCCGTGATCTCGGAATATCCGCGGTCGCAGTGGTGGATGTTCGCCGTCGAGGACGAGAAGGTCCAGGGCGAGATCGAAGCGCTTCGTGCCCAGTACGACGAATCCAAGTCGCGCCTTGAACAGCGCTTCATGGACAAGGTCGAAAAGGTCCAGCGCGGCGACGAAATGCCTCCGGGCGTCATGAAGATGGTCAAGGTCTTCGTCGCTGTGAAGCGCAAGATCCAGCCGGGCGACAAGATGGCCGGCCGTCACGGCAACAAGGGCGTCGTCTCCCGCATCGTTCCGGTCGAGGACATGCCGTTCCTCGAAGACGGTACGCATGTCGACATCGTTCTGAACCCGCTCGGCGTGCCGTCACGCATGAACGTCGGCCAGATCCTGGAAACGCACCTTGCCTGGGCTTGCGCCGGCATGGGCAGGAAGATCGGCCAGTTGCTGGAGGAGTACAGGAAGTCGAACGACATCTCCGGCCTCAAGACGGAGCTGAAGGACGTCTATGAGAGCCTCGCGAATGACGAAGTGGCGAACTTCGACGACGAGTCGCTCGTCCGTCTCGCCGAACAGTCGAAGCGCGGTGTTTCGATCGCGACGCCGGTCTTCGACGGCGCTCACGAGCCGGATGTGGCTTCCATGCTCAAGAAGGCCGGTCTCGATCCGTCGGGTCAGTCGGTCCTGTACGATGGCCGGACCGGTGAGCCCTTCGACCGCAAGGTCACGGTCGGCTACATGTACATGATCAAGCTGAACCACCTCGTGGATGACAAGATCCACGCCCGTTCGATCGGCCCGTACTCGCTCGTCACCCAGCAGCCGCTTGGTGGCAAGGCGCAGTTCGGCGGTCAGCGCTTCGGCGAAATGGAGGTCTGGGCTCTCGAAGCTTACGGCGCCGCCTACACGCTGCAGGAAATGCTGACCGTGAAGTCGGACGACGTGGCCGGCCGTACCAAGGTCTACGAAGCGATCGTCCGCGGCGACGACACGTTCGAGGCGGGCATTCCGGAGAGCTTCAACGTTCTCGTCAAGGAAATGCGCTCGCTCGGTCTGTCGGTCGAGCTCGAGAACTCCAAGATCGAGGCCCCGGCCGAGGGTCAGCTGCCCGACGCAGCCGAATAACGACAAGAAAGGCGCGCGCTTTTCGCGCGCGCCGCTCCCGCCGCCGGCTTTCGCCGGCAGGACCGGGGAACTTTTGCCGCATTTCGCGGCTATGACCATTTAAGAGCGCCGGACGGTCCGTCCCGGGAATTTGGACTGTACCGGTCGCAAGCCGAGGGCGTAACCCGCCCCTAAAGGAGATAGGCATGAACCAAGAGGTCATGAATCTTTTCAATCCGCAGGTGCCTGCGCAGCACTTCGATTCGATCCGTATCTCGATCGCGTCGCCGGAGAAGATTCTCTCCTGGTCCTACGGCGAAATCAAAAAGCCGGAGACCATCAACTACCGCACGTTCAAGCCGGAACGCGACGGCCTCTTCTGCGCGCGCATCTTCGGGCCGATCAAGGACTACGAGTGCCTGTGCGGCAAGTACAAGCGCATGAAGTACAAGGGCATCATCTGCGAAAAGTGCGGCGTCGAAGTCACGCTGTCGCGCGTTCGCCGTGAGCGCATGGGCCATATCGAGCTCGCTGCGCCCGTTGCCCACATCTGGTTCCTGAAGTCGCTTCCGTCCCGCATCGCGACCCTTCTCGACATGACGCTGAAGGATGTCGAGCGCGTTCTCTATTTCGAGAACTACATCGTCACCGAGCCGGGCCTGACCTCGCTCAAGGAGAACCAGCTTCTCTCCGAAGAGGAGTACATGATCGCCGTCGACGAGTTCGGCGAAGATCAGTTCACCGCGATGATCGGTGCCGAGGCCATCTACGAGATGCTCGCTTCGATGAATCTCGAAAAGATCGCCGGCGACCTGCGCTCCGAGCTTGCCGACACCACGTCGGATCTCAAGCAGAAGAAGCTGATGAAGCGCCTGAAGATCGTCGAGAACTTCATCGAATCCGGCAACCGCCCGGAATGGATGATCATGAAGGTCGTTCCGGTCATCCCGCCGGACCTGCGTCCGCTGGTTCCGCTGGATGGCGGCCGCTTTGCGACCTCCGACCTCAACGATCTCTATCGCCGCGTCATCAACCGCAACAACCGTCTGAAGCGCCTGATCGAACTGCGCGCTCCGGGCATCATCATCCGTAACGAAAAGCGCATGCTGCAGGAATCTGTGGACGCGCTGTTCGACAACGGCCGCCGCGGCCGCGTCATCACCGGCGCCAACAAGCGCCCGCTGAAGTCGCTCTCCGACATGCTGAAGGGCAAGCAGGGCCGCTTCCGTCAGAACCTGCTCGGCAAGCGTGTCGACTATTCCGGCCGTTCGGTCATCGTGACCGGCCCGGAACTGAAGCTGCACCAGTGCGGCCTGCCGAAGAAGATGGCGCTCGAACTCTTCAAGCCGTTCATCTACGCCCGTCTCGACGCCAAGGGGTATTCCTCGACCGTCAAGCAGGCGAAGAAGCTGGTCGAGAAGGAAAAGCCGGAAGTCTGGGATATCCTCGACGAGGTCATCCGCGAGCATCCGGTTCTGCTGAACCGTGCGCCGACGCTGCACCGCCTGGGCATCCAGGCCTTCGAACCCATCCTGGTCGAAGGCAAGGCGATCCAGCTGCATCCGCTCGTCTGCACGGCCTTCAACGCCGACTTCGACGGCGACCAGATGGCCGTTCACGTGCCGCTGTCGCTCGAAGCCCAGCTCGAAGCCCGCGTGCTGATGATGTCGACGAACAACATCCTGCATCCGGCCAACGGTGCCCCGATCATCGTGCCGTCGCAGGACATGGTTCTCGGCCTCTACTACCTGTCGATCATGAACCAGAACGAGCCGGGCGAGGGCATGGCCTTCTCCGACATGGGCGAACTGCACCACGCTCTGGAAAACAAGGTCGTCACCCTGCACGCCAAGATCAAGGGCCGCTTCAAGACCGTCGATGCCGAAGGCAAGCCGGTTTCGAAGATCTACGAGACCACGCCCGGCCGCATGATCATCGGTGAGCTCCTGCCGAAGAACGTCAACGTTCCCTTCGACATCTGCAACCAGGAAATGACCAAGAAGAACATCTCCAGGATGATCGACACGGTCTACCGTCATTGCGGGCAGAAGGACACGGTGATCTTCTGCGACCGCATCATGCAACTCGGCTTCACCCACGCCTGCCGCGCCGGCATTTCGTTCGGCAAGGACGACATGATCATTCCGGACAGCAAGCAGAAGATTGTCGGCGATACGGAAGCGCTGGTGAAGGAATACGAGCAGCAATACAACGACGGCCTGATCACCCAGGGCGAGAAGTACAACAAGGTCGTCGATGCCTGGGGCAAGGCCACCGAAAAGGTCGCCGAAGAGATGATGGCCCGCATCAAGGCCGTCGAATTCGACGACAACGGTCGCCAGAAGCCGATGAACTCGATCTACATGATGTCGCATTCGGGTGCTCGCGGTTCGCCGAACCAGATGCGCCAGCTCGGCGGCATGCGTGGCCTGATGGCGAAGCCGTCGGGTGAGATCATCGAGACGCCGATCATCTCGAACTTCAAGGAAGGCCTGACCGTGAACGAGTACTTCAACTCGACGCACGGTGCCCGCAAGGGTCTCGCAGACACCGCCTTGAAGACCGCGAACTCGGGCTACCTGACCCGCCGTCTCGTCGACGTCGCCCAGGATTGCATCGTCAACCTGGTCGATTGCGGTACCGACAAGGGCCTGACCATGACGGCGATCGTCGATGCCGGCCAGGTCGTGGCTTCGCTCGGCGCCCGTATCCTCGGCCGCACCGCGCTTGATGACATCGACAACCCGGTCACCGGCGAGAACATCGTCAAGGCCGGCCAGATGATCCTCGAGCCGCATGTTGTCGATATCGAGAAGGCCGGCATCCAGTCCGTCCGCATCCGTTCGGCGCTGACCTGCGAAGTGCAGACGGGCGTCTGCTCGGTCTGCTACGGCCGCGATCTGGCACGCGGTACGCCCGTCAACATCGGCGAGGCTGTCGGCGTCATTGCCGCTCAGTCGATCGGCGAGCCGGGCACGCAGCTCACCATGCGTACCTTCCACCTGGGCGGTACGGCGAACGTGGTCGACCAGTCGTTCCTGGAAGCGTCCTACGAAGGCACGATCCAGATCAAGAACCGCAACATGCTGCGCAACTCCGAAGGCGTACTCGTCGCGATGGGCCGCAACATGGCGATCACCATCCTGGACGAGCGCGGCGTCGAGCGGTCCTCGCAGCGCGTCGCCTACGGTTCGAAGCTGTTCGTGGATGACGGAGACAAGGTCCGCCGCGGCCAGCGTCTCGCCGAGTGGGACCCCTATACCCGCCCGATGATGACGGAAGTCGAAGGCACGGTTCAGTTCGAGGACGTCGTCGACGGCATCTCCGTTTCGGAATCGACCGACGAATCCACCGGCATCACCAAGCGCCAGGTCATCGACTGGCGTTCGACGCCGCGTGGCTCGGACCTGAAGCCTGCGATCATCATCAAGGACGCAGCCGGCAACATCGCCAAGCTCGGCCGTGGTGGCGAAGCCCGCTTCCAGCTGTCGGTCGATGCGATCCTGTCCGTCGAGCCGGGCCAGAAGGTCTCCCAGGGTGACGTTCTTGCCCGTATCCCGATGGAAAGCGCCAAGACCAAGGACATCACCGGCGGTCTGCCGCGTGTCGCCGAGCTCTTCGAAGCGCGCCGTCCGAAGGATCACGCCATCATCGCTGAGATCGATGGCACGATCCGCCTCGGCCGCGACTACAAGAACAAGCGTCGGGTCATGATCGAGCCGGCGGAAGACGGTGTCGAACCGGTCGAATACCTGATCCCGAAGGGCAAGCCTTTCCATCTTCAGGACGGCGACTACATCGAGAAGGGCGACTACATCCTCGACGGCAACCCGGCGCCGCACGACATCCTGGCGATCAAGGGCGTGGAAGCTCTGGCTTCCTACCTGGTCAACGAAATCCAGGAAGTCTACCGTCTGCAGGGCGTTGTCATCAACGACAAGCACATCGAGGTGATCGTCCGCCAGATGCTGCAGAAGGTCGAGATCACCGATGCCGGCGACAGCCAGTACATCGTCGGTGACAATGTCGACCGGATCGAGCTGGAAGACGCCAACGAGCGCCTTGCCGAGGAAGGCAAGAAGCTCGCCTACGGCGAACCGGTTCTGCTCGGCATCACCAAGGCGTCGCTGCAGACCCCGTCCTTCATCTCGGCCGCTTCCTTCCAGGAGACTACCAAGGTTCTCACGGAAGCTGCGATCGCCGGCAAGATGGACACGCTGCAGGGTCTCAAGGAGAACGTCATCGTCGGCCGCCTCATCCCGGCCGGTACGGGCGGCACCATGACCCAGATCCGCCGCATCGCCACCTCGCGCGACGACCTCATCCTCGAGGAGCGCAAGAAGGGCACCGGCGCATCGTCGGCCACCCCGATGCTGCAGGACATGGCAGGCGAAAACGCTCCCGCCGCCGAATAGGATTGCGGGGCAGGGCGCTCGTTCCGGGCGCCCTCCTTCCAATAAAAAACGCCCGGAGAAATCCGGGCGTTTTTCGTCTCAGGTTCGAGCTTTCAGTTTCGTTCCGCGGGTGTGAACGATGACTTGTCCGATCCGGTTATTCGAACCTTATGATGGCCACTTCGCCCTCGAGAGCCCCTTGGTAGGCGGAAGCATGCGGCTCTTCCGTCGGCTCGTCGGTGAGCACGCCGATCTGGTCGAGGTCGGCTTCGAGAAAGCCTTCTTCGGAAAGGGCGTTGAGCGCCTCGCGCACGGCGGAATCGTCATCCGGCGCCCGCAGCATGATATGCAGCTCGACGCCGTCGCCGCCCTTGACCTCATAGCCCTTGCCGATGATGATGAAGACCATCGGCCCGTCGAGGTTGTTGTCGTTGTCCGGGGTGGTAATCATGGTCATCTCCGCGAAGCCAATTGCCGATGCCGTCCGAAGGCGGAACGATGTGGAATGTTCCCGCACTCTTAGAGCGATCGGCATCGATTCCCAAACATTATTGGCGCGAAGAGGAAAAAACTCACGAAACCTTGTCCCGGGAGCGCCGTTCGGGCCGGAATCCCAGGCTCTGCGGGATTATTTTCGGGGTGGGCCTTGACGGGCAGGGGGGAAAACAGTAAACGCCCCGCATCGGAAGCGATGTGAGGCTTGTCCGTCCGGGATGACTCGTTCCGGAGTTCGCCTCAGACACGGTTCCATACGCACGTTGAAGACACGAATGCTGCACGCATGACGCATGAGGAATGCGTCCTCTGCCTTTTGTGGTCCATCCGGAAAGCGGATCGGGCCACGTTTTGCGCATGAGGAAATGTGTGTGCCGCCGCCGGAAACGGCATCAGATTGGCCCCGAAGGGGCTTGGAAGAAGATTTTGCAAGGGATGGTTATATGCCTACCGTAAACCAGCTGATCCGCAAGCCGCGTCAGGCACAGGTAAAGCGCAACAAGGTTCCTGCCCTGCAGGAGAACCCGCAGAAGCGCGGCGTTTGCACCCGCGTCTATACCACGACCCCGAAGAAGCCGAACTCGGCTCTGCGTAAGGTTGCCAAGATCCGCCTGACCAACGGCTTCGAGGTGATCGGCTACATCCCGGGTGAAGGCCACAATCTGCAGGAACACTCCGTCGTCATGATCCGCGGCGGCCGCGTCAAGGACCTGCCGGGTGTTCGCTACCACATCATCCGCGGCGTTCTCGATACCCAGGGTGTCAAGAACCGCAAGCAGCGCCGTTCGAAATACGGTGCGAAGCGTCCGAAGTAATCCTTCGGATTTAACTGATCCGGCGCTGCGCGAGGTTCTCCGCGTGATAAAGCGCCCATAACAATTGAGAGACGAGAAGAAGTATGTCCCGACGCCATCGTGCAGAAAAGCGTGAGATCAATCCGGATCCGAAGTTCGGTGATCTCGTCGTCACGAAGTTCATGAATGCGATCATGCTCCACGGCAAGAAGTCCGTGGCCGAAAACATCGTCTATGGTGCGTTCGACGCCGTGCAGGGCAAGTCCAAGCAGGACCCGCTGGGTATCTTCCATCAGGCGCTCGACAACGTCGCGCCACATGTCGAAGTTCGCTCGCGCCGTGTTGGTGGTGCCACGTACCAGGTTCCGGTCGACGTGCGTCCGGAGCGCCGTCAGGCTCTTGCGATCCGCTGGGTGATCGCCGCCGCCCGCAAGCGTAACGAGACGACCATGGTCGATCGCCTTTCCGGTGAACTTATGGATGCCGCCAACAACCGTGGCAGCGCCGTCAAGAAGCGTGAAGACACGCACAAGATGGCGGATGCCAACCGCGCATTCTCGCACTACCGTTGGTAATCTTCATCCGATCGAAATTCGAAAGGCAGTCCCATGGCTCGCGAGTATAAAATCGAAGACTACCGAAATTTCGGTATCATGGCGCATATCGACGCCGGCAAGACCACGACCACCGAGCGTATCCTCTATTACACCGGCAAGTCGCACAAGATCGGCGAAGTTCACGATGGCGCAGCCACGATGGACTGGATGGAGCAGGAGCAGGAGCGCGGCATCACGATCACGTCCGCTGCCACCACGACTTTCTGGAAGGGCCGTGACGGCAAGATGCGCCGCTTCAACATCATCGACACCCCCGGCCACGTGGACTTCACCATCGAAGTCGAGCGTTCGCTGCGTGTGCTCGACGGTGCGGTCGCCCTTCTCGACGCCAATGCCGGCGTCGAGCCGCAGACGGAAACCGTCTGGCGTCAGGCCGACAAGTACAACGTCCCGCGGATGATCTTCTGCAACAAGATGGACAAGACCGGTGCGGACTTCTACCGCTCCGTCGAGATGATCAAGACCCGTCTTGGCGCGACCGCCGTCGTCTGCCAGCTGCCGATCGGCGCTGAAAGCGACTTCAAGGGCGTCGTCGACCTGATCGAGATGAATGCTCTCGTATGGCGCGACGAATCCCTCGGCGCCCAGTGGGACGTCGTCGAAATCCCGGCCGACCTGAAGGCGAAAGCTGAAGAATATCGCGAAAAGCTGATCGAGACGGTTGTCGAGATCGACGAAGAGGCGATGGAAGCCTATCTCGAAGGCGAAATGCCGGACAACGACAAGATCCGCGCGCTCATCCGTCGCGGCACGATCGACGTCAAGTTCTTCCCGATGTTCTGCGGCTCGGCCTTCAAGAACAAGGGCGTTCAGCCGCTGCTCGACGCCGTCGTCGAATTCCTGCCGTCGCCCGCCGACATTCCGTCGATCAAGGGTATCGACGTCAAGACCGAAGCCGAGATCGAGCGTCATGCGGACGACAGCGAGCCGCTTTCCATGCTCGCTTTCAAGATCATGAACGACCCCTTCGTCGGTTCGCTCACCTTCTGCCGCATCTACTCGGGCAAGCTCGAAAAGGGCTCCTCGCTGATGAACACGGTCAAGGAAAAGCGCGAGCGCGTCGGCCGCATGCTGCAGATGCACTCCAACTCCCGTGAGGACATCGAAGAAGCCTTCGCCGGCGACATCGTCGCTCTTGCAGGCCTCAAGGAAACCACCACGGGCGACACGCTCTGCGATCCGCTGAAGCCGGTCATCCTGGAGCGCATGGAATTCCCCGAGCCGGTCATCCAGATCGCCATCGAGCCGAAGTCCAAGGGCGACCAGGAAAAGATGGGCCTCGCGCTCAACCGTCTCGCCGCCGAGGACCCGTCCTTCCGCGTCAAGTCGGACGAGGAATCCGGCCAGACGATCATTGCCGGCATGGGCGAACTTCACCTCGACATCATCGTCGACCGCATGCGTCGCGAGTTCAAGGTCGAAGCCAATGTCGGTGCTCCGCAGGTCGCCTACCGTGAGACGATCACCAGGCAGCACGAAGAGGACTACACGCACAAGAAGCAGTCCGGCGGTTCGGGCCAGTTCGCTCGCGTGAAGATCCTGTTCGAGCCGAATCCGGAAGGCGAAGAGTTCAAGTTCGAATCGAAGATCGTCGGCGGTACGGTTCCGAAGGAATATATCCCGGGCGTCCAGAAGGGCATCGAAAGCGTGCTCTCCTCCGGTCCGCTCGCGGGCTTCCCGATGCTCGGCGTCAAGGCGACGCTCCTCGACGGTGCCTACCATGACGTCGACTCGTCGGTTCTCGCCTTCGAAATCGCCTCCCGCGCCTGCTTCCGCGAAGCGGCGAAGAAGGCTGGCGCCCAGCTCCTCGAGCCGATCATGAAGGTCGAGGTGGTTACGCCGGAAGATTACGTCGGTGACGTGATCGGCGACCTCAATTCCCGCCGTGGCCAGATCCAGGGCCAGGAATCGCGCGGCATCGCCGTCGTGATCAACGCCCACGTGCCGCTGGCGAACATGTTCAAGTACGTCGATAACCTGCGCTCCATGTCGCAGGGTCGTGCCCAGTACTCGATGGTCTTCGATCATTACGCGCCGGTTCCGACGAACGTCGCCCAGGAAATCCAGGCCAAGTACTCCGGTCAGAAGTGACCGGAGTCCACCGCCTGAAACAGTAGAGATTTTTTCCCCGGATGAGGGGATGAGAACGGAGAGCCGGAAATGGCAAAGAGCAAGTTTGAGCGGAACAAGCCGCACGTCAACATCGGCACGATTGGTCACGTTGACCATGGGAAGACGTCGTTGACGGCGGCGATCACGAAGTATTTCGGCGAGTTCAAGGCCTATGACCAGATCGACGCGGCGCCGGAAGAGAAGGCGCGCGGCATCACCATCTCGACGGCGCATGTCGAGTATGAGACGCCGGCCCGCCACTATGCTCACGTCGACTGCCCCGGCCACGCCGACTATGTGAAGAACATGATCACCGGTGCGGCGCAGATGGACGGCGCGATCCTGGTTGTTTCGGCCGCCGACGGCCCGATGCCGCAGACGCGCGAGCACATCCTGCTGGCCCGCCAGGTCGGCGTACCGGCGATCGTGGTGTTCCTGAACAAGGTGGACCAGGTCGACGACGCTGAGCTTCTGGAGCTTGTCGAGCTGGAAGTGCGCGAGCTTCTGTCGTCCTACGACTTCCCGGGCGACGACATTCCGATCGTCAAGGGTTCGGCGCTTGCGGCACTGGAAGATTCGGACAAGAAGATCGGCGAAGACGCGATCCGCGAGCTGATGGCGCAGGTGGATGCCT
The DNA here is from genome assembly GCF_051400715.1 of Neorhizobium descurainiae. NCBI lineage: Bacteria > Pseudomonadati > Pseudomonadota > Alphaproteobacteria > Hyphomicrobiales > Rhizobiaceae > Neorhizobium > Neorhizobium descurainiae. Next base: position 357,680 of record NZ_JBLFFK010000003.1, read on the forward strand.
ATATCCCGACGCCGGAGCGTCCGATCGACCAGCCGTTCCTGATGCCGATCGAAGACGTGTTCTCGATCTCGGGCCGCGGCACGGTTGTGACGGGCCGCGTCGAGCGCGGCATCATCAAGGTGGGCGAGGAAGTCGAGATCGTCGGCATCCGTCCGACGACGAAGACGACCTGCACGGGCGTCGAGATGTTCCGCAAGCTGCTCGACCAGGGCCAGGCGGGCGACAACATCGGCGCGCTGCTGCGCGGTGTCGACCGCAACGGCGTCGAGCGCGGGCAGATCCTGTGCAAGCCGGGTTCGGTGAAGCCGCACAAGAAGTTCAAGGCGGAAGCCTACATCCTGACGAAGGAAGAGGGTGGCCGTCATACGCCGTTCTTCACCAACTACCGTCCGCAGTTCTACTTCCGCACGACGGACGTGACGGGCATCGTGACGCTGCCGGAAGGCACGGAAATGGTGATGCCGGGCGACAACGTGACGGTCGATGTCGAGCTGATCGTGCCGATCGCCATGGAAGAGAAGCTGCGCTTCGCCATCCGCGAAGGCGGCCGCACCGTCGGCGCAGGCATCGTCGCCTCCATCGTCGAGTGATCTTTTTAAGCAAGCGGCAGAACGCCGCTTGCTTATGACATAAAAATGTAGCAAATGGCGCGCCAGCGCGATTTGCCTCTGCTTCGGCTTCGAGGCAGCAATCAACACATAAGGTGGGCCAAACGGCCCGAAGACTGGAAAGGGATGCCGGTTTCGGTGTCCCCTTCGATCTTTGAAACCGGTGGTCCGCCTTAGGAAAGAAAGAACAACCCGTGCCGTATTTGGTTGGCACGCGGATAACAGACAACAAGGATAACGTCGAATGAACGGCCAAAATATCCGCATTCGCCTGAAGGCGTTCGATCACCGGATTCTCGATGCTTCCACGCGCGAGATCGTGTCGACGGCGAAGCGCACCGGCGCAAGCGTCCGGGGCCCCGTTCCGCTTCCGACCCGCATCGAGAAGTTTACGGTTAACCGGTCCCCCCACATCGACAAGAAGAGCCGCGAGCAGTTCGAGATGCGCACCCATAAGCGCCTTCTCGATATCGTTGACCCGACGCCGCAGACGGTGGACGCGCTGATGAAGCTCGACCTCGCCGCAGGTGTCGATGTTGAGATCAAGCTCTGAGACTTAAGGTTTCGGCCAGGGTTTCGGACTGAGTGAGAAGGATTGAACCGATGCGTTCGGGTGTAATTGCACAGAAGGTGGGAATGACCCGCGTCTACAACGACGCCGGCGAGCATATCCCGGTAACCGTATTGCGGCTGGAAAATTGCCAGGTCGTCGCGCACCGCACCGTCGAGAAGAACGGCTATACCGCTCTTCAACTGGGTGCAGGCACGGCCAAGGTGAAGAATACCACCAAGGCGATGCGCGGCAACTTTGCCGTCGCCAACGTCGAGCCGAAGGCGAAGCTCGTCGAGTTTCGCGTTTCCGAAGACAATCTGATCGATGTCGGCACCGAGCTGACGGCGGCCCATTTCCAGGCCGGCCAGCTGGTGGACGTCACCGGCACCACGATCGGTAAGGGTTTCGCCGGCGCTATGAAGCGCCACAACTTCGGTGGTCTGCGTGCCACGCACGGTGTGTCCGTTTCGCACCGCTCGCATGGTTCGACCGGTAACAACCAGGATCCGGGCCGCGTCTGGAAGGGCAAGCGCATGGCTGGTCACATGGGCCAGACCCGCGTCACCACCCAGAACCTCGAAGTCGTCTCCACCGACGAGAACCGTGGCCTGATCCTCGTCAAGGGTGCCGTCCCCGGCTCCAAGGGCGCCTGGATCGTCGTTCGCGACGCCGTCAAGTCGGCCGCGAAGTAAGGGAGCCAGCTACAATGGAATTTAACGTCAAGACCCTCGAGGGAAAAGACGCCGGCAAGGTAGCCCTGTCGGACGAGATTTTCGGCCTCGACCCCCGCGAAGACATTCTGGCCCGCATGGTTCGCTGGCAGCTCGCCAAGAAGCAGCAGGGCACTCATAAGTCGAAGGGCCGTTCCGAGATCGCTCGCACCGGCGCGAAGATGTACAAGCAGAAGGGTACGGGCCGCGCTCGTCACCATTCGGCTCGCGCTCCGCAGTTCCGCGGCGGCGGCAAGGCCCATGGCCCGGTCGTCCGCAGCCACGAGCACGACCTTCCGAAGAAGGTCCGCGCGCTCGCTCTGCGTCACGCCCTGTCTGCCAAGATGAAGGCTGAAGACATCATCATCGTCGATAGCCTGGTTGCGGCTGAGGCCAAGACCAAGGCGCTCGCCGGTTCCTTCGCTTCGCTCGGCCTCACCAACGTGCTGTTCATCGGCGGCGCCGAGCTCGACAGCAACTTCAAGCTCGCAGCCCAGAACATCCCGAACGTGGACGTTCTGCCGGTTCAGGGCATCAATGTTTACGATATCCTGCGCCGCGGCAAGCTCGTGCTTTCCAAGGCTGCGGTAGAAGCTCTGGAGGAGCGGTTCAAATGACGGATCTTCGCCACTATGATGTGATCGTCTCGCCGGCGATCACCGAAAAGTCGACGCTGGTATCCGAGCAGAACCAGGTCGTCTTCAACGTTGCCAAGACTGCTTCCAAGCCGGAGATCAAGGCTGCCGTCGAGGCGCTGTTCGGCGTGAAGGTCACGGCCGTCAACACGCTTGTCCGCAAGGGCAAGGTGAAGCGGTTCCGCGGCTTCATCGGCAAGCAGAAGGACGTCAAGAAGGCTGTCGTCACCCTGGCCGAAGGTCAGACGATCGACGTCTCCACCGGTCTCTGAGGTAAAGAACAATGGCATTGAAAAGCTACAACCCGACGACCCCGAGCCAGCGTCAGCTGGTCATCGTCGACCGGTCCGGCCTCTGGAAGGGCAAGCCGGTCAAGACGCTGACGGAAGGTCTCACCAAGAGCGGCGGCCGTAACAACAACGGTCGCATCACCGCTCGTTTCATCGGTGGTGGTCACAAGCGCACCTACCGTCTCGTGGACTTCAAGCGTCGCAAGTTCGACGTCGAAGGCACGGTCGAGCGTCTGGAATACGACCCGAACCGCACGGCATTCATCGCGCTCGTCACCTATACGGACGGCGAGCAGGCCTACATCCTCGCTCCGCAGCGCCTTGCTGCCGGCGACAAGGTCATCGCTTCCGACAAGGCAGTGGACGTCAAGCCCGGCAATACCATGCCGCTGCAGTACATCCCGGTCGGCTCCATTGTCCACAACGTGGAAATGAAGCCGGGCAAGGGTGGCCAGATCGCTCGTTCGGCCGGCACCTATGTCCAGCTCGTCGGCCGCGACGCCGGCATGGCGATCCTTCGTCTGAACTCCGGCGAGCAGCGCCTCGTTCCGGGCTCCTGCCTGGCCACGGTCGGTGCGGTGTCCAACCCGGATCACGGCAACATCAACGACGGCAAGGCTGGTCGTACCGTTTGGCGGGGCAAGCGTCCGCATAACCGCGGCGTCGTCATGAACCCGGTCGACCACCCGCACGGCGGTGGTGAAGGCCGCACCTCCGGTGGTCGCCACCCGGTGACCCCGTGGGGCAAGCCGACCAAGGGCAAGCGCACCCGTTCGAACAAGTCCACGGACAAGTTCATCATGCGTTCGCGCCATCAGCGCAAGAAGTAAGAGAAGGGAAGTCGTTCAATGGCTCGTTCAGTATGGAAAGGTCCGTTTGTTGACGGCTATCTTCTCAAGAAGGCTGAGAAGGTACGCGAAGGCGGACGCGCAGAAGTAATCAAGATGTGGAGCCGTCGCTCCACGATCTTGCCGCAGTTCGTTGGTCTGACGTTTGGCGTCTACAACGGCTCGAAGCACATTCCGGTCAGCGTCAACGAAGACATGGTCGGACACAAGTTCGGTGAATTCGCTCCCACCCGTACCTATTACGGTCACGGCGCGGACAAGAAGGCGAAGAGGAAGTAATCATGGCGAAGGCTAAGACCGAACGCCGGCTGAAGGACAACGAGGCGCAGGCAGTTGCGCGCACGCTCCGTGTCAGCCCCCAGAAGCTGAACCTCGTTGCCGCCATGATCCGCGGCAAGAAGGTCGACCGCGCGCTCGCCGAGCTCGAATTCTCGCGCAAGCGCATCGCCGGCACGGTGAAGAAGACTCTCGAGTCTGCGATCGCCAATGCCGAAAACAACCATGACCTCGACGTCGACTCGCTGATCGTCTCCGAAGCCTATGTCGGCAAGTCGATCGTGATGAAGCGCTTCCACGCCCGCGGCCGCGGCCGCGCATCGCGGATCGAGAAGCCGTTTTCGCATCTGACGATCGTCGTTCGCGAAGTCGAGGAAAAAGGGGAGGCCGCATAATGGGCCAGAAAATCAATCCGATCGGTTTCCGCCTCGGCATCAACCGTACCTGGGACAGCCGCTGGTTCGCCGATAACGCGGAATACGGTCAGCTCCTCCACGAGGACCTGAAGATCCGCGCCTATCTGATGCAGGAGCTGAAGCAGGCCGGCATCGCCAAGGTCGTCATCGAGCGTCCGCACAAGAAGTGCCGCGTCACGATCCACTCGGCTCGCCCGGGTCTGATCATCGGCAAGAAGGGCGCCGACATCGAGAAGCTCCGCAAGACGCTTTCGCAGATGACGTCTTCGGAAACGCACCTCAACATCGTCGAAGTGCGCAAGCCGGAAATCGACGCGACGCTCGTCGCCCAGTCGATCGCCCAGCAGCTCGAGCGCCGCGTGGCTTTCCGCCGTGCGATGAAGCGTGCCGTTCAGTCGGCCATGCGTCTCGGCGCCGAAGGCATCAAGATCACCTGCGCCGGTCGTCTCGGCGGTGCGGAAATCGCCCGTACCGAATGGTATCGTGAAGGCCGCGTTCCGCTGCACACGCTGCGCGCCGACATCGACTACGGCACGGCCGAAGCCGAAACCGCCTTCGGCATCTGCGGCATCAAGGTCTGGATCTTCAAGGGCGAAATCCTTGAGCACGATCCGATGGCTTCCGAACGCCGCGCGCTGGAAGGCGATGCGCAGGGTCCGGCAAGCCGCGACCGCGACCGTGGCGACCGTGATCGCCGCCGCGAACGCGAAAACGCTTGATAAGCGCTGGCGAAAGATAAGCTCGGAGAAGTAAGAAAATGTTGCAGCCAAAGCGTACCAAGTATCGCAAGCAGTTCAAGGGCCGCATCAAGGGTGTGGCCAAGGGCGGCTTCGACCTGGCCTTCGGCGAATTCGGCCTGAAGGCTCAGGAACCGAACCGCGTCAATGCCCGCGAGATCGAGGCGGCCCGCCGCGCGATCACCCGCCACATGAAGCGCGCCGGCCGCGTTTGGATCCGCGTGTTCCCGGATGTTCCGGTCACGGCCAAGCCGACCGAAGTGCGTATGGGTAAGGGCAAGGGCTCGGTCGAATACTGGGCCTGCAAGGTCAAGCCCGGTCGTATGATGTTCGAGATCGACGGTGTTTCCGAGGAGCTCGCCCGTGAGGCGCTTCGCCTCGGCGCCGCCAAGCTCTCGGTCAAGACGCGCTTCGTACAGCGCATCGCAGAGTAAGGAGAGGCACGATGAAAGCCGAAGAAGTTCGCGGCCTCACGGCCGACCAGCTCAAGGACAAGCTTGCGGAGCTCAAGAAGGAGCAGTTCAACCTGCGCTTCCAGAAGGCGACCGGCCAGCTCGAAAAGTCCTCGCGCATCAACGAAGTCCGCAAGGATATCGCCCGCGTGAAAACCATTGCCCGCCAGAAGGCGGCAGAAGCCAAGGCTTAAGGAAGAATAATATGCCGAAACGCATTCTGCAGGGCGTCGTCGTTTCCGACAAGAACGAGAAGACCGTTGTTGTCCGGGTAGAGCGCCGCTTCGCGCATCCGCTGCTTCAGAAGACGGTCCGCCGTTCCAAGAAGTACAAGGCGCACGACGAGAACAACCAGTACAAGGTCGGCGACGTGGTTTCCATCGAGGAATGCGCGCCGATCTCCAAGGACAAGCGCTGGACGGTCGTTTCCGCCCAGGCTTAATTTGCTTCGGATCCGCGTTCGGGCCTTGCGCCCGGCGCAGAATCCTGTATGAAGCACCCCACTGGCGCAGGACGCTCGGCAACGAGCGTTCTTTTGCTTTGAGCGCAGGGAAGGTCCTTTTGAGGAAACCACCTTGGCAAGACCCCACCCGCGCACATCGAAATTCTGTCCATAAGCCGGCTCCGAGCGTTTTGGCGCCCGGTCGCTCCGGTCATTAGAAAAAGGCGACCTGACATGATTCAGATGCAAACAAACCTCGACGTGGCGGACAATTCCGGCGCACGTCGTGTCATGTGCATCAAGGTGCTGGGCGGCTCCAAGCGCAAATACGCTTCGATCGGCGACATCATCGTCGTTTCGATCAAGGAAGCTATCCCGCGCGGCCGCGTGAAGAAGGGTGACGTGATGAAGGCGGTTGTCGTGCGCACCGCCAAGGACATCCGTCGTCCGGACGGCAGCGTCATCCGCTTCGACAACAACGCAGCGGTTCTCATCGACAACAAGAAAGAGCCGATCGGCACCCGTATCTTCGGACCGGTTCCGCGCGAACTGCGCGCCAAGAACCATATGAAGATCATCTCGCTGGCTCCGGAAGTACTGTAAGGGAGCGGGAAAGATGCAGAAGATTAAGAAGGGCGACAACGTCGTCGTATTGACCGGTAAGGACAAGGGCCGCACGGGCGAAGTTCTCCAGGTCCTTCCGAAGGAAGACCGCGCCGTCGTTCGCGGCGTCAACATGGTGAAGCGCCACCAGCGTCAGACCCAGACGCAGGAAGCCGGCATCATCAACAAGGAAGCATCCATTCACCTGTCGAACATCGCGATCGTCGCGAAGGACGGCAAGCCGACCCGCGTCGGTTTCCAGGTCGTCGACGGCAAGAAGGTGCGTGTGGCCAAGCGTACGGGAGATGTGATCGATGGCTGAGGCAAAGTACGAGCCGCGGCTCAAGAAGGAATATGTTTCCCGCATCCGCGCTGCGATGAAGGAACAGTTCGCCTACCAGAACGACATGCAGATCCCGCGCCTGGACAAGGTGGTGATCAACATGGGCGTCGGCGAAGCGACGGCCGATTCGAAGAAGCCGTCCGTGGCTGCTGCGGATCTGGCGGCGATCGCCGGCCAGAAGCCGGTCATCACCCGCGCCCGCAATTCGATCGCAGGCTTCAAGCTGCGCGAAAACATGCCGATCGGCGCGAAGGTCACGCTGCGCGGCGCCCGCATGTATGAATTCCTCGACCGCCTGATCAACATCGCGCTGCCGCGCGTTCGCGACTTCCGCGGCCTGAACCCGAAGAGCTTTGACGGCCGTGGCAACTTCGCCATGGGCATCAAGGAACACATTGTGTTCCCGGAGATCAATTACGACAAGGTTGATCAGATGTGGGGCATGGACATCATCGTTTGCACGACGGCTACCAACGACGAGGAAGCCCGGACTCTTCTGAAAGAGTTCAACTTCCCATTCCGTCAGTAACCGTAACGACGAGCGTTAAAAAGGAACTCCGATATGGCGAAAACCAGCGCAGTTGAAAAGAACAAGCGCCGCCGCAAGACCGTCGCCCAGCACGCCGCCAAGCGCGCTGTTTTGAAGGCGACCATCATGAACCAGGAACTTCCGATCGAAGAACGGTTCAAGGCAACCCTGAAGCTCGCTTCGCTGCCGCGCGATGGCTCGAAGACGCGTATCCGCAACCGTTGCGAAGTCACCGGTCGCCCGCGCGCTTTCTATCGCAAGCTCAAGATGTCGCGTATCGCGCTTCGTGAGCTCGGCAATCTCGGCAAGGTGCCGGGCATCGTCAAGTCGAGCTGGTAAGGAGATCGTTAGATGACCATGACTGATCCCTTGGGCGATATGCTCACCCGTATCCGCAACGGTGCCGCCCGCCGCAAGTCGACCGTGACCACGCCGGCCTCCAAGCTGCGCGCTCGCGTTCTCGACGTCCTGCAGGCCGAAGGCTACATCCGCGGCTATTCGGAAATCGATTACGGCAACGGCAAGTCCGAGATCGAAATCGAACTGAAGTACTACGAAGGCGCGTCGGTGATCCGTGAGATCGGCCGCGTGTCGAAGCCGGGCCGCCGGGTCTATGTCTCGGTAAAGTCCATTCCGCAGGTCGCGAACGGCCTCGGCATCACCATCCTTTCGACCCCGAAGGGCGTGATGGCCGATCACCAGGCTCGCGAACAGAACGTTGGTGGTGAGATTCTCTGCTCGGTCTTCTAAGGCTCGAGCAGGGGAACTCCATAGCGAACAGACAGGATTGAAAAATGTCTCGTATCGGTAAGAAGCCCGTTCAGGTTCCTGCAGGTGTTACGGCCGCCGTCGACGGCCAGAAGGTGACTGCCAAGGGCCCGAAGGGTGAGCTTTTCTTCGTCGCGAACGACGAGATCAAGCTCGCATTTGAAAACAATGCGGTATCGGTGACCCCGGTCAACGATACCAAGGATGCTCGCTCGAAGTGGGGCATGTCCCGCACGATGATCGAGAACATCTTCAAGGGTGTGAAGGACGGTTTTGAGCGCAAGCTCGAGATCAACGGCGTCGGTTACCGCGCCGCGATGCAGGGCAAGAACCTGCAGCTCGCGCTCGGTTTCAGCCACGACGTGGTCTACGAACCGCCTCAGGGCATCACCATTGCCGTGCCGAAGCCGACGGAAATCGTCGTCACCGGCATCAACAAGCAGCAGGTCGGTCAGGTAGCCGCGGAAATCCGCGAATACCGCGGTCCCGAGCCCTACAAGGGCAAAGGCGTCAAGTACGCCGAGGAACGGATCGTCCGCAAGGAAGGCAAGAAGAAGTAAGGACGCGGTATCATGGCTACCAGAAAAGAAGCACTCACCAAGCGTGCGAGCCGTGTACGCCGGCAGCTCAAGGCGGTCGCCAACGGCCGTCCTCGTCTGTCGGTTCACCGCTCCTCCAAGAACATCTACGCCCAGATCATCGACGACGTCGCCGGCCGCACGCTCGCTGCCGCTTCGACGCTCGATGCGGGCCTGCGCTCGTCGCTCAAGACCGGCGCTGACGTCGCGGCTGCCGCCGCCGTCGGCAAGCTGGTTGCCGAGCGCGCCTCGAAGGCCGGTGTGAAGGAAGTTGTGTTCGATCGCGGCGCCTTCATCTATCACGGCCGCATCAAGGCGCTGGCCGAAGCCGCCCGCGAAGGCGGCCTGAGCTTCTAAGAATTTTCGCCCGCATCCCTGAAGAAGGGGAGGCGGGCGAAATGCGGTTCGCCGCACGCATCAGTCGTTCCATCCTAGTCCTCCATGGACAGGGGATGGTTGGCTCCCGGAAATTGCCCATTGCACCCGGAAAAGAAAAAGGAAAAGAACAATGGCACAAGAAAGAAGAGGCCAGCGCGAAGATCGCCAGAGCCGCGAGGAACGCGACAGCGAATTCGTCGACAAGCTGGTCGCGATCAACCGCGTCGCCAAGGTCGTCAAGGGCGGCCGTCGCTTCGGTTTCGCAGCCCTCGTCGTCGTCGGCGACCAGAAGGGCCGCGTCGGCTTCGGCCACGGCAAGGCGCGTGAAGTGCCGGAAGCCATCCGCAAGGCGACCGAAGCTGCAAAGCGCGACCTGATCTTCGTACCGCTGCGCGACGGCCGTACGCTGCATCACGACGTCAACGGCCGTCACGGCGCCGGCAAGGTTCTGCTGCGCTCGGCCAAGGCCGGTACCGGCATCATCGCCGGCGGCCCGATGCGCGCCGTTTTCGAGACGCTCGGCGTTCACGACGTCGTCGCCAAGTCGACCGGTTCGTCGAACCCCTACAACATGGTTCGCGCCACGTTCGACGCCCTGAAGCACCAGGTTCATCCGAAGGACATCGCAGCCCAGCGCGGCATCAAGTATGCAACGCTGCAGGCTCGCCGTGCCGCTTCCGGTGTCACCTCGGAAGAATAAGGAGAGCGGGTAATGGCCAAGAAAGCAGAAGCCGCTAAGAAGACGATCACGATCGAGCAGATCGGTTCGCCCATCCGCCGCCCGGAAGTCCAGCGCAAGACGCTGATCGGCTTGGGCCTCAACAAGATGCACCGGACCCGTACGCTGGAAGACACTCCTTCCGTTCGTGGCATGATCCGGGCTGTCCAGCATCTCGTTCGCGTCGTCGACGAGAAGTGAGACGGAGGAATTGACCATGAAACTGAATGAGATCAAGGACAACGAAGGCGCCACCAAGGAGCGCATTCGCGTCGGCCGGGGCATCGGCTCCGGCAAGGGCAAGACCGGCGGCCGTGGCGTGAAGGGTCAGAAGGCCCGTTCCGGCGTTGCGATCAAGGGCTTCGAAGGCGGCCAGATGCCGATCTATCGTCGCCTGCCGAAGCGCGGCTTCAACAACATCTTCGCTTCTGATTACGTCGTCGTTTCGCTCGGCCGTATCCAGACCGCGATCGATGCCAAGAAGCTCGACCCGAAGGCCACGATCGATGCCGCCGCCCTCAAGGCTGCCGGCGTCATCCGTCGCCCGAAGGACGGCGTGCGCATCCTCGCCGACGGCGAGCTGAAGGCCAAGGTTTCGGTCGAAGTCGCCGGTGCCTCCAAGGCTGCCGTCGAGAAGATCGAGAAGGCCGGCGGTTCGGTGAAGCTGCTCGTCGCAGCCGAAGCTGCCGCGGAATAAATCGTTTGAGAATCGCCCGGTTTGTGCTTCACACCGGGCGGTTTTATCTCCATATGTGAGCCTCACGATCCCGAAGCGATCTGCCGGTCGCCTGGCCGGGATCACACGGAAAACAGGGTGAGGCATCCGATTGCATCCGCAATCTCCGCGCCCGGTTTTTTGAACCAGAATCTGAGACTGCTTTCCGGATCCGGCACGTGTCCCGCCGCCGGAGAATTGGTCAGGCGGAGAATTGCATGGCTTCTGCAGCGGAACAACTTGCCTCCAATCTGAATTTTTCCACCTTCGCCAAGGCGGAGGACCTCAAGAAGCGGCTGTGGTTCACCCTTGCAGCGCTTCTCGTCTATCGCCTCGGCACCCATATTCCGCTTCCGGGCCTCAACCCTGAAGCCTATGCCCAGGCCTTCCGCGGCCAGGCCGGCGGCATCCTCGGCCTTTTCAACATGTTCTCGGGCGGTGCAGTGGAGCGCATGGCGATCTTCGCGCTCGGCATCATGCCCTACATCTCTGCGTCGATCATCGTGCAGCTCATGACCTCGGTCGTGCCGTCGCTCGAAGCCTTGAAGAAGGAAGGCGAGCAGGGCCGTAAGATCATCAACCAGTATACGCGCTACGGCACGGTGCTGCTCGGTACGCTGCAGGCCTATGGCATCTCGGCCGGCCTCGAAAGCGGCCAGGGTCTGGTGCTTGATCCGGGCTGGTTCTTCCGCATTTCCACCGTCGTGACGCTGCTCGGCGGCACCATGTTCCTGATGTGGCTCGGCGAGCAGATCACCTCGCGCGGCATCGGCAACGGCATTTCGCTGATCATCTTCGCGGGCATTGCCGCCGGCCTTCCGACCGCGCTCGCCGGCACGCTGGAACTCGGCCGCACCGGCGCGCTGCCGACGGCGCTGATTCTGACCGTCATCATCGTCGCCATCTGCGTCATCGCGCTGATCGTCTTCGTCGAGCGCGCCCAGCGCCGCCTGCTGATCCAGTATCCGAAGCGCCAGGTCGGCAACCGCATGTTCCAGGGCGATACGTCGCACCTGCCGCTGAAGCTCAATACGTCCGGCGTGATCCCGGCGATCTTCGCCTCGTCGCTCCTGCTTCTGCCGGCGACGGCCGCGGGCTTTGCGGGCAACACCGCGCTGCCGAACTGGGCGACCATGATCATCTCGTCGCTCGGCCACGGCCAGCCGCTGTTCATGCTGCTCTACGGCCTGCTGATCGCCTTCTTCGCCTTCTTCTATACGGCGATCGTCTTCAATCCGAAGGACACCGCCGACAATCTGAAGAAGCACGGCGGCTTCATTCCGGGCATCCGTCCGGGCGAACGCACCGCCGAATACATCGATTATGTGCTGACTCGCATCACGGTCGTCGGCGCGATTTACCTCGTCTTCGTCTGCATCCTGCCGGAATTCCTGGTGGCCCGCACGGGCGTGCCATTAGCCCTTGGTGGTACTTCGCTTTTGATCGTTGTGAGTGTTACCCTCGATACGGTAGCACAAATCCAGGGACACCTCATCGCGCAGCAGTATGAGGGTCTGATCAAGAAGTCGAAACTGCGCGGAGGAAAGAGGGGACGATGAGATTGATTCTTTTGGGACCGCCGGGCGCGGGCAAGGGGACCCAGGCCCAGCGGATCGTGGAGAAGCACGGCATTCCGCAGCTCTCCACCGGTGACATGCTGCGCGCGGCGGTGGCCGCCGAGACGGAAGTGGGCAAGCGCGCCAAGGCCGTCATGGATGCAGGCAAGCTCGTCTCCGACGAAATCGTCAACGCGATCGTTTCCGAACGTATCGACCAGCCGGATGCGGCGAACGGCTTCATCCTCGATGGCTTCCCCCGCACGCTGGTGCAGGCGGATGCGACCGAGGAGATGCTGAAGTCCAAGGGCCTCGATCTTTCCGTCGTCATCGAGCTGCGCGTCGACGATGCGGAACTCGTCCGCCGGGTCTCAGGCCGTTATTTCTGCGCTCAATGCGGTGCGCTCTATCATGACACGGACAAGAAACCGGAGAAGGAAGGCGTCTGCGATAAATGCGGTTCGACGCACTTCAAGCGCCGCCCGGACGACAATGCCGAGACGATGACCAAGCGTCTCGAGGTCTACTACAAGGAAACCTCGCCGCTGATCGGCTATTACCATGCCAAGGGTAAGCTGAAGGTGGTCGACGGCATGGCCGAGATGGACAAGGTCACGGCCGACATCGAAAAAATCCTGGCGGGTCTCTAACGCATGTCTCCCAAAAGCGGGAATCGGTTTTGGGGATAAAGGCATGCGCAAAGCAGGACCGTCATCGATCTGTTAAAGAATCTTGGGCGGAACGGTTGCATTTCCGCGCTGATTCCGTTAAACACCGCGCCAACTCGCGACAGCTTTGAGCGATCGGCGCGGATTTCCCGATAAGGACATCCGGGACCGGTCGTTTTGGTCTGTTCCGTATGACGTTTTGAACTGGCGGCCGATGCGCCGCTCTCATGAAGAAGTACCACTTGCCGGATGGCAACTGGAACGCAAGGAGAATAGGCGTGGCACGTATCGCTGGCGTCAACATCCCGACTGCGAAGCGCGTCGTTATCGCGCTGACCTATATTCACGGGATCGGCCCGAAATTCGCTCAGGAGATCATGGATAAGGTCGGCCTTCCGGCTGACAAGCGCGTCCATCAGCTGACGGACTCTGAGATCCTGCAGATCCGCGAAACCATCGACCGTGATTATCAGGTCGAAGGTGATCTTCGTCGCGACACCGCGATGAACATCAAGCGCCTCATGGACCTCGGCTGCTACCGCGGCTTGCGTCATCGCCGCGGCCTGCCGGTTCGCGGCCAGCGCACGCACACCAATGCCCGCACCCGCAAGGGTCCGGCCAAGGCGATCGCCGGTAAGAAGAAGTAATTTGGGAGCGAATAGGGAGTGGCGAGTAGCGAATAGGGCTTTTCTATTCGCTAACAACTATTCGCTATTCGCTTCTCAGGTGGAGCCGCTGGAATTACGGCGGTGCAGAGATCAACGAAAGGGATAATATGGCCAAGGAAGCCACCCGCGTTCGTCGTCGCGAACGCAAGAACATCACGTCGGGCGTTGCCCACGTCAATTCTACCTTCAACAACACGATGATCACCATCACCGACGCGCAGGGCAATGCGATTGCCTGGTCGTCCGCTGGTGCCAAGGGCTTCAAGGGTTCGCGCAAGTCGACCCCGTTCGCAGCCCAGATCGCTGCCGAGGACTGCGCCAAGAAGGCTCAGGAGCATGGCATGAAGTCGCTGGAAGTCGAAGTCTGCGGCCCGGGTTCCGGTCGAGAATCGGCTCTGCGCGCTCTGCAGGCTGCCGGCTTCATGATCACCTCGATCCGCGACGTGACCCCGATCCCGCACAACGGTTGCCGCCCGCGCAAGAAGCGCCGCGTCTGATCGCTTGAATTTGAGAGGCTGCCGCAAGGCGGCCTCTGTCGTGAACTCGGGGATAGCCGCCTGATCCTCCGCCGGAGGTTCGGCGGCTTTGCCCGTATCGCCGATGAGCAAGTATCTCTGATGAAGATAAATGTTCCGCTCGGTGCTCCTCATGCTCGGTTGCCACGATTGGATGGTGGCAACGAACGGAAGGTATTTAATCATGATCCAGAAGAACTGGCAGGAACTGATCAAGCCGAACAAGGTGGAATTCACCTCTTCCGGCCGTACGAGGGCAACGCTGGTTGCCGAACCCCTGGAGCGCGGCTTCGGCCTGACGCTCGGCAACGCGCTGCGCCGCGTGCTTCTGTCGTCCCTGCGTGGTGCGGCTGTCACCGCCGTGCAGATCGACGGCGTCTTGCATGAATTCTCCTCCATCCCCGGCGTCCGGGAAGATGTGACGGACATCGTGCTCAACATCAAGGAAATCGCCATCAAGATGGATGGCGATGATGCCAAGCGCATGGTCGTGCGCAAGCAGGGTCCGGGTTCGGTGACCGCCGGCGACATCCAGACGGTCGGCGACATCGAGATCCTGAACCCCGACCACGTGATCTGCACCCTCGACGAGGGCGCCGAGATCCGCATGGAGTTCACGGTCAACAACGGCAAGGGTTATGTGCCTGCCGAGCGTAACCGTGCCGAAGACGCGCCGATCGGCTTGATCCCGGTCGACAGCCTCTATTCGCCGGTCAAGAAAGTGTCCTACAAGGTGGAAAACACCCGCGAAGGCCAGGTTCTCGACTACGACAAGCTGACCATGACCATCGAAACCGATGGCTCGGTCACGGGTGAGGACGCCGTTGCGTTTGCCGCCCGCATCCTTCAGGACCAGCTCTCGGTTTTCGTCAACTTCGACGAGCCGCAGAAGGAAACCGAAGAGGAAGCCGTCACCGAACTCGCGTTCAATCCGGCACTCCTCAAGAAGGTGGACGAGCTGGAACTGTCCGTTCGTTCGGCCAACTGCCTGAAGAACGACAATATCGTCTATATCGGCGACCTCATCCAGAAGACCGAGGCGGAAATGCTGCGCACTCCGAATTTCGGTCGCAAGTCGCTGAACGAGATCAAGGAAGTTCTGGCATCCATGGGCCTCCATCTTGGCATGGAAGTTCCCGCCTGGCCGCCGGAAAATATCGAAGATCTCGCCAAGCGCTACGAAGACCAGTACTAACCGTTAAACTGCAGGCGCATGCCTGCAAGTAAAGGAGAACAGAGATGCGCCACCAGAAAGCAGGCCGCAAGCTCAACCGCACCGCAAGCCATCGCAAGGCGATGTTCGCCAACATGGCTGCCTCGCTCATCACCCATGAGCAGATCGTAACCACGCTGCCGAAGGCGAAGGAAATCCGCCCGATCGTCGAGAAGCTCGTCACGCTCGGAAAGCGCGGCGACCTGCACGCCCGTCGTCAGGCGATCTCGCAGATCCAGGATCAGGCAGCCGTCCGCAAGCTGTTCGACTCGATCGCTTCGCGTTACGCAAACCGCAACGGCGGCTATCTGCGCATCATGAAGGCCGGTTTCCGTCAGGGCGACAACGCCGCCATGGCCGTTATCGAGTTCGTCGAGCGCGATGTCGATGCCAAGGGCGCAGCCGACAAGGCTCGCGTTGCTGCCGAGGCAGAAGCTGCCGAAGCCGCTTGATCCATTCCGCATCGTCGGATTTTTGAAGCCGGGTGGAAACACCCGGCTTTTGGCGTCTCAGCGCGTCGCCTGAGCCATCTTCGGCTTGCCGCGCTTCCAGTTGAGAAAGGGGCGGCGAAGCGGGCGATAGGCGATGAGCAGCACGATCAGCGCGACATGCACGAATGGCACCAGGGTGACCGACTTCACCGCCAGCACATAGTGGAATGCCCCGCCGATGGCGATGAGGTAGATCAGCTTGTGGAGCTTGTTCCATCCCTGCTGGAGCTTGCGGATCGACCAGTTGTTGGAGGTGAGCGCGAGCGGGATCAGGAGCAGCAGGCAGGCGAAGCCGATGGTGATATAGGGCCGCTTGGCGATGTCGCCGCCGACTGCGCTGAGATCGAGCCTGAGGTCGAGCAGCGCATAGACCGAAAAATGCATCAGCACGTAGTAGAAGGCGAGAAGCCCGAGCGCCCGCCGGTAGCGGATCCAGTTGATGCCGGCAAGGTCGCGCAGCGGCGTGATGGCGAGCGTCGCGATGATGAAGCGCAGCGCCCAGATGCCGAGAAGGTGCTCGAATTCCTTGACCGGATTGAAGCCCAGCCCTCCCGTCGCCGCCTGGTAGAAATACCAGAGTGCCGGCACGAGGCCGATCACGTAGAGCGCCCAGATGCTGGCCTTGTGATAGCGGCGGGGCAGGGTGGGGATGTTCATCATTCTCAGTAATTTGCCTTCAGATCGAGACCTTCATAGAGGCTCGCCACCTGGTCCGCATAGCCGTTGAAGGGGAGTGTCGGCCGACGGTTCGAGCCGAAGAGCCCGCCTTCGCCGATCCGCTGCTCCGTCGCCTGGCTCCAGCGCGGATGGTCGACCGCCGGATTGACGTTGGAATAGAAGCCGTATTCGCGGGCATTGGCGTTCTTCCAGGTCGTCTCCGGCTGCTTCTCGACGAGCGAGATCTTCACGATCGACTTGATGCTCTTGAAACCGTATTTCCACGGCACGACGAGCCGGATCGGCGCACCGTTCGGGTTCGGCAGCGTTTCCCCGTAAAGCCCGACGGCGAGGATCGTCAGCGGATGGCGCGCCTCGTCGAGGCGAAGTCCCTCGATATAGGGCCAGGGGAGCGGCTGGAAGAAGCCGCGCTGGCCGGGCATTTCCTCCGGCCGCACGACGGTCTCGAAGGCCACGTATTTGGCGCTGCCGAGCGGTTCGACCTGGTCGAGGAGGGCCGACAGAGGGAAGCCGATCCAGGGGATCACCATCGACCAGCCTTCGACGCAGCGCATCCGGTAGGTGCGGTCCTCCAATGGCATCTTCAGAAGTTCTTCGAGGCCGAATTCCTTCGGCTTGCCCACCATGCCCTCGACTTTCACCGACCAGGGCACCGGCTTGAAGTCGCCGGAATTGGCGGCGGGGTCTTCCTTGTTGACGCCGAATTCGTAGAAATTGTTGTAGGTGGTGACCGCCTCCTTCGGCGTCAGCTTCTCATCCAGCTTGTAGACGCTGGGCGTGGCCGCCAGGGGGGCTGCGAATGTTTCGCCGGCGCCCGCAAGCGCAAATCCGGCCGCCGCCGCTGCGCCCATGAAGCTGCGGCGCGACATGTAGATCTCCCGCGGCGTGATTTCCGAGGCGGGAATATGCGGCGGACGATAGGCAGGCATGGCGAGATCTCCTTGTCGGCAGCAGGTGCCTTTCCTACCTATACGTAATCCCAAACGAAAAGGTTTCACAGCGGCGCTAAGATTGCCGCGGACCACGTTTGCGTGAGAAACCGCTTGGTTTGCGGGTGGAAAATGCGGCCGGGGCACCCCATGTGTTGTTCCCGAGTTTCTCGTTGCAGAGGCGCCCGCCCTGCAAGAGGAGATTATGGATGACGACACGTACCTGGGATGCCGGAATGGATGGCCGATTCACGGATCGGGCGGAGCATCTGCGCCGCTTGCGGCGTCTCGGCGCGATCGCGCGGCTGATGGATACGGCCATCAGGATTCCGGGCACCGGCATCCGCTTCGGCGCGGATTCCGTTTTCGGCCTCATACCCGTCGTCGGCGATGCGGGCGGCGCGCTGGTCGGCCTCTATATCGTCAACGAAGCAAGACGTCTCGGCGTGCCGCCGGCCAAGCTCGTGCAGATGCTCGGCAATATCGCCGCCGATTCCGTGCTCGGCAGCGTTCCGGTGGCGGGCGACGTGTTCGACCTCTTCTTCAAATCGCACCGGCGCAATCTGCAGCTCGTCCTCGACCATTTCGGCATCCATCCGGACGAGCTTCGGCGGCGGTGAGCGCGGATCGCCGACCGTACCGCTTTGGCCTGTCGTGATAGTGACACGTTTTACCGTTTGCGGTAGGAAGTCCGCAAAACCAGGGTTTTTTGCGCGCGCCTCCGGAAAGGGTTAGACTGCGCAGGCCCGAACAAGAGATCGAGGACAACACCATGCCAGCTTACCGCTCCAGAACCACGACCCATGGCCGCAACATGGCGGGCGCGCGCGGGCTCTGGCGCGCAACCGGCATGAAGGACAGCGATTTCGGCAAGCCGATCATCGCGGTCGTCAACTCCTTCACGCAATTCGTGCCCGGCCATGTGCACCTGAAGGATCTCGGCCAGCTCGTCGCCCGCGAGATCGAGGCGGCCGGCGGCGTAGCCAAGGAATTCAACACGATCGCGGTGGATGACGGCATCGCCATGGGCCATGACGGCATGCTCTATTCGCTGCCCTCGCGCGAGATCATCGCAGACTCCGTCGAATACATGGTCAATGCGCATTGCGCCGATGCCATGGTCTGCATCTCCAACTGCGACAAAATCACTCCTGGCATGCTGAATGCCGCCATGCGTTTGAACATCCCGGCCGTCTTCGTCTCCGGCGGCCCGATGGAAGCCGGCAAGGTGGTTCTGAAGGGCAAGACCCATGCGCTCGACCTGATCGACGCCATGGTCGCTGCCGCCGACGACAAGGTTTCCGACGAGGAAGTCAAGGTGATCGAGCGTTCCGCCTGTCCGACCTGCGGCTCGTGCTCGGGCATGTTCACCGCCAATTCCATGAACTGCCTCACCGAAGCGCTCGGCCTGTCGCTGCCCGGCAACGGCTCGACGCTTGCCACGCATGCCGACCGCAAGCGTCTTTTCGTCGAGGCCGGTCATCTGATCGTCGATCTCGCCCGCCGCTATTACGAGCAGGAGGACGAAAGCGTGCTGCCGCGCTCGGTCGCCAACAAGGAAGCGTTCGAGAACGCCATGTCGCTCGACATCGCCATGGGCGGCTCGACCAATACCGTGCTGCACATTCTGGCTGCCGCCTACGAGGGCGGCGTCGATTTCACCATGGACGATATCGACCGCCTGTCGCGCAAGGTGCCATGCCTGTCGAAGGTAGCGCCGGCCAAGAACGACGTTCACATGGAGGACGTCCACCGCGCTGGCGGCATCATGTCGATCCTCGGCGAACTCGACAAGGGCGGACTGTTGAACCGAGATTGCGTGACGGTCCATGCCGAAACGATCGGCGACGCGATCGACCGCTGGGACATCACCCGCACCAACAGTGAGACGGTGCGCAATTTCTACCGCGCGGCACCGGGCGGCATCCCGACCCAGGTCGCCTTCAGCCAGGAAGCCCGCTGGGACGATCTCGACACCGACCGCGCCGGCGGCGTCATCCGTTCGGTCGAACATCCCTTCTCGAAGGATGGCGGCCTTGCGGTGTTGAAGGGCAATATCGCGCTCGACGGCTGCATCGTGAAGACGGCCGGCGTCGATGAATCGATTCTGAAGTTCACCGGTCCGGCCCGCGTCTTCGAAAGCCAGGATGCGGCGGTCAAGGCGATCCTCGGCAACGAGATCGTCGCGGGCGATGTCGTGGTCATCATCTACGAAGGCCCGAAGGGCGGTCCGGGCATGCAGGAAATGCTCTATCCCACGAGCTACTTGAAGTCGAAAGGTCTCGGCAAGGCCTGCGCTCTCATCACCGACGGCCGCTTCTCCGGCGGCACGTCGGGCCTCTCGATCGGCCATGCCTCGCCGGAAGCGGCCAATGGCGGCACGATCGGCCTGGTGCGGGAAGGGGATACGATCGAGATCGACATCCCGAACCGTACGATCAACCTCAAGGTCTCCGATGCCGAGCTCGCCCAACGCCGCAAGGAGCAGGACGCCTTAGGCTGGAAGCCATCGAAGCCCCGCAAGCGCAACGTTACGACGGCGCTGAAAGCCTATGCCGCCTTCGCTGCCAGCGCCGACAAGGGGGCAGTGCGGATCTTGCCGGAGTAAGCCGACGGGCTTTATCGACGCCAGGCGCCGTCAGGTTCTTCTGCCGGCGTTTTGTGTTATGCTGACATTTCTGTCGCCCAAGGGATGAGAAATGTCTGAGCTTCATCGCATCACTTTTGATCCGCAGATTTGTTCGGGGCGCCCGACAATTCGCGGCCTGCGCATTCGAGTGAAGGATATTCTCGAACTCTTGGCTTCGGGTGCAAGCCAGGAAGAGATCCTCGAAGACTATCCGATGCTGGAAGCGCAAGACATTGTCGCAGCGTTGGAATACGCCGCGCGCCAAAGTGATCATACTGTGTTGCGCGTCGCCTGATGCGTTTTCTGGTGGATGCCCAATTGCCGCCTGCACTGGCGCGATGGCTTGCCGAGCGAGGGCATGAGGCTCGGCATGTCGCGGATTGCGGCCTGCTATCTGCGCCGGACCGGGAGATATGGGATTTTGCCAGTGCGTCCGGTGCGGTTATCGTCACCAAGGATGAAGATTTCGCCCAACGAAAGGCGCTGCTACAGTCCGGGCCGTCCATCATCTGGGTCCGCCTGCCAAATTCGCGCCGCCGCGATCTTTTGGATTGGTTCGAAAGAGCGTTGCCCGAAATCTTGAAAGCTCTGGAAAGCGGTGAGACGCTTGTCGAAGTCATCTGAGCGAGCTTGCCATCATCTCACAGCGGCCGGTTCAGGCTCTTATAGGCGTCGTCGAGCTGTTTCAGCCGCTCGTCGTAAGCCGCGCGGATGCAGTCGACATCCTCGCCGCACGCCTGCCGTCTCTTCAGCCAGGCGCTCTGCTCTTCATGCATCTTGTCGCGATTGCCCATCGCCATGAGCCCGGCGAGCAGATCGAAGGTGGTGACCATCTTCACGTCGGCGTCGTTGAGCGTCCGCGTGTCGCAGATGACCTTCTCATCTGCCGCGAGGTCCGCCCGGTCGCAATCGAAGCTCGCCGCTGAGACGGTATGCGGAAAGGCCGGAATTGCCAGGCCGAGCAGAAGCCCGGTCAGGATGGTTGCTGTCGGATTATGCTTCATGCCTGCGCTCCTCTTGTGTCTGCACGGGCCTCATCAGGTCAATAGAGGCCCCATAGGACCAAGATGAGGCAGCAGAGCCAGACGGCAAGGATGAAGACGAGGCCGGCGCGGCTCACGGGACGTTCCGCCCGGCGGGCGGCTTCCGCCCGGAACTCGGCCATCAGCGGTCCCGGCACGAGCCGGATCGCCAGCAGGATGCCGAGCGGCACGATGATGAGATCATCGAGATAACCGAGCACCGGAACGAAGTCCGGAATGAGATCGATCGGCGAAAGCGCATAGGCCGCCACCGCGCCGGCGACGAGCTTGGCATGAAGCGGCACGCGCCTGTCGCGGGCCGCGAGCCACAGCGCCGCGACATCGCGCTTCAGCCTGTTCGCCAAGCTTTTCGCCCTTGCGGGAATGCCCATGGTTTCCTCTTGATCCTGCACCTATATAGCACGGAGGTTTTGGCGGTTTGCCCCGTGGTTTCCGTGGTTCCGCCACCTTTCCTTTCTAGCGTCCCGCGCTACAAATCGTTCCGGATTTAGCAAAGAGGAATCATATGCTGAGCGTGCTGAAACGCGTGTCGACCGGTCTTCTTACCCTTGCTCTCCTGATGCCCGTCGCGGCCTTCGCGCAGGAGAGCAAGGTCGTGCCGCAGAGCCGGCAGGAGATGCAGCTCTCCTTCTCGCCGCTGGTCAAGCAGACGGCCGGCGCCGTGGTGAACGTCTATGCCGAACGCGTCGTGCAGCGGCTCAACCCCTTCGCCGGCGATCCTTTCTTCGAGCAGTTCTTCGGCCAGCGCATGCCGAACCGCAGCGAGAAGCAGTCATCGCTGGGTTCCGGCGTCATCCTCTCGCAGGATGGCCTCGTGGTCACCAATAACCACGTCATCGAAGGCGCCGACGACATCAAGATCGCGCTCGCCGACGGCCGGGAATTCCCCTGCGACATCGTGCTGAAGGACGAGCGTGTCGATCTCGCGGTGCTGCGCATCAAGGCCAGGGAGCATTTTCCGGTCCTGCCGGTCGGCGATTCAGACCGCACGGAGGTTGGCGATCTCGTCCTGGCGATCGGCAACCCGTTCGGCGTCGGCCAGACAGTGACGAGCGGCATCGTCTCGGCGCTTGCCCGCAACCAGATCACGTCCGGCGATTTCGGCTTCTTCATTCAGACGGACGCGTCCATTAATCCCGGCAATTCCGGCGGCGCGCTGATGAACATGAACGGCGAGCTGATCGGCATCAATACGGCGATCTTCTCGCGCGGCGGCGGCTCGAACGGCATCGGTTTTGCCATCCCCTCCAATCTCGTGAAGGTCTTTCTGGCTGCGGCCGCCGAAGGCAAGACGACATTCGAACGGCCCTATGTCGGGGCGACCTTCGATGCCGTCACCTCCGATGTGGCCGAGGCGCTCGGCCTGAAGACCGCCCGCGGCGCGCTCGTCGTGCGCGTCGTCGAAGGCGGGCCTGCGGACCGGGCGGGTCTGAAACCCGGCGAGGTGGTGACGGCGGTCAACGGCATTGCGGTCGAACACCCGGATGCGCTGGGCTACCGGCTGACCACGGCCGGCCTTGGCAAGCAGGCGGCGCTGACGGTGCAGACGGCCGACGGCGAGCGGCAGGTCACGATCGCGCTCGACACAGCCCCGGAAACGACGCCGCGGGACGAACGCATGCTCGAGGGGCGCAATCCCTTCGCGGGCCTGCATGTCGCCAATCTTTCGCCGAAGCTCGCCACCGAGCTGCGCATCCCGGCCGAAAAGGCCGGGGTTGTCGTCACCGATGTGGCCCGCGGTTCGCCCGCCGCCCGTTACGGCTTCGAGCCGCGGGATATCGTCATTTCTCTGAACGGCACGAGCGTCACCACGACCAAGGCGCTGGAAGCCATGCTGGACGACGATCCGGGCTTCTGGCGGGTCGAGATCGAGCGCGACGGCCAGCGCATCAGGCAGTTCTTCCGATGAGCGACGATCTCTTCGCGCCCAAGGTTCCGGAAGAGGTCGCCAATCGGCGGCCGCTGGCCGACCGGTTGCGCCCGAAGACGCTCGCCGACGTCACCGGCCAGCCGCATCTGACCGGCGAAGACGGCGCGCTGAGACGGATGATCGCCTCGGGCTCTCTGGGCTCGATGATCTTCTGGGGACCGCCGGGTACCGGCAAGACGACGGTGGCGCGGCTCTTGTCCGGCGAGGCGGGTCTTGCCTTTGAGCAGATCTCGGCGATCTTCTCCGGCGTCGCGGACCTGAAGAAGGTTTTCGAGGCGGCCCGCATGCGCCGCATGGACGGCCGCCAGACACTGCTCTTCGTCGACGAGATCCATCGCTTCAACCGCGCCCAGCAGGACAGTTTTCTGCCGGTCATGGAAGACGGCACGGTGATCCTCGTCGGCGCCACGACGGAAAACCCGAGCTTCGAGCTCAATGCCGCTCTTCTGTCCCGCGCCCGGGTGCTGACCTTCCGGCCGCATGACGAGGAAAGCCTGGAGGAGTTGCTGCAGCGCGCCGAACAGGCTGAAAACAAACCGCTGCCGCTCGATGGCGATGCGCGGGCGAGCCTCATCCGCATGGCGGACGGCGACGGCCGAGCGGTGCTGACCTTGGCGGAGGAGGTCTGGCGCGCCGCGCGGGAAGGCGAGGTTTTCGATACGGTGGGCCTCACCCAGATCGTCCAGCGCCGCGCGCCCGTCTACGACAAGGCGCAGGACGGCCACTACAATCTCATCTCCGCGCTGCACAAATCTGTGCGCGGTTCCGATCCGGATGCGGCGCTTTATTATCTCGCCCGCATGTTCGATGCCGGCGAGGACCCGCTTTATCTCGGCCGCCGTCTGGTGCGCATGGCGGTGGAGGATATCGGCCTTGCCGATCCGCAGGCGCTGGTCATCTGCAACGCCGCCAAGGATGCCTATGACTATCTCGGTTCGCCGGAAGGCGAGCTGGCGCTGGCCGAAGCCTGCGTCTACCTGGCGACCGCGCCGAAATCCAATGCCGTCTACACCGCCTTCAAGGCGGCGACCCGGGCGGCCAAGGAACACGGCTCGCTTCTCCCGCCCAAGCACATCTTGAATGCCCCGACCAAGCTGATGAAGGGCGAGGGATACGGCGACGGCTATCGCTACGACCACGACGAGCCGGACGCGTTTTCAGGCCAGGATTATTTTCCCGAAAAGATGGGCCGGCAGACCTTCTACGACCCGCCGGAGCGCGGTTTCGAGCGCGAGATCAGGAAGCGTCTCGACTGGTGGGCCAAGCTTCGCAAGGAGCGGAATGGGCAATGACGCGGCGGGCGAGTGCAGGGCTCAGGAGGCCTGCTTCTGGTCCAATGTGCTGGCCGGTGCGCCGATCAGCTTGACGGAGGATTCCGCAAGACCGTGATGGCCTTCCATGTCGACGATCAGATGCCAATGGCCGGTTTCCGGGATCACCAGCCGGACCGGCGATCGCTTGGCGACGCCGCCGATATATTTGAAATCGAGCAGTTCGGTGAAGCGCTGGAAATTGACGGCCGTCATCAGCCGTACGTTGTTGACCGCGTTCAACGTCACTTCGATCGTCGTCCCCGCGCGCTGCGGTTTCAGATCATAGTGGGTAAAACGAAAAGTCGGGGCGGCCATTCCTGCCTCATTGCTGCCTGCTTGGACGTTCATCAATCTAACGACGCGTCCTTAACGAATGGTGGAACCTTGCGGTTACCCAAGTGTTAGTTCCGTGAACTTCGTATTCGGCGCCGGTACACAAACCGTGCCGCGCCGGGGTTCAACCAGGCGGCTTTCGTCCCCTGCAGCCGCCGTACAATAATAATATTTGACCTCCTAACTCGACGTCCCGCCGGCTCCTCGCGGCGGGACTTTTCTTTTGCGGCAGGAAATTTCGAGGCGCCTGTCGGTTTGGCTTAGGGCCGGTCGTCCTTGGAACATCACGAACCGTCCACCGAGGAGAAAGCCATGTCCGTCAAGATGTTCGCCGCCGCAATCGCCGCCGTTGCCGCATCGATCATTCCTGCCATCGCCGAAGCCCATGAGCCCAAGGCGGCAGCGCCGCAGGCCGTCGCCGCCGAGCCGTCGGAGAAAGGGCGTATCGAGGCAGGCGGCATCAGCTATTATTACGAGATCCGCGGGGAGGGCGAGCCGCTCCTGCTGCTGCATGGCGGTCTCGGTTCTATCGATATGTTCGCACCGATACTGCCGGCGCTGACGGAGCACCGCCAGGTGATCGGCGTCGATCTCCAGGGCCATGGCCGCACGCCGCTCGGCTCACGCCCGATCACGCTCGAAGCCATAGGCGCCGACATGGGCAAGATCGTCTCCGAACTCGGCTATAGCCAGGTCGACGTGCTGGGCTATTCCATGGGCGGCGGCGTCGCACTGCAGATGGCCGCCCAGGCGCCGGAAAAGGTGCGGCGGCTCGTTATAGCCTCGGCGCCCTTTGCCAGAAGCGGGTCCTTTCCCGAGATGATCCCGCAGCAGGAGTCGGTAAACGCCGGCATGGCCGAGATGATGAAGGACACGCCGATGTTCGTCTCCTACAAGGCGGTGGCGCCCGATGTCTCCGAGTTCCCGCGGCTGCTCGACGCCATGGGCGAACTGATGCGCCGCGACTACGATTTTTCGGGCGCGGTCGCCAAGCTGACCATGCCGGTCATGCTGGTCTTCGGCGACAGCGACATGATCCGTCCCGAGCACATAGTCGAGTTCTATCAGAAACTCGGCGGCGGCCTGAAGGATGCGGGCTGGATGCGCGAGAACATGCCGAAGAACCGGCTGGCGATCCTGCCCGGTCTCACCCATTACGAGGCCTTTGCCTCTCCGGCTCTGGTCGCCGCCGCGCTGCCGTTCCTGGACGGCAAGAGCAATGCGCCGAGCTGGGCGGAGCAGGTAAAGAAGTGACGGTCTGCTCGGAACCGATGCCGGCCAAGTCGGCGTCGGTCCTTTTCAGGGACTTGTCAGCGTTTGTTGATTCTAAATCAGAGGCGCTTGAATCAGTTCTTGAGATTCTCCCGGTCGAGCTGGGTGGCAAGCGCCAGCACCGTCTCGCAGGTGGGCGTCGGAATGCCCTTGAGCTTGCCGAGCGCCACCACCATGCCGGTGAGTGGAACGATCTCCAGCGGCTTGCCGGCGACGAGGTCCTGCAGCATCGAGGTCTTGACCGGGCCGAAGCCGCCGGAGCGGTTGAGTTCCTCCTGGACACCGCTGCCGAAGACGGCGCCGAGCGCCTCGCCGACCGCCTTGGTTTCCGCCATCACCTTGCCCACCTGCTCGACCAGGAGTGGGTTGTCCATGATGGAGTTCATGCGGCCGCGGGTGAGCGCGCTGATGGGATTGTAGGCGGCATTGCCCATCAGCTTGACCCAGATCGCGTCGCGGATGCGCTGGGTCGGGATGATGTTGAGGCCGGAGCGGCCCAAGAGATCGGCGATCGAGACGAGGTCCCGCGAGAGTTCACCGGACGGTTCTCCGAGGAAGAAGCGGCCGTCGCCGTTGAGGCGCACGGTGCCGGGCTCGATCACTTCCCCGCCCTGGTAGGCGACGCAGCCGACTACCCGTTCGGGGCCGACGAGCCGCCAGAGCTTGCCTTCGGGATCGAGTTCGGGAAGCTGGCGTTCCGCATGGCCGCTTTCGTGGTCCCGGTGGAAATACCACCATGGAATGCCGTTCAGGATCATCAGCACGCGCGTGCCGTCCTTCAGGAGGCCGGCAAGCCCTTCAGCCGCACCGGCGAGCTGATGGCCCTTGAGGCCGGTGATGACGAGGTCCTGCTTCGGCAGTTCGGAAGGGTCGCTGGTCGCGGGGATACGCACGTTGAGCGGCGTTTCCTCGCCTTGGCCGAGGACGGTCAGCCCCTTTTCGCGGATCGCCGCCAGATGGGCGCCGCGCGCCACGACGGACACGTTCACCTCTTCGCCGAGCCCGCTTGCGATCTTCGCGGCAAATGCGCCGCCGAGCGCGCCCGCACCATAGATGCAGATATTCCTGATCGTCATAGTCCTCGTCTCCGCTTCTTGTGCAACGCGGTAGACTTAGGGCACCTTGGACGTTCAGGCGAACGAGTTTTTGTGATGGATCAATGCGGCCGATGACCGGTCAGCAGCTCCGCGCGGCGCAACTCGTCGATTGCTGTCACGGCGTCTTCGACCGACCAGCCTGCCTTCACGGCGGCGGCGATCATCTTCACCTCCGCCTCTTCTTCGAGCGCCAGGAAAAGCGGCTCAAGCGCCTCCTGCACGGTTAGGATATGTTCGTCGGGCGATGCGACGGACGAGCGTGCGGCAGACGTAGGCATGATACGCGGTGCTCCTCTCTGTTTTATGATCGATTCCCTCCAATAGCTGTGCCCGCAAAAGGTTCCCTGCAACCTGTGGAAAATTTCTCGCCAGGCCGCGCTCCCCTGCGGGGCTTGTTCTTTCGCCAAGCCTCTGCCTTGTTGGCCAGCTAAAATGAAGACTGATTCGGGCGGCCGGTGGGGCGGCCCGCCGGCGGCTGCCGATGCCAAGGAGATTGCGATGACGGACGGCAAGAAATTCCAGATCACCGAAATGCGGCCGAAGATCACCGTGATCGGGGTCGGCGGCGGCGGCGGCAACGCCATCAACAACATGATCTCCGAAAGTCTCGAAGGCGTCGAATTCGTCGCCGCCAACACGGACGCGCAGGTGCTCGCGACCTCGAAGGCGTCCCGCCGCATCCAGCTCGGCGCCCATGTGACGGAGGGTCTCGGCGCCGGTTCGCTTCCCGATGTCGGACGCGCGGCGGCGGAGGAATCGATCGACGAGATCATGGACCATCTTTCCGGCTCGCACATGTGTTTCGTCACCGCCGGCATGGGTGGCGGCACGGGGACGGGGGCAGCTCCGGTGATCGCGCAGGCCGCCCGCAATGCCGGCATCCTGACGGTCGGCGTCGTGACCAAGCCCTTTACCTTCGAGGGCAACCGGCGCATGAAGACGGCGGAGGCAGGCATCGAGGAGCTGCGCCGGGCGGCCGATACCGTGATCGTCATCCCGAACCAGAACCTCTTCCGCATCGCCGATGCGAAGACCACCTTCGCCGACGCCTTCATGACCGCCGACCGGGTGCTCTTTTCCGGCGTCGGCTGCATCACGGACCTCATCGTCAAGGAAGGCCTGATCAACCTCGACTTCGCCGACGTGAAATCGGTGATGAAGGGCATGGGACGGGCGATGATGGGGACAGGCGAGGCCTCCGGCGACCAGCGGGCGCTGACCGCGGCGGAAGCTGCGATCGCCAACCCGCTGCTCGACGAGATTTCCATGAAGGGCGCCAGGGGTGTGCTGATCTCGATCTCCGGCGGCTCCGACATGACGCTGTTCGAGGTGGACGAGGCGGCGAGCCGCATCCGCGACGAGGTCATGGACGATGCCGATATCGTCGTCGGCGCGATCTTCGACCGCAATCTCGACGGCAAGTTCCGCGTCTCGGTCGTCGCGACCGGCCTGGACGGCGGCCAGCTCGCCGCCGCCCCGGGCGCCCCGGCCGACATGGAGACGGCCTACCGCACGCTCCAGTAGGCGCCGCCGGCCTACTTCGAAAACAGAAGCTTCATATAGGAGCGGTAGGCGAGAATCTGCCGCTCCAGCTGCGCCGGGTCCTTGAGTGCTTTCGACATGATGATCGCGCCGTCGAAGATGCAGGACAGCATGTTGGCCACGTCCTCGAGATTGACCGGATCGCGCGGCGGGTGGACGGCGGCGATCTCCTCGATATAGCCGAGAAACCGCGCGTTCCAAGCCTTCACCGAATTGGCGTTGGTTTCGTGCACCTCGCGGTCGAAGAGCCGTTCCTGATAGCAGATCGAGGCGATCAGGCAGCCCGGATGCCCGCCCGGCAGGTCGCGCGCCAGTTCGCTGAGCAGCTTCAGCCCCAGCAGGAAAGCCTGTAGCGGGTCGTCGTTGAGTTCCCGCGCACGGCCGAAGATATCGTCGAAGATCCGGTCGTTCTCCGCCACGTAGCGGCGCAGCATCTCGCGCGCCAATTCGTTCTTGTCCCGGAAGTGGTAGAAGAAGCCGCTCTTGGTGATGCCGGCTTCGGCGATCAGCTCGTCGATCGAGGTGGCCGCAAAGCCCTTGGCGAGCACGGCCGCCTCGGCGATCTCCAGGATGCGCTCGCGCGTTGCAGCGCCCTTGCGCATGTCTCGCGGCTCGGAAAACTTGACCACTGGTACAGTTTCCGGCGCCGCCGATGCGCCGCCTTTCAGCATTTCCCCCCTCTGAGACATGCCAACCTCCCGATATCGCTCGGCATTTTGAAAACGTTGTGCGGCTGTACCACGCGCTCACTAGAGCGGATGCCCGTTCTTCTGCGAAAAACCGCCATTGCCGGCGGCACGGAGGAGTATCCGGCGGCCGTCCTTTAACTTTTACCACAGGAGACGGACAATGGCCAAATATCGCCATAGCCTGCCGCAGCTCAAAAGCGGCGATTTCCTTTCCGACGGCGGTCTGGAGACGACGCTCGTCTTTCATCGCGGCATCGATCTTCCTGCTTTTGCCGCCTTTCCGCTTCTGGACGATGCGAAGGGCCGCGAGGAACTGACGGAATACTACGAAGCCTATCTTGCAATCGCCCGCGAGCGCGGCCTCGGTTTCATCCTCGACACGCCGACCTGGCGGGCGAATGCCGACTGGGGACCGCAGCTCGGCTATGATCGGGAGGCATTGCGAACGCTCAACATCCGGTCGGTGGCCTTCATCGCCGAATTGCGCAGGCTTTGGGAAAAGCCCGGCGCTCCGATCGTTCTGAACGGCGTCATCGGGCCGCGCGGCGACGGCTACAGGGACGGCAACATGGACCCGCTCGCGGCGGAGAACTATCACGCCTTCCAGGCCGAAGCTTTCGCGAAAAGTGAGGCCGACATGATCTCGGCGATCACCATGAACAATGTCGGCGAGGCGGTCGGCATCGTCCGGGCGGCGAAGCGCGCCGGCATGCCCTGCGTCGTGTCCTTCACCGTGGAGACCGACGGCAGGCTCGTCAACGGCAAGACCCTGCAGGCGGCGATCGAGGAGACGGATGCGGCGACCGGCGGATATGCGGCCTATTACATGGTCAACTGCGCCCATCCGAGCCATTTCCAGGATGCGCTTTCCCGCGGCGAGGTCTGGGTAAAGCGGATCGCGGGCATCCGCGCCAATGCCTCGACGAAGAGCCACCGGGAACTGGACGAGTCGACGGTGCTGGACATTGGCGATCCGGCCGACCTCGGCGCACGCTACCGGACGCTTCGCAAGAGTTATCCGTCCATGCGGGTGCTCGGCGGCTGCTGCGGCACGGATCACCGGCATCTCCAGGCGATCTGCGACGCCTGCCTGCCGGCCGCGGCCGCCTGAGGGGAGGGCACGATGTCTGCAAGAGGTCTTCTGGCGGCCGTCTTCGGCATTTCCAGCCACTGGCTGAACCCGCCCTACATGGCGGACGATATCGATGGCGAGCGCGCCCAGGCAAAACTCCGCAACCGCTTCCTGTTCGACGAGCATCTCCTGCGGGACATCGGTTTCCGCGAGGAAGCCTCCCGCTTCCACCGCAACCGCTTCCCGGGCTTCTAGGCTCGGCTTGCCGATTCCGCTACACGCCCTCCGGAGGTTCCGCCTTCGGCGGGCGTTTTCGTCTTCCCATTGTCATCGACCGCGGATATAGCTCGCCGCCCGTTTCACCAGTGCGAGGAGCATAAGCATGGACGCGAAAAATGTCGCCGCCCATTGGGAAGGCAATGCCGAGACCTGGACGATCTATTCCCGGGCGGGCTACGACCGGTACCGGGACGCGCTGAACACGCCGGCCTTCCTGGAGATGCTGCCGCCGGTCGCGGGGCTCGACGGTCTCGACCTCGGCTGCGGCGAGGGGACGAATACCCGCGCCGTCGCAAGGCTCGGCGCCAGGATGACCGGGCTCGACATCGCGCCGACCTTCATCCGCTACGCCCGAGAGACGGAGGAAAGCGATCCGCTCGGCATTGCTTACGTGCTCGGCGACGGCCAGACGATCGGTTTTCCGGACGCAAGCTTCGATTTCGTCACCGCCTTCATGTCGATGATGGACATGGCCGACCAGCGCGAGGTGCTGCAGGGCGTTCACCGTGTGCTGAAGCCGGGCGGTTTCCTGCAGTTCTCGATCCTGCATCCCTGTTTCGTGCCGCCGACGCGCAGGAACATCCGCGACGAGCGGGGGGAGGCGGTGGCTGTCCAGGTCGCCGATTATTTCGACGAGAGCGACGGCCGCATCGATCGCTGGATGTTCTCGACCATCCCGGAGGGGGAGCGGGCGAAGCTCACGCCGTTCTCGGTCCCGCGCTTCCACCGCACGCTTTCGACCTGGGTGTCGATGATCGTCGAGGCGGGGCTCGTCATAGAGGCCTTCGGCGAGCCGATGGCCTCCGAAGAGGTGGCCGCGGCCGAGCCGGTGGTGGCCGACACCCGCGTCGCGCCGATCTTCCTGCATATCCGGGCGGTGAAGCCCTAGGGATATTCAGCGGCAATCCGTCAGGATGCAAGGGATCCTTTTTTAAGGGTAAGAAGCGCGTACCAGGCAAACCGGCTCACGAAGGGCAGCTTCAGAACAATCGAGTCCGCCGCCTTGCCGGCCGCATAGGCGATCCCCCGCATCCCCGGCGGCATCAGCGCGCTTCCGACGGAGCAGAGGCCGAAATATTCCACTTGGACCTCCTCGAAATAGCGACGGGCCAAAGCAAGGTCCGACATCATCAGCGGATGCTCATCGATGGTGCGGATATCTGGCGTTCGGTTTCTGTAGGCATTCAGGATGGGATTATGTCCCAAGGGTTCGTAGAAGGATGCTGTCCCACCCGGTTTCAGCACACGCACCACTTCGGAGAAGCAGCGATCCAGATCCAGATGATGGATGATCCCGCGTCCGTAAACCAGGTCGAACCTGTTGTCCTCGAAGGACATGGCTTCCGCATTCATCGCAAAGAATGTGGCGTTCGTGGCTCCGATCCTGCGCGATTGTTCGTTCGCCTTGGCTACGGCAACATCCGAGATATCAATTCCCTGCAGCGATCGGCAGATGCCGGGAAGGTGCAGCGAAGACAGGGACCATCCGCCATCTGAACAGCCGTACTCCAATACATCGGCATCTTTCGACAAGCCTATTACCTGCCTGTCCTGGCGTTCAGCGCCATGGCGGATCGTTTCGTACCACTTGTCCAGATATTTTCTCGGATCTTCCTCGTGTCCGAACCGCGTATTGTGGAATTCTCTTTCCCGCGTAACAATATCGCCCCCTTCACTTTGCATGAACAAAGCCTCCTTAGGTCGGTATATTGGCTATTGGTGATCGATCAAATTTCCAACAAAAGCTTAGGCCCGCGAAGGCGCATCTCCCCTCCCTGTCTCGTCCACGGTACCGGAGGCAGTGGGCGATCGCGGTCAAGTCACAACTATGCATAGCAGCAGAACGGGCGCGCGTCGATTAGAAACGTCTCGATACCCGCCTTGACCCGCATTACTCATGCGGCAGGTGCGGCTCTCGCGGGCTTGTTACACTTGTTGATCCGCGGGCAGGCGGATGCGGTTGCCCGGTTAAGGAAGCGTTTATGAATTCGTGAAAGTTAAGGAAACTTGCCGGCGATGAGGCCCTTGGGGCGATGGGAAGCCTAGTTGTCGCGCAGAGCGTATCTGAGTAATTCGCCTGCCTCTGTAGGTCGCAGGCTTTGTATGGAGTAGAGCATGACCCTGAACGTAAAACCCGCCCTGGTGATGATCGCAGCATTCGCCGCAGCCTCCGTCCTTTCCACGGCCGTCCTGGCTGCCGATCTGACATCCTATTCCGAACCGCCTTCCTATAACGAGCCTTCCACGCCGTCGTCCGGCTGGGGCGGCGCCTATGTGGGCGGCGATCTCGGCATGTCGTCCCGCAAGCTGAACCCCTTCGACGGCGACAAGGGCCTCGTTCTCGGCGTTCACGGCGGCTACAACATGGACCTCGATTCCGGTGTCATCGGCGGGGAAATCGAAGCTTCGCATCTGGGCAACGTGAAAAGCCGCGTGCCGGGCGGCAATATCAAGGAGCAGGGCCGCGTCGCCGCGAAAGCTAAGGCCGGCGTCGGCATCAACGAGACGCTCGTCTACGGCACGGCCGGTGTCGCGCTCACCAGCTTCGGCGACCACCGGGGCACCGACGGTCCGGATGGCTGGAAGCCGGGCTGGATCGTGGGCGCCGGCGTGGAGCAGAAACTCTCCGACAACCTCTCGGCCCGGTTCGAATACAACTACACCATGACCAACAACGTCCGCAGCACCACCGGCGGCGTTTCCTCGCGGACCGACGTGCGCGACCAGACGCTCAAGGCCGGTGTGAACTATCGGTTCTGAGCCGGGGCTCTGGACTCGAAAGGTTCGACGACGGAGCCTCGTGCAATGTCGGATTTCCCGGCGCGGAAAATTGCTTCCACGTCACATAGAAGAAGCCCGGGAATGACTTCCCGGGCTTCGGTTGGTTTAAGAGGCACTACCTAGCGGCAGATCAAGAGCAACCGCTCGTCGCACCGCATGTGTCGCACTTCTCGCAAGTGCCGTTCCTCACCATCGTGAAGTTCTGGCACTCGGAGCACATGTTGCCCGTATACCCTTGCGCGATCGAGCGCATGCGGCGTTCGTTCTCGACCTTCTTGGCTTCGGTCTTCGCGGCGGCGGCCTCGTCGGCTGCGGCGTCGGAGAAGAGGCCGCTCGTCGAGAGTTCTTCGTTCACCTCTTCGGCGATTTCCTCGGCCAGTTCCTTGGCGCGTTCCTCGTAGTCCCGCTTGAAGGAGACGACTTCCGAGGTGGAGATCGCCACGACCGGTTCAAGCTTGCGGGCGGCGGCTCCGGCAAAGGACGTCACCGTGCCGGTGGAGGCGGCGCGGACAGGAGCTGCGGTCGCGGCACCCTTGACGTCGGAGGCGGCCGGGCGGTCGCCGCCGGTGCCGGCAACCAGCGTCGGCTTGTAACCGCGCGTCAGGCCCTTGGAAACGATGTCCGCCTTGCCTTCCGAGACACCTCGCCCGAGCGCGGTGTTCGAGAAGTCCGACGTGTCCACATGGGCGAGGTCGTGGCGGCCGAGATAGGAGATCGCCAGTTCGCGGAACACGTAGTCGAGGATCGAGGTCGCGTTCTTGATCGCGTCGTTGCCCGTGACGATGCCGGCCGGCTCGAACTTCGTGAATGTGAAGGCGTCGACATATTCCTCGAGCGGCACGCCGTACTGCAGGCCGAGCGAGACGGAGATCGCGAAATTGTTGATGAAGGCGCGCAGCGCCGAACCTTCCTTGTTCATGTCGAGGAAGATTTCGCCAAGCCGGCCGTCGTCATATTCGCCGGTGCGCAGGAAGATGGTGTGGCCGCCGATCTTCGCCTTCTGGGTATAGCCCTTGCGGCGACCGGGGAGCTTTTCCTGGGTGCGGACGACCTTTTCGATGATGCGCTCGACGATCTTTTCCGTGACGGTGACCGCCTGGGCGGCGGCCGGCTGATTGAGCAGTTCCTCGATCGCGTCCTCCGCATCGTCCGCGTCGTCGATGAGCGACGAGTTGAGCGGCTGCGACAGCTTGGAACCGTCGCGATAGAGCGCGTTCGCCTTCAGCGCAAGCTTCCAGGAGAGCATGTAGGCGGCGCCGCAATCTTCCACGGTCGCGTCGTTCGGCATGTTGATCGTCTTGGAGATCGCACCCGAGATGAAGGGCTGGGCAGCCGCCATCATGCGGATATGGCTTTCGACCGAGAGATAGCGCTTGCCGATCTTGCCGCAGGGATTGGCGCAATCGAAGACCGGCAGGTGCTCGGCCTTGAGGAAGGGCGCGCCTTCCAGCGTCATCGCACCGCAGACATGGATATTGGCGGCCTCGATGTCCTTCTTGGCGAAGCCCATGTGTTCGAGCAGGTTGAAGCTCACGTCGGAAAGCTGTTCGTCGGTGACCTTCAGCGTGGCCTTCAGGAAGTCGGCGCCCAAGGTCCACTGGTTGAAGACGAACTTGATGTCGAAGGCGGCCTTGAGCGCGCCGTTGACGGCCTCGATCTTCTCGTCGGTGAAGCCCTTGGCCTTCAGCGTCGAGGGGTTGATGCCGGGCGCCTGGTTGAGGTTGCCATGGCCGACCGCATAGGCCTCGATCTCGGCGATCTGCGATTCGGAGTAGCCGAGCGTGCGCAGCGCTTCCGGGACGGCGCGGTTGATGATCTTGAAATAGCCGCCGCCGGCGAGCTTCTTGAATTTGACGAGCGCGAAATCGGGCTCGATGCCGGTCGTGTCGCAATCCATGACGAGGCCGATCGTCCCGGTCGGCGCGATGACCGAGACCTGCGCGTTGCGATAGCCGTGCTTTTCGCCGAGCTCCAGCGCCTTGTCCCAGGCGGCCTTTGCGTGTGCGGCAAGATCCTGGTCCGGATTGTCGGCATGGACGAGCGCGACCGGGTTGACCGAGAGCTGCTCATAGCCGGAGGTCTCGCCGTGGGCGGCTCGGGCGTGGTTGCGGATGACGCGCAGCATGTTGTCGCGGTTCGGCGCGAAATTCGGGAACGGGCCGAGCTCGGACGCCATTTCCGCCGAGGTGGCGTAGGAAATGCCGGTCATGATGGCGGTGAGCGCGCCCGCGATGGCGCGGCCTTCGGCCGAGTCGTAGGGGATGCCCGAGGACATCAAGAGGCCGCCGATATTGGCGTAGCCGAGGCCGAGCGTGCGGTATTCGTAGGAGAGTTCGGCGATGCGGCGCGACGGGAACTGCGCCATCATCACCGAGATTTCGAGAACGACGGTCCACAGCCGCGTCGCATGCTCGTAGTCGCCGATATTGATGCGCTTGGTGGCGGCATCCTTGAAGGCGAGCAGGTTCATGGAGGCGAGGTTGCAGGCCGTGTCGTCGAGGAACATGTATTCCGAGCACGGGTTCGAGCCGCGGATCGGGCCGCCGGCCGGCGACGTGTGCCAGTCGTTCATCGTCGTGTTGAAGTGGATGCCCGGATCGGCGGACGCCCAGGCGGCATAGGAAATCTGCTCCCAGAGGTCCTTGGCCTTCAGCGTCTTCATCACCCGGCCGTCCTTGCGGGCGGTGAGGTTCCAGTCGCCGTCGTTTTCCACGGCGCGCAGGAAGTCGTCCTTCAGCGAGACGGAATTGTTGGAGTTCTGGCCAGAAACGGTGAGATAGGCTTCCGAATCCCAGTCCGTGTCATAGGTCTTGAACTCCATGTCCTTGTAGCCCTGGCGGGCGAACTGGATGACGCGGCCAATATAGTTTTCCGGAACCTGATCCTTCTTGGCGGCGCGGATTTCGCGCTTCAGGGCAGGGTTCTTCGACGGATCGAAGCAGTCCTCTCCGGTACCGCCGTCGCAATTGACGCAGGCCTTCATGATCGCCTTCAGGTGCCTGGCGACGATCTTCGAGCCGGTGACGAGGGCCGCGACCTTCTGCTCTTCCTTGACCTTCCAGTTGATGTATTCCTCGATGTCCGGATGGTCGATGTCGACGACGACCATCTTGGCGGCGCGCCGCGTCGTGCCGCCCGACTTGATGGCGCCGGCGGCGCGGTCGCCGATCTTGAGGAAGCTCATCAGGCCCGACGAACGGCCGCCGCCGGAAAGCTTCTCGCCTTCGCCGCGCAGCATGGAGAAGTTGGAGCCGGTGCCGGAGCCGTATTTGAAGAGGCGGGCTTCCCGGACCCAGAGGTCCATGATGCCGCCCTCGTTGACGAGGTCGTCCTCGACCGACTGGATGAAGCAGGCATGCGGCTGCGGATGTTCATAGGCCGACTTCGACTGCGTCAGCTTTCCGGTGAACGGATCGATGTAGAAATGGCCCTGGCCGGGGCCGTCGATGCCATAGGCCCAATGAAGCCCGGTGTTGAACCACTGCGGCGAATTGGGCGCGACGCGCTGGGTGGCGAGCATGTAGGCGAGCTCGTCCATGAAGGCGGCCGCGTCTTCTTCCGACGAGAAATAGCCGCCCTTCCAGCCCCAGTAGGTCCAGGTGCCGGCGAGACGGGAAAAGACCTGGCGTGCATCGGTCTCCGAGCCGTACTGCTCTTCCTTCGGCAGCGCCTTCATCGCTTCCTTGTCTGCTACGGAGCGCCACAGGAAGGAGGGAACGTTGTTTTCCTCGACCTTTTTCAGGATCTTCGGCACGCCGGCCTTGCGGAAATATTTCTGCGCGAGAACGTCCGTCGCGACCTGGGAGAACTGCGCCGGCACGTCGATATCGGCCAGCCGGAAGACGATGGAACCGTCCGGGTTGCGGATCTCGCTGACCGCCTTGCGGAATTCGATCTCTCCATAGGCGCCCGTGTCAGGCTTGGTGAAACGACGTTCGATGCGCATTGCCTTAGTCCCTCGTCAGTTTGTGGCGCCTTGGAAAGGCGCAGGATGTGCCGCTCCAGCCCACACGAATCGACGCGCGCAGCCGGTTGAATGTTCCGATCCCAGGTGAAGCATCCGGAGATGTTTACCCGTATGTTGTGGTGAGTACGGCTGCAACACTACTACATATAGTATTAACAGAATCTTTCCGCCAGTCCCAACCGCAGTTCCGGGGCGAAAATCGAGCGCACGCAGAGACCCTCATGCAGGCCGCCCCTCACGAAGCCGGACTGCAGGTCTGTTACCTGTTTCACTCGAAAAGGAACCGGCCTCGTAATTTCCGGTCCAGTCGCCGCCGCAACATAAGGAACACTGTCGGACGGCCGGAGAGATTCGTCAAGGCGTAGATTGCGACGCTTTTATAACCACAAGATATTGTGGCTTCGCCTTGTGGATAACGGGGATGAAAAATAGCGCTGGAATCTCAGTCGTTTGCAAGGACACCCTGAAGCCCGCGCGAGCCGATGCCGCGATATTTTTTGCAGGCGGCAGGCGTCCAACTGCCTTGCTGAGCGGGTTCTCGAAGATTCCGCCGTACCAGATTGAGGCATTTCGGGTTTCGGCGCCTACCCGTAGTAGATG
Source organism: Neorhizobium descurainiae (assembly GCF_051400715.1). Lineage (NCBI taxonomy): Bacteria > Pseudomonadati > Pseudomonadota > Alphaproteobacteria > Hyphomicrobiales > Rhizobiaceae > Neorhizobium > Neorhizobium descurainiae. The sequence continues at coordinate 395,544 of NZ_JBLFFK010000003.1, forward strand.
AGCCCGCGCCGCTGCCGGACCGGGCGGGCTCTCGGCGGGGGCGGGCGCCGCGACGAACCGAGAGAATCAGCCCTTCGTGCCCTTGGCAATCGGCTCCTGATAGGTGAAGCCCATGTCCCAGGGGAAATAGATCCAGGTGTCCTGGCTGACCTCGGTGACGAATGTATCCACCGTCGGCACGCCCTTCGGCTTGGCGTAGACGCAGGCGAAATGCGCCTTCGGCAGCATGACGCGCACTTCCGATGCGGTCTTGCCGGTGTCGGTCAGGTCGTCGACGACGAGCACGCCCGCGCCCCCGTCCTTGGCAAGCTCGGGCGCGATCCCCTTGAGCAGCGCCATTTCCCCCTGGTTGACGTAGTCGTGGTAGGAGGCGATGCAGACCGTTTCGATCAGGCGGATGTTGAGCTCGCGCGAGATGATCGCCGCCGGCACGAGGCCGCCGCGGGTGATGCAGACGATGGCGCGGAAATCCTGATTGAGGCCGGCGAGCCGCCAGGCAAGCGCGCGGGCGTCGCGGTGGAACTGATCCCAGGAAACGGGGAAGGCTTTTTCGGGAAGGGACATGTCTTTTGCCAGTAGCGAGAGCTTCGTTGGCTCTCGCTAATAGCGGCAATTCAGCCGCAAGCGCAAGGCCGTTTCGACTCAGGCGAGTTTGTTCTCCGCGAGCTTGTCACCTTCCTCCTCGCGTCCTGAAAACCAGTTTGCGAGAAGAGCACCCGAGATATTGTGCCAGACGCTGAAGATGGCGCTGGGGACGGCGGCCAGCGGCGAGAAGTATGCGGTCGCCAGGGCCGCGCCGAGGCCGGAATTCTGCATTCCCACCTCGATGGCGATTGCCTTGCGCTTGGAGAGCGACAGGCCGGTGGCTTTGGCGGCGAAGAAGCCGAGCAGATAGCCGAGGCCGTTGTGGAGGAGGACGACGGCGAAGATCATCAAGCCCGACTGAACGATCGAAGCCTTCGAAGCGCCGACGACGGCCGCGACGATCAGCACGATGCCGATGACGCTGACCAGCGGCAGGGCCGGCACCGCAGCCTTGACGACACCGGGCAGCAGCTTCTGAAGCATCGCACCCAGGGCAAGCGGCACGAGGACGACCTTGACGATGCTGATGAACATCGCCCAGCCGTCGACCGGCAGATATTGGCTGGCGAACAACCAGACAAGAAACGGCGTTACGATCGGCGCGACCAGCGTCGTGACGGAGGTGCAGGCAACCGAAAGCGCAACGTCACCCTTGGACAAGTAGGTCATGACGTTGGACGACGTGCCTCCGGGGCAGCACCCGACAAGGATGACGCCCGCGGCGACTTCCGGCGGCATCGGAATGATGCGCGTGAGCAGCACGGCGAGCAGCGGCATGATGATGAACTGGCCGAGTACGCCGATCATGACGTCGAAAGGACGTCTTACGACTTCACGGAAATCATCGACGGACAGCGTCAGGCCCATCCCGAACATGATGATCGACAGCAGCGTGACGATCCAGGGGCCAATCTGCTTGAACGTGTCGGGAAAGAAAAACCCGAGAACTGCAAACAGGATGACCCATGCGGCAAAGGTTTTGCCGACAAAAGACGAGATGGATGCCAATGACTTCACGTCTTCACTCCAGAGAAAAACGACTGGGGCGAGGTCTAATCGGCAAGTCCGTCCTGTCAAGCCATGAAGCTCCGTTTCCGGTTCGCCTTGGAAGACCGGACGTTCAAAGCCGCCGGGATTCGCACGAGGACAGAGTATGCGATGCGCTCGCGCCTTGCCGTACGGGGCGCCCATGGGAGTGCCTGAGACATGTGGTGTGAAGCAAGGTCGGCCAGCGCCGATCCCCCAGGCAGAGCCTGGCAGTTTCTCTGCCCGGGACCGGCAAGCACCTGTTAGCGGGACAGCAGCGTCAGCGCCGTCATCGAATCGAGCAGGTTACGGGTGACACCGCCGAACAGCATCTCCCACCAGCGCGAATGGCCGTAGCCGCCCATGACCAGAAGATCGACACGGTTTTCCGCAAGCCGGTTCTCGATCGCGACCGCAGCCGACGTGCCGGCGGTTTCCCGAGTCGTGAGCGTCACGTTGATTCCGTGCCGGGCAAGCGTGGCGGCGATCTCGGCGCCCGCCACTTCCTGCGTCTGGCCGCTACGATCGGCCGGATCGACGCAGAAGACCTCGACGCTGTCGGCCGCCTTGAGGAAGGGCATCGAATCAAACGTGGCGCGCGCGGCCTCCCGTGAGGCGTTCCAGGCGATCAGCACGCGCTTGATCGGCTGCGGCGTCTTCATCGTATAGGGGATGAGCAGCATCGGCCGGCCGCTGTCGAAGAGAAAGGTCTCGAGATCGGCGCGATGGTCGGCATGCGCCGGATCGCTCTGGCTGGCGAGAATGAGATCGACGGCGCGGGCGGTTTCCATCACCGAAGCGGAGCCGTAACCCGCCGACGACACGAAGCTCCGGCATTCGGTCGACAGACCTTCGCGGGCGGTCTGTTCCTTGAAGATACGTTCGACCTCGACCGTCTCCTTCTGCGCCACGTCCTGCAGGACCTGCACGGCGGCGGGGTCGGGGATTTCCATCGGCGCGATCAGCGGCACGGCGGCGAGCGTCTCTGCATGCACGCCGATCAGATGTGCGGAGAACTGTTCGGCAAGCGCGATCCCGAAATCGGTGATCTGCCTGGCGTTCTGAGGCGTATCGAGAACGGCAAGAATGGTCTTGTAGGCCATGGCGGTGTCTCCTCACGAGCACGGAAACCGGTTTTCCAGAACCAGCCTCACATAATTACGTGGGTCGCATCTTGATCATGGTCAAGGAGCGGACCGGGCGCGCATCGCCTTATCGGGCGTCAAGCGTCCGCGGCCGGGTTCGTCGCGATCTTCGCCCGGTCGATGCCGGCGATCATTTCGGCGACGGCTGCGGCTGCCGCATCGAGGATCTGCGGATCGCGGGCGCGCACGACGATTTCGGTCGAAAAGCGCTGGCCGTCGTATTTCGGATAGGAACCGATGCTGGTTTCAGGATGCGCCTTCTGAACGGCGCTGAGCAGCGTGCCGATATCGCCTTCGCCATAGGGGCAGGGAAGCGCCCGCGACAGCATCTTCGCGCCCGAACGCAGCGTCGGCAGCACGTTGTCGACCATGGCCTGGAAGACCTGCGGCACGCCGGCCATGACATAAACATTGCCGATGATGAAGCCCGGCGCCGTCGAGACCGGGTTCGGGATGTGCCTTGCGCCCTCCGGCATGCGGGCCATGCGCTGGCGCGCTTCGGTGAACTCCATCTCGCGGCGCCTGTACATGTCGCCGAGCAGCTTCATCGCGTCCGGATCGTGGATGCAGGGCACGCCGAAAGCCCTGGAAACGGCATCCGCCGTGATGTCGTCATGGGTCGGGCCGATGCCGCCCGACGTGAAGACGTAGTCGTAGCGGCCGCGCAGCGCATCCAGCGCCTCGACGATCGCGTCCTCCTCGTCTGCGACGATCCGCACCTCCTTGAGGTCGATGCCGGAGAGCGTCAGGAGATCGGCGAGATGGCCGATATTCTTGTCCTTGGTCCGGCCGGACAGGAGTTCGTCGCCGATGGCGAGCATGGCGGCGGTGACGATTGATGATTCCGGCGATGATTCTGGCATGGGCATTTCCTCTGTAGGAGCCACACTCCTAAGCCCAAATTTTTCCGGGCAGAAGCGATTTCACGCGGCGCCGATCGCAAAAGACCGCGTGTTACGAATTTTTGACCGGCAAGCGAAATATCGTCTCCCGATGATGAACACTGCGTCGACCGGGCGAGGGCTGTCGCCGGCGGCTGGGATCGTTACATCTGGGTCCGGTTCGGCCGGAAACGGCCTCGTCGGGTTGAAACAGGCAATTGGAGAAGATCATGGCGAAGGTTCTCGTCCTTTACTATTCCGCTTACGGACATATCGAGAAAATGGCCTATGCCGTTGCGGAAGGGGCAAAGTCGGCAGGGGCCGAGGTGACGGTCAAGCGCGTGCCGGAACTGGTTCCCGAAGAGGTTGCCAGGGCATCCCATTACAAGCTCGACCAGGAAGCGCCGATCGCCACGGTCGATGAACTCGCCGATTACGATGCGATCATCGTCGGCGCCGGCACGCGCTTCGGCACGGTCGCCTCGCAGATGCGCAATTTCTGGGACCAGACCGGCGGCCTTTGGGCGCAGGGCAGGCTGGTCGGCAAGATCGGCTCGGTCTTCACGTCTTCCGCCACCCAGCACGGCGGCCAGGAATCGACCATCCTTGGCTTCATCCCGACGCTGCTGCACCAGGGCATGGCGGTCGTCGGCCTTCCCTACGCTTTCGCGGGCCAGACGGGCGTCGAGGCGGTCAAGGGCGGCTCGCCTTACGGTGCGAGCACCATCACCGGCGGTGACGGCTCCCGCCAGCCCTCCGAAGTTGAGCTGGAAGGCGCGAAATATCAGGGCGCACACGTCGCGAAGCTCGCGGCAAAGCTTGCGGCCTGAGCCGATCGGGATGGTTCACGAAAATGGCGCGGCGCGAGATCGCCGCGCCGCTTGTCTATGCGAGATAACCTCCGTCGATGGTCAGCGCCGAGCCGGTGATGAAACTCGATTCCGGACCGGCGAGATAGGCGACGAGGCTCGCAACCTCATGGTCTTCGCCGACGCGGCCGATCGCCATCAGCGGTCTGGTGAGCGCGCGGGCTTCCTCGCTTGAATTCATGTCGGTAGCGGTCGGACCGGGCTGGATCGCATTGACGGTGATGCCGCGCGGCCCGAGATCGCGCGCCAGCCCGCGGGTCATGGACGCGACGGCGCCCTTGGTCATGCTGTAGACGGAAGCGCCGGGAAAGCCGCTGCGGTCAGCCGTGACGCTGCCGGTCGTTATGATCCTGCCGCCGGACCGCATATGCGGCAGAGCGGCCTGGATCGCGATGAACGGCGCGCGGACATTGACGGCGAACATCCGGTCGAAATCGGCGGGGTCGTAATCATCCACCAGGTTGCGGATCAGGATGCCCGCATTGTTGACCAGGATGTCGATGCGGCTGAAGGCCTTGGCAGCTTCCGTGACGGCAGCTTTCACAGCGTCCACATCAGCGCTGTCGGCCCTGATGGCGCGGGCCTTGCCGCCTTCGGTTTCGATCTCCGCGACAAGTGCAGCCGCACGCTCGCTCGAAGCCGAATAGGTGAAGGCGACGGCTGCGCCATCCTGCGCAAGGCGGCGGACAATGGCGGCGCCGATGCCGCGAGAACCGCCGGTGACGAGAGCGGCCTTGCCGGCGAGAGGCGGGATAGGGGAAGAGGACATGCAATTTCCTTTCTTATTGGATCGATCAGTCTATAATTGAACGAGAAAAATGACGCCGGAACCTCGTTTGTCAGCGAAGGCTTCTGAGCGCCGTCCGGGCTATGCCGTGGAGGACTTCGGACGAAGCGCCGCTACGTGCGGCGACCTTGATGCCGGTGAGCGTAGCAAGAATGAAATGCGCCGCTTCCGCGGGATCGAGGTCGGCAGAGGCTTCGGCGGTCCCGATCGCCTCCGCGATCCGTTTCTCCAGGGCGGTGCGCAGGGTGCGGCCGGAGACCTCCGTCACCAGCGTCACCTCGCGCTCGGAACGACCGAATTCGCAGACGGCGCTGATGCCTAGGCACGCCGGCGCCGGATCGGCGAGCGCGGTACGGATCATCGTTTGAAGCAATGCCTCCACACCTTTGATGGGAGACGGTTTTCCGTTGAGAATGGTAACCTGGGCCGCAATGCTTTCCGTCACGTAACGCTGCAGGGCTTCGAGATAGAGTTTCCATTTGTCGCCGAATGTGTCGTACATGCTCTGGCGGCTTATGCCCATCGTCTTCAGGAGCACATCCGTGGACGTGCCTTCGAAGCCGTGATTGGAGAAAACCCCGATCGCCCGCTTCAATACCGTTTCCCGGTCGAATTCCTTCTGTCTTGCCATGAAATGCAGGTAGGAATTTCGGACTGATCTGTCAAGATTTCCATCCGCGGCTTCTCGGCGGACAGCGGCCTCGCCCTTTCGTGTGACTTGGGGGGACGCTGGTGCGGACGACGGGGATCGAACCCGTATGACCGAAGTCGAGGGATTTTAAGTCCCTTGCGTCTACCAGTTTCGCCACGTCCGCAGCGGGCTCCTGTTTCATGGAGTTCGCGTGTTTCGTCAAGGCCGTAGACGACCGTTATCGTCCGGTTCGGGGGCCGGCCGCTCAATGCCGCCAGAAGATCGGGGTGAGGAGCACCAGCACGGTGAGGATTTCGAGGCGGCCGAGCAGCATCATCAGCGAGAGCAGATAGAGCGCCGGATCGCTGATCGTCGAGAAGTTGCCGACCGGGCCGATGATCGGGCCGACGCCGGGGCCGACATTCGACAGCGCCGTGATGACCGAGGACGTGGCCGTCAGGAAGTCGTAGCCGAAAAGCGCCATGCCGATGCTGCCGACGACCCACAGGAAAAGGTAGAGGCCGACGAACAGGAAGACCCCGCGCTGTGTCTCCGCATCCACGGTGAGGGCGCCGTAGCGGACGGGATAGATGGCGTTCGGATAGATGAGCTTGCTCAAGCCGGCGCGGACGACGTTGAACATCACCACGAAGCGGTAGGCCTTGATGCCGCCCGCCGTCGAGCCCGAACAGCCGCCGATGAAGGTCGCGAAGAAGGCGACGAGCACCGCGAACGGTCCCCACAGCGTATAGTCGTCGCTCGCAAAACCGCCCGTCGAGAGGATCGAGGCCATGTTGAAGAAGGAATGGATGAGCGCGTCGTTCATGTCGACGCCGTTCCGCAGATGATGGTAGACGGCGACCGCGATCGAAATGCCGCAGAGATAACCCAGGAAGACGAGGATCTGCGGGTCGCGCGCGGCATCGAGCCGGTTTCTGACCGCAAGCAGGATGATGACCGAAAAGGGCAGGCTGCAGACCGTCAGGAAGATCGTGCCGATGATCAGCAGCGCCTCATTGTCCGTGAAATAGCCGAAGGAGGCGTCATGGGTTGAGAAACCCGCCGTCGCGATCGTCGACATGGCATGGTTCAGCGCGTCGAAATGGCTCATGCCGGCAATGTCGTAGGCGATTGCGCAGGCAAGCGTGAGAAGCACATAGGCGATCAGGAAGGCGCGGGTGAAGCTCGCGAGGCGCGCGAAGGGCTTGTCGTTGGTATCCGACGATTCGAGCTTGAAGATCGATGCGCCGCCGACCTTCAGGAAGGGCAGCACGAACAGGCCGAGGCCGACGATGCCGATGCCGCCGAGCCAGGTGAGCAGCGAGCGCCAGAGCAGGATGCCGGGTGGCATGTCGTCCAGGCCGACGATAACGGTCGAGCCGGTGGTGGTGATGCCGGAGATCGATTCGAAGAGCGCCTGGGCGAAGGTGAGTTCGTGTTCCGCCAGAAAGAGCGGGATCGCCCCGACGAGCGAAAACATCGCCCACAGCACATTGACCAGAAGGAAGCCGAGCCGTTTGTTGAAGACCGGTGGCGGGCCCCGGGTGGCAAGCGCCGCCGCCGCCGCAACGCCGCCCACCATGAAGCCGGACATGGCGAAGACCTGCCAGTCGCTGTGGCCATAATAGAGATCGACCAGCGCCGGCAGGAACATGGCGATCGACAGATAAAGCGCGCAGAGCGCCGTGATATAGATGACCGACCGGAGAAGGTTGGCGTTCAAGAAACGGTTGCCCCTGTTTTCGGTGCCGCGGAAAGATGCTTTGTCTCAACCGCAAGGCTATGGCATAGCGGGGCCAATCTTCGATTTCAATGGACGGCCGACGTGAACAGGGCAGACGTGACGAAAGCGGATGTGGACAAAGCCAGGGCGGCGATGCGGGAAATCTTTCCCGAAACGCCGCTGCAGATGAACGAGCATTTGAGCCGGCGCTACGGCGCCGAGATCTGGCTGAAGCGCGAGGATCTGTCGCCGGTCCGCTCCTACAAGATCCGCGGCGCGTTCAATTTCCTGCGCAAGGCGATCGCGGCCGGCGCCGGCGGAACGACCTTCGTCTGCGCCTCGGCCGGCAACCACGCACAGGGCTTCGCCTTCGTCTGCCGCCACTTCCAGGTGCCGGGCGTGGTCTTCATGCCGGTCACGACGCCGCAGCAGAAGATCGACAAGACCCGCATGTTCGGCGGCGAATTCATCGCCATCCGGCTGATCGGCGACATTTTCGACCAGTGCTACGCGGCGGCCCGCGCGCATGTGGAGGAGATCGGCGGGGTCATGGTGCCGCCCTTCGACGATGCCGACATCATCGAGGGGCAGGCGACGGTGGCGGCCGAAATCGTCGAGCAGCTGCCGGACGGCACGACACCCGATCTCGTCATTATGCCGGTCGGCGGTGGCGGGCTGTCTTCCGGGATGACGGGCTATCTCGGCAGGATCGTAGCGCCGGAAAATTTCGTCTTCACCGAGCCGGAAGGCGCGCCGAGCCTCAAGAAGAGCCTTGAAGCGGGCGAGCCGGTCACGCTTGCGAAGGTCGACAACTTCGTCGACGGCGCCGCGGTCGCCCGCATCGGCGACCTGAATTTCAAGGCGCTGAAGCGCTTTTCGCCGGACCAGGTCCTGCTCCTGCCCGAAAATGCCATCTGCGTGACGATCACCGACATGCTGAATGTCGAAGGCGTCGTGCTGGAGCCGGCCGGCGCCTTGTCGATCACGGCGCTGGAGGCGCTGGGGCCGGAGAGGCTCGCCGGCAAGACGGTGGTCTGCGTCGTCTCCGGCGGCAATTTCGATTTCGAGCGGCTGCCGGACGTCAAGGAGCGCGCCATGCGCTATTCCGGCCTCAAGAAATACTTCATCCTGCGGCTGCCCCAGCGCCCCGGCGCGCTGCGCGATTTCCTCAACCTGCTGGGGCCAGAGGACGATATCGCCCGCTTCGAATACCTGAAAAAGTCGGCGCGCAATTTCGGCTCGATCCTGATCGGCATCGAAACGACGCGGCCGGAGAATTTCGCCGTGCTGCTTGAGCGCTTCGAGGCGGCCAGCATGGGCTACCAGGACATTACCGAGAACGACATCCTCGCGAGCCTGATCATCTAACCGTGGCCTGGAGCCATGCGATGATCCGCCCGGCGAGCGGGTCGGTCGTGGCCGGCGAGATGATGTCGCCGGCGATGACGTGGTTGGCGGGGTCGCCGGTTTTGCCGACATCGACAAGCTGGTGCGGTCCGCCCCAGCGGCCGGCGACCGCGCGCACCCTGTCCGGCCGCACCACCTGGTCCAGCGAGGAATAGAGGAAGAGGACGGGCGTGCCGATCCGTTCGACGGGGCTGCCGACCGAGAGCTTCACGAGGGCCGCCATCGGCAGCAGCGCTTTCGTCGGATATTCGGTCGTCCAGGCCGCGGCGTGTCTCTCGTTATACGGCTTGAAGCTGCGGGTGGGGCCTATGAGCAGCCGCGAAAGCTGCGGCGCGATCGGTGTCGTCAGCAGGAAGGCGCCGAAACTGCTGAGCCCGTAATTGGGCGACAGGAACACGGCGGCGACGACGCGGGGGCCGATCGCCGGATCGGCGAGCGCCAGCGTCGCAAGCGATGCGCCGGTCGAGGTGCCCATGACGATCACTTTCTCGCCGAGCGCCTCGCCGATCGAAAGCGCCTCGGAGAAATCTCCGAGCCAGTCTTCGAGCGTGGCTTCCCCCATGGCGTCGGCGGTGCGGCCGTGGCCGGCGAGGCGGGTGAAATAGAGATTGGCGCCGAGTGCGTCCGCGACGCGGTCGGGCAGGGGGCGAACTTCCTCCGCCGATGCCGAGAAGCCGTGGATATAGACGATCGAAAGCGGCGTCCTCGCCTTCGTCGCCGGGTTGGCCCAGACCACACGCTTGGCGGCGTCCGGCCGGATGTCGGGAAAACGCCCTTCGCCGGCCGCGAGATAGGCGTCGATATCGTCGCCGGGGCGGACCTTGTCGAAGGCGGGGAAACCTTCAGCGGGCAGCTGCGGTCCGGCCATCAGCATCGCTCCGACGGCGGCAGCCAGGACCGCGCAGATAGTGGCGACCGTCCGCCATGACAGGAATCTCCTCCGCATTCGGCGCTCCTCCGAATAAGGGGATGATAGGCACGCTTCGTGACGGCGGAAAGTCTATTTCCCGCAGATCGCAGGCCTGGAAGGAAGGGCGCAGAAACCGCGGCGGTCGACCTCGATGCGCGTCTTTTCGATGACGTTCGTCCAGACGAGGCCGGGAAAACCGTCCGGCACGCTGTCCCAGTCGTCTTCCTCGTCGATGCCGGAGCTTCCCGCGTCGCCCGCCTCGAAAGGCCCGAGCAGCACCACATCCGATCCGGCGGCCTGCATGCGGTTGTAGAATCGCTCCGGCCAACCCCAGAGGAGAAAAGCGAAATTGGCGGGAACCGGCACCAGCGCGTTGCGGCAGGCTTCCGGCACATAGCCGCTCCAGCCGAGCGCCAGGTAGTTGACGAGACAGGATTTCGCGGTGTGGTTGGAATAGCCGGGCAGGCCGGCGACGAGCGCCATGCTCTTCTCGGTCGGCTCATTGCCGCCATAGACGCCGAAGGTCGCTTCGCGGGACGCCGGCTGCGTATTGAGAATGGCTGCGAGCGCTTCGCCTTCCTCCGCACGGCGGCTCTTGAAATTGATGAGGAAACGGCCCTCCGGCAGGGCTGCGAAGACCTCCGGCAACGTAGGCATCAATCCCACCCCTTTGCCGCGGAAGGGAAAGGTCCTGCCGTCATCGGCGGTATAGCCGTAGCCGATGTCGAGCGTCTTCAAAACGGTCATCGGCGTCTGCTCGGTGACGCCTTTGCCATCGGTGCGGCAATCGAGCGTCCAGTCGTGGAAGACCGCGAATTGCTTGTCCGGCGTCAGATGCACGTCGAGCTCCACGACGTCGGCGCCGTGATCGAAAGCGGCTTTCATGCCGGCAACGGTGTTTTCGAGGAAGGGATGGGTCGGCGGCAACATCAGGCTCGCGGTGCAGGTGTCGTTCCCGACGTCGGTCGCATCGAAAAGCTGATGCTGGCCGCGATGGGCGATGATCCGGAGCGGCTTGTCTTCCGGAAAACGGGAAAACAGCGAGGTGTTGCCGATCCAGAGCGCTGCGGCGACCACGACCGGCACGGCGATGACGACTTTCCATTTCATCTGAGGCGACACGCTCCGAATCGATCGATGGACGCGGTATTTGGTCGGGGCCGATTGCGACTTTTCCGAGATGCCTGCTTCCGGCTTGCCGAGGAATATGCTAGGCAGCCGCCATGGCTTCGTTTCTGTCCAATATTCTCTCGATCTTTTCCGGCGGCGGCAAATCCGCCGAGCCCTCCAGCGCTGCCCCCGAGCCGGTCGAGCACGGTGGCTGCCTCATCCACGCGGCGCCGATCCGCGAAGGATCCCAGTTCCGGCTGGCGGGCCGCATCGAGAAGGAAGTGAACGGCGAGGTGCTGGAGCGCACTTTCGTCCGAGCCGACGTCTTCACCTCGATGGACGATGCGGTCGAATACACGATCAAGAAGGCGCAGCAGATCATCGACCAGAACGGTGCATCTCTGTTCGCCGACGGGGAAAAGTCGCGCTCGGCATAACTGCCGCTCCGCGCGCATTGGTGACGATCACTCAAAATTAAACCGGTGGCGGCGCGGACATCTCTTCAGATGCCGCGCGATGTGGCCATGCGCCGAAGAAACTGACGGAGGTCGGGATTCCCCGGCTTTCGATGCCCGAAACAGCCCGGCCGTTAATCGCATGGTCATGGATAATGGACATAATTCCGCCGCAGGGGAGAAACGGTAAAACGACGGCGTTACAGAGATATAGCCCCCGAAGAGGCTGAAGGCAGACCGAAATGCAGATGTTCAATCTCGCCCTCTTCCTGTGTGAGGCGGTCATCTACTTCGCGGTCATGACCGTTTTCCTGCATTTCCGCCGTCAGCTCGGCCTCGGCGTCTTTCTGGCCGCCCTCGGCGTCATGCACTTCATGGAGACTTACCTTGCGGCAGTCTTCTACATCGAGCTTCCCTTCGGCACCGTCTCTCCCGGTTCATCGGTCTTCTTCGCCGGCAAGCTGATGATGATCCTTCTCCTCTATCTGAAGGAGGATGCCGCGACCGTCCGCCAGCCGATCTACGGGCTTTTCCTTGGCAACCTCGTCACGGTCGGCGTTGCTCAGCTCCTGCAGCTCCATAATGTCGTGGCGCTGCCGGCCGGCCGCGCCGCCGACATGGGTTTCATGAACGAGATGGGCTGGCTGATGGTCTGGGGTACGGGGCTTCTCTATCTCGACGCGATCGGCATCATCCTGCTTTACGAGCGGCTCGGACGTCTCCTGCGTCGTCACGTGGTCCTTCGGTTCGCGTTGAGCGGCGGCGCGTTGCTGACATTCGACCAGATCGGTTTCTATGCGGCCCTGAACGTTCTCTTCGACGCGCCGTTCTCCGTATTCCTGGGCGGATGGCTGGCCAAGCTCTTGGCGGTCGCGGTCTATGCGCTTCTCTTCGCGGCCTATCTCAAGATCGAGCAGATTCCGCGGCTCGCGAGATCGCCCGGCGAGATCACCGACATCTTCAACCGCCTGACGTTCCGGGAGCGGTATCAGGCGCTACTGGCCAGAAGCGGCGTCGACGGGCTGACGGGCGTCCTCGACCGCAGCCGTCTGGAGGCGGATGCGCCGAAGCTGATCCGCGACTGTCTCGATCGGGGAAGGGAGCTGAGCGTCGTGATGATCGATGCGGACCACTTCAAGGAGGTCAACGACCTCTTCGGGCACCTGAAGGGCGACGAGGTTTTGAAGGAGATGGCGGCCCGCCTGCGGGCGGGCTTGCGCCCCAGCGATCATCTTTTCCGCTTCGGGGGCGAGGAATTCGTGCTGCTCCTGCCCGACACCGGCCATGAGCGTGCTTTGGTGCTCGCCGAACGCCTGCGGGCGGAAATCTGCCGTTCGGTCATGCGGCCGGACGGGCGGCGGGTGACGGTTTCGATCGGGGTCGCTTCCACCCCGGAAGACGGCCGTGCTCTCGAGACGCTTCTCGGATGCGCCGACGAACGCCTTTACGGCGCAAAGAAAAACGGCCGGGACGGGGTCCACGGCCGTTTCAGCAGGCTCGTTTCGTCAGGGGCAGGGACGGGAAGCTGAGGACCTGTGATGACAGGCCCTAGGCGACGAGAGCGAGCTGCTGCGTCCGCTGCTGGGCGTTGGCGATCGCCTTTTCAGCGGCATCCGGGCCGAAGGCCAGGCCTTCGACGTAGATGACTTCCACATCCGTCATGCCCATGAAGCCGAGCACGGTGGTGAGATAGGGAACGGCATGGTTCATGCCGGTCGCCGGGCCTTCGGAATAGACGCCGCCCGAGGCAAGGACGACATAGACCTTCTTGCCGGTGGCAAGGCCGATCGGACCGTTCTCGGTATAGCGGAACGTCTGCCCGGCGCGGGCGACGTTGTCGATCCAGCTTTTCAGCGTCGAATAGATGTTGAAGTTGATGAGGCCGGTGGCGATGACGACGGTATCCGCGGCGATGAGTTCGGCGACCAGCTTGTCGGAATAATCCGCCGCGGCGGCTTCTGCCGGGGTGCGGTCGGCGGGAGCCTTGCGGATGGCAGCCGTCGTGACGCTGTCGAGATGCGGGATCGGGTTGGCGCCGAGATCGCGATGGACGACGGACGTGCCGTTGGTCCGGGCGCTCAGCGCATTGGCGAGATCTTGAGCCACCTTGCTGGACAGCGATTCATCGCCGCGCGGGCTCGACGTGACAAGAAGAATGGAGGACATGCGTTTCTTCCTTACCTGGAGATTTGAATTTCGGAACGAGGGGAGGGCTCGTTGCTTCGGACTGGAAGATAGGCATGGACTGTCATCGATTAAACTGAGATAATATCGAAGTCAGCTATCGATAATTTGGATGAAGACCATGGATGCCAATCCGACCCTGGACCAGTTGCAGGTGTTCCTGGCGGTTGCCGAGACCGGGAGCTTTTCGGCGGCTGCGCGGGCGCTGAACCGCGCGCAGTCGGTGGTAAGCTACACGATCTCCAATCTGGAGGCCCAGCTCGAAGTGCCGCTGTTCGAGCGCAACGGCGCGCGCCAGCCGAAACTGACGGACGCGGGCAATGCGATGCTCACCGATGCGCGGCGCATCGTCGCCGACCTGCAGGTGATGCGCGCCCGGGCGAAAAGCATCAAGCAGGGGCTGGAGGCGGAGCTTTCGCTGGCGATCAGCGTCATGGTGCCGTCGGAAAGCGTCGTCACCGCGCTGCGCGGTTTCCGCGAAAGGTTTCCGACCGTTGCGCTCAGCCTGAATGTCGGCGAGCTCGGCATGGTGATGGATACGGTCGCCAGCGGAAAGGCGGACATAGGGATCGGCGGTGCAATCCTGAAACAGGATGATTCCGTCATTGCCGAAAAGATCGGCCACTCCTTCATGCTGCCGGTTGCCGCCGCCGATCATCCTCTCGGCCGGATCGAGCGGCCGCTGACGCTCGCGGACGTGCGCGAGGAAGTGCAGCTTGTCGTGACGGATGCTTCCGGTTTGACGAAGGGGCGCGATTTCAACGTGCTTTCCTACAAGACCTGGCGCGTCAGCGACATCGCGACCAAGCACCAGCTCATCAAGGGCGGCCTCGGCTGGGGCGGCCTGCCGGCAGCGCTGGTACGGAAGGATATCATGAAGGGCAGGCTCGTGGCATTGAAGCTCGATGCTTATGAGCAGGGCGAGTATCCGATCTATGCCCTGAGACGGGCTTCCAATCCGCCGGGACCGGCGGCGAGCTGGATCGTCGATACATTCCGCAAGCGGCTTTCCGCTTGTCCGAGCCACGCGGATTTCACCGCGATGCTGGAGCTCGAAGCGGGGAAGGGGCTCCCAGCCGCGGCCGAATAGGGGCGGGCGGGGCCGAGTTGACGGCGTTTCATCCTCTGCTATAACGGCGCCACGGTCTGCAGTTCACCGAGGCGTCGCCGTCCCGAAAGGGAAGCTAAACCTGCCTTCCAAAAAGATGATCAGCACTTATCCCGTGCCGAAGTCGAAAAGCCGGCGACCAGCGACACCTTTGCCCAGGGAACGGCACGTTCGAGGATAAGACATGCCGAGATCCATCTTTCCGATGGCGATCGCCGACGTTTCGGCCTTCGCCAAATCCGTCCGTGGCGAGATCGACAAGCTCGATCACAAGCCGAGCCATGTGGAAGTGCTCAATCTCATCACCCGCGCCGCGGGCTTCCGCAACTACCAGCATTTTCGCGCCGCTGCGCAGACCGCCGATGTCATCGAGAACTGGAACGTCGCCGTGGAGCCGGAACCGATACCGGACGAGGCGAGGGTTCTGAGGACGCTGCGTGTTTTCGACCGGGAAGGCCGGCTCGTGCGCTGGCCGACCAAACGGTCGCAGCAGGAGCTCTGCCTCTGGTTCCTGTGGTCGAAGCTGCCGCGGGGCCGCACGTTCACCGAGCGCGAGATCGGCGAGTTCCTGAACACGCTGCACCTCTTCGGCGATGCGGCGCTACTGCGCCGCGATCTCTTCGATCTCGGTCTCGTGACACGCAAGCGCGACGGCAGCGAGTATCGTCGCATCGAGAGGAAGCCGCCGCCGGAGCTGAAGCTGCTCTTGCAGCGGATCGGCGGCTTGAAGCAAAAGGCCGCCTGACGGCGGCCTTTTCTCTCGGTCCCGTGCAGGGTGGTTCAAAGCACCAGCCTAAACTTCGCAAAACCGTTCTCGCCGTCGCCGGCGTCCTCGATCTTGGCACCCTTGATCTCGCCGGCGAATTGGCGGGCCTTGGGGCCGGTCTCGAAGATCGCCGTGGTGCCCGGCAGCGGCTTGAACGACCAATTGGCGTCCGCTGACGGGTTGATCGTGCCCTGTTCGACGATATAGCGGACGATCACGTCGCGGTTGGTGTCGGGGGCCACGAAGATCACCTTGTCGCCGGCGATTTCCGGGAACTTGCCGCCGCCGCCGGCGCGGTAGTTGTTCGTCGCGACCACGAACTTCTGCGCGGAATCGATCGGCTTGCCGTCATATTGCAGGTTGACGATGCGGTTGGCATTGGCGTTGACGAGCTTGCCGTCCTTGTCGAAACGCACCGGCTGCGACAGGTCGATCTGATAGGTCACGCCGTCGATGACGTCGTAATTGTAGGAGGGGAAATCATTATTGAGGAGGGGCGCATCCTTGGCGCCGGCCTCCACCTGGTTGAACATGCCCGCAGACATTTCCAGCCAGTTCTTGACCTGCTCTCCTGATATCAGCACCGCCTGCACCGTGTTCGGATAGAGGTAGAGGTCGGCGACGTTCTTGATGGCGATGTCACCGGCCGGCACGTCGGTGAAATATTCCGCGCCGCCGCGTCCGCCGGCCTTGAATGGGGCTGCGGCGGAAAGAACCGGAAGGTCCTTGTACTGGCCTTCCTTCAGCATATCCTTGATGTACCAGGTTTGGGCGTTCGAGACGATCTGCACCGACGGATCGTCGGCGACCAGCGCGAAATAGGAATAGAGCGGCGCGGACGTCTTGCCGACCGGACGGCGGACATAGGCGAGCGTTGCCTCATGCTCCTCCTTGGCAGCGGCGATGACTTCCGGCTTGTCCTTGACGTCGGCGACGATCTTGCGGTTGTCGTCGCGATGGTAGATCGGCCGCGCCTCGGAGGTCGAATCGACGATCTTCCAGCTCTTGCCGTCCTTTTCGAGTAGCAGGTCGATGAGGCCCATATGCGAGCCCCAGAAGCCGCCCATGACGGCCGGCTTGCCCATCAGCGTGCCCTTCTTTGCGTCGGCGCCGGCGATACCGTCGAAATCCTTCGGACCCGGGAAGACCAGATGCTGGTGGCCGGTGAAGACCGCATCGATGCCCTCGACACCGGCGAGATAGAGCGAGGCGTTCTCCATGCGGTCGCTCAAGCCGCCGCCGTCGATGCCGGAATGGGAAAGCGCGATGACGATATCGGCGCCTTCCTCCTTCATGGCCGGTACCCAGGCCTTCGCCGCGTCGACGATGTCGCGGGTCTGCGCCTTGCCTTCGAGGTTCTTCGAATCCCAGACCATGATCTGCGGCGGCACGAAGCCGATGAAGCCGACCTTGACCGGGCTCGTGGCGCCGGAACCGTCGCGGATCTGCTTTTCGACGATCACGTATGGTTTCAGGAAGAGCTCGTCCTTCTTCGGGTCGGAGGCGAGCTGGCCCTTGGTCAGGTTGGCGCAGACGTAAGGGAAGCCGGCGCCGGCGAGCACCTTGAACATGAAGTCGAGGCCGTAATTGAACTCGTGGTTGCCGAGCGTGCCGGCGTCGTAGCCGAGTACGTTCATCGCCTTGACGACGGGATGCACGTCGCCGTCCTTCATGCCGCGCTCATAGGCGATGTAATCGCCCATCGGGTTGCCCTGCAGGAAGTCGCCATTGTCGATCAGCATGGAATTGCCGGCCTCGGCGCGGATGCCGTCGATGATGGAGGCGGTGCGGGAAAGGCCCAGCGTGTCGTTCGGCTTGTCGGAGTAGTAGTCGTAGGGGAAGACGTGGACGTGGATGTCGGTCGTTTCCATGATGCGCAGATGCGCCTGGTTGGCTTGCGCGCGGGCGGCGAACGGGTGCAGCATCACGAGCGCGGAAGACGCGGCGATGCCGCCGAGAAGCGAACGGCGGGTCATGGGTTGAAAGCCGGCTAGAAACGACATGGATATCTCCCTCTGGTCTTTTTGCCGAGATCAGCTTAGCGCAATCGCACGCGCGTGCATCAGTAAAATGACAGGGGGAATCTGCTTTCCGAAGGCTATTCGCCGAGGGGCGCCGGCTATCGGAAGATCACCTGGCGATCGTCGGCTTCACATCCTTGTGGAAGAAGCGGAAATAGGACGAAACCTGCGCCAGCGCATTGCTGTTCACGTTGAACTGCACGCCGAGACGCCCGCTGCGGCGCCATTTGACGGTGCCTTCAAGGATGCCGAATTCCTGGCTCTCGACCTTCACCGGACTGCCGTCGGCGGCATGGAAAGGCCCGTTCAGCTCCAGCGCCAGGCCGGTCGCGGAGAGATCCACCACGCGGCCCTCCATCGACTGGTTGTAATATTTCACGGTGCCGAGGATGCGTGTCTTCTTCCGCTCGGCGCTGCGGGTCTTTATCCGTCCATTGCTGTTGGTCATGCCATCGCCCCGGTTATTCCTCGACCCGGATGATACATGCCGCTCGTTGAAAACCGTTTAGGGCGATCCCTAAAAATCGAGCGAATTCCCTCGGAGTCCAACATTGGGACGGTCGATGATCTCGCGCAGCCGAACGCAAGCCCCGTTCCCTTGACGCTTGATCCCGATCGGCGTAAAGATACAGACCTGTCTCATCACAAGGCTTGTATGTCTTCCGCTCCGTCTTCCGAACGCCCCGCAAAGCGGCGGCACATCGTCGAAACTGCTTACCGGCTGTTCAAGCGGGCTGGCTTCCATGCCACTGGAATCGATCGCATCATTGCCGAAGCGGACGTGGCGAAGATGACGATGTACCGGAATTTTCCCTCGAAGGAGCAACTGATTATCGAAGTGCTGGAATACCGGGCCCAACGCTTTGAAGATCAGCTCGATCGCCTGACCGTATCGCCGGGAGCGCCTGAGCAGAAAATTGATGCCATTTTCGATTGGTACCGGCGCTGGTTTCTGCGACCGGATTTTCACGGGTGCCTGTTTGCGCATGCGCTTGCCGAATATGCCGAGCCCGGCACGCCGATCTTTGAAGCCGCAGCGAAGCAGAAAGCCGATCTCAGGCGACGCATGGCCGATATTCTCGCCGTCAAGGTTCCGGCCCGGGAGGCCGAAAGCCTGGCCGCTGTAATCCTGATGCTGATCGAAGGAGCCACCCTGATGGCAGAGATGGGGCAGGGGGAGGAGGCGATACGGAGCGCCGGAAAAGCCGCGTCCGTGCTCATCGCAGCGGCAGGTGACCGGCATTGAGCGTCTCCGTCATCGGTCTTGCCCTTTTTGCCGCGATCCTCCATGCGAGCTGGAATGCGTTCCTGCGCTCCGGCGCCGATCGCTTCTGGATGATGACGGTCATGACGCTTGCGATGACCGTTGCCGCCATTCCCGTTGCGCTGGTCCTGCCTCTGCCGACGGCTGGAGCCTGGCCTTACCTCGTCGGCTCGGCTTTCTTCCAGCTCGCCTATGGTCTGCTTCTCGTCGCCGCCTACAGACAAGGGGAATTGGGGCAGGTCTATCCGATCATCCGCGGCAGCGCGCCGCTGCTTGTCACATTCGGCGGCCTGGTCTTCGCGGGAGACGTGTTGCTGCCGCTCGCCATGCTCGGCGTCGGCTGCGTCGTCATCGGCATCATGCTGCTGGCGCTCGGAAAAGGGCGCGCGTCTTTAAGCTCCATGCTCTATGCGCTCGCAACCGGCGTCTCGATTGCCGGCTATTCCACCGTCGATGCGATCGGCATCCGTATTTCCGGCAATACCGCTGCCTATATCACCTGGGTTTTCGTGCTGCCGGGCATCTTGCTGGCGATCGCCTTTGTCGTCATGCGCGGGCCTCTGCGTATCGATCTGCGGTCTCGCGAGACGATGAAAGCGGTCGGCGGGGGGCTCGTGTCGCTGGTCTCCTATGGCGCGGTCCTGCTGGCCTATTCCATGGCGCCGGCCGGCCCGGTCTCGGCGCTTCGGGAAACCAGCGTGGTCTTCGCCGTGCTGATCGGCTGGCTTTTCCTCGGGGAGACGCTTTCGGTAAAGCGCATCGCCGCCTGCCTTGTCGTGGCGGCCGGAGCAATCCTGATCGGCGTCTCATAGCCCCACGTTCGGGCGGTCGATGATCTCCCGCAGTGCAAAGCTCGAATTGATCTTCACCACATGCGGCAGTGCCGAGAGCCAGTCGCGATGGATGCGCTCGTAGTCTTCCAGGTCCTTGGCCGCAACGCGCAGAATATAGTCGTATTCCCCCGACATCAGGTAGCAGACGAGCACGTTGGGGCAGAGCTTCACCGCAGCCTCGAATTCGGCGAGCGTCTTGGCGAACTGGCCCGACAGGGAGATATGGACGATCACCATCATCTTGTAGTCGAGCGCCTTGTTGGAAAGACGGGCGTGATAGCCGCTGATCGTGCCGTTCTTTTCGAGGATGTCGAGGCGTCGCGAGCAGGCTGAAGGAGACAGGCCGACGCGCTCCGCAAGCTCCGCATTGGAAATGCGGCCGTTGTCCTGCAGGGTCCGCATGATCGCAAGATCGATGGCATCCAGGCTTGTCATTCGAATATCCTTCGAAAAGTGCGTCTTTCACGCAATAATCATCGAAAAACGGCGTTTGCGCAATTCCTCTTCGCAAGGACATTCCGCCGATTCTCTGGTTTGCTCTGGTGCTGGGAACGTCAACGGCGAAAGCCACCAAACTGAGAGGAACGCTGCATGCGTGTCGGGTGCCCGAAGGAAATCAAAAACCATGAATACCGTGTGGGCCTGACGCCCGGCGCGGTGCGTGAATATGTGGCCCATGGCCACGAGGTCCTCATCGAAACCAAGGCGGGCGCCGGCATCGGCGCGGATGATGCCGCCTATATTGCCGCCGGCGCCAGGATCGTCGGCACTGCAAAAGAAATCTTCGAAAAATCCGACATGGTCGTTAAGGTCAAGGAGCCCCAGCCCGGCGAATGGGTGCAGCTCCGCGAAGGCCAGATCCTCTATACCTATCTCCACCTCGCTCCCGATCCGGAGCAGACAAAGGGCCTGCTTGCCTCCGGCGTGACGGCCGTGGCCTACGAGACGGTGACCGACGAGCGTGGCGGGCTGCCGCTCCTGGCTCCGATGTCGGAAGTCGCAGGCCGGCTGGCGATCCAGGCGGGCGCGACCGCGCTACAGAAGGCGAATGGCGGCCGGGGCATCCTGCTCGGCGGCGTGCCGGGCGTTCTGCCCGCCAAGGTCGCCGTCATCGGCGGCGGCGTCGTCGGCCTGCATGCGGCGAAGATGGCGGCGGGTCTCGGCGCCGACGTCACCATCATCGATCGTTCGCTGCCGCGGCTCCGCCAGCTCGACGATATCTTCAACGGCCGCGTCCATACCCGTTATTCGACAATCGACGCGGTGGAAGAGGAGGTCTTTTCTGCCGATCTCGTCATCGGCGCGGTGCTGATCCCGGGCGCTGCCGCGCCGAAGCTCGTCAGCCGCGAGATGCTGTCCGGCATGAAGCAGGGCGCGGTCATGGTGGATGTGGCGATCGACCAGGGCGGCTGCTTCGAGACCTCGCATGCCACGACCCATTCCGAGCCGACCTACGAGGTGGACGGCATCGTGCATTATTGCGTGGCGAACATGCCGGGCGCGGTGCCGGTGACCTCCGCCCATGCGCTGAACAACGCGACGCTGTACCATGGTCTGGCGCTCGCCGACCGCGGCCTGCGGGCCATTGCGGAAGACAAGCACCTGCGCAACGGCTTGAACGTCCATAAGGGCCGGGTGACCAACAGGCCGGTCGCGGAGGCTCTCGGCTACGAGGCGTGCGCACCGGAGAGCCTGCTGAACGTGGCTTGATCTTTTTCGATATATCGAAACGTATCGATATCGGGTAACCCGAAGCATTTCTTTGGAAACGCCGGCGTCTCCGCGTCGGCGTTTCCGATTTTGCCGGAACGTCATCCTCGGGCTTGTCCCCGAGGATCCAACCACGCCAATAAATCATGCGTTTGCAGATCCTCGGGACAAGCCCGAGGATGACGGCGGACAGGTCCGGACCTTGTCAGCAGCCCCGACACGGAGGTTCTTTCGTTCAAAATCAATCAGATATGATTTAGATATATCGAAGTGCTTGACCCAGACGCAAGATGCTCTATCTTTAGATATATCGAAAGGCAATTTTGAAGGAGAAGATCATGTTTGGACATCGGTTTGATGGATGCAATGGCCGCGGCGGACGGGGTCGGGGCGACTATGAAGGGCTGTTTGCGATGCGGGGCGGGCCGTTCGGCCGCGGTTTTGGCGGACGCGGCGGATCGGGCGGTGGGCCTGGCGGCGGCCGTGGTTTCGGCGACGAGGGCGATGGCCGCATCGGTCGCTTCCTGATGCAGGGCGACCTGCGCCTGGTCGTGCTGGCGTTGATCGAGAAGGAACCGCGCCACGGCTACGAGATCATCAAGCATATCGAGGACCTGACCTACGGCTTCTACGCTCCGAGCCCGGGCGTCATCTATCCGACGCTCACCTATCTCGAAGAGGCGGGCTATGTCGTGGCCGAGGCGGACGGCAACAAGAAGCGTTACGCGATTACCGACGAAGGCCGCAAATATCTCGACGAGAACCGGAATTTCGCGGCGGTCATCCTCGACCGGCTTTCGCAGATCGCGGAACGGATCAAGCAGCGGCAGGAACGCCACGAGCGCGGCCGAGACGGCGGGCCGAACCTGCCGCGCAGCGTCGATGCGGCCATGTTGAATCTCCGCGAGGTGATCGCCCGCAAGCTGCAAGCCGACGAGAAAAAGGCCGGCGAGTTCGTCAAGCTGCTGCTGGAGATCGCGGAAAACCTCGACCGGGATCAAGACCAGGGCGACGCCTGACCAGCTTGCAGAAAGGGAACGCTGTCCCGGCGCTCCCTTGCTCCGTTGCGTTATAAACGGGCGAAGGAATCACGCTCGCGAAACATCACTTGCGGGAGGATTTGCGATCGCTTTCAGCCGGTTCGCGCGTTTGCGGTGTGGCTGCTGACGAGAGCCGCGAGTGAATAGCTTTTCATTGCTGCTCGCGCCGCACCGGGGAAAGCGGTAGAATGGCGACATGAAAATGCGCGGACTTGACCATATCGTACTCTGTGTTCTCGATGTCGCCGCCACCTGCCGCTTTTACGAAGGCGTCCTGAACATGGAGGCGCGGGAAGAGCGTCCGGGAAAATGGTCGCTGCATTTCGGTGCCAACAAGATCAGCCTTCAGGACGCCGTCGCATCGCCAGGCATCGCCCGCGACACGGTTCCAGGCAGCGGCAATTTCTGTCTGCTCACAGACACACCGCTGGATGCAGTCGTTCGACACCTCAAGCGCAAAGGTATAGAGATTGTCGACGGACCTGGCGAACGGACCGGAGCGATGGGCAAGATCCTATCCGTCTACTTCAAGGATCCGGATGGCAACCTCGTTGAGGTAAGCAATCAGCTTTAGCGATGGCCCGGTGCAGCTCGGGACCGAGCGAAGGTTCGTTGAGCGGGCTCAACCCTCAACCCTTCATTCGGGTGTGATGATATCGAACCCCTTTGTGGCGTAATCTTTAGATGGCGAGGCCGCCATCAGTAAATGCCGGCGCCTCGATCTTGTCGATCCGGCACTGATAGCAATTGTTGCGGGCCGAGCGGACATGCACATAGGCGATGTCCTCCCGCGCGAGCAGTTCCGCAGCACGCGACGCGATCTTCTCCGTCGGCGTCACGGCGCCGCTCCCGTAGACAATGCGGTCGTCATGGCCGTAGCCGCGCACGATATAGTCCGTGCTCGACAGCATGGGCGGCACGACTTCCTGTGCCGCATAACGCTCGCACGGCTCTTTATGCAGGAAGATCGGGCCGGTTTCGGCATAGGGCTGCAGATCGGGAAAAGGGCGATAGGCCAGCACGAGGATTTCCTCGCCAGCATCGATGTTCCTCAGACAATGGCGGCAGGGATGGCCCGGACCGTCCGAGATCTTTGTCTCCGGCCGGTGACCGTAAGCGTCGGCGCCGCCGTTCCAGAGGTGTGCCGCATCCTTGGTCGGCATGGCGGTGAAGGCGATGGTCATGGCAAACTCCTTTGTCGGTTTGCCAGGATGCCGCCAAACGGAGGGCGAAACCACCCGATTCTTGCCGGGTCTCAGGCGTCCAGCACTTTGATGAGTTCCGCGTCCGTCATCGGCTGGACCAGGGCCTCGTAGGTCGAAACCGGAGAAAATCCCATCATCTGGTAGAGCTGCAGCGCACGCGGATGGTCGAGCGTGTTGGTGGTGACGGTGACCTTCTGGGGATTGTCCTGCCAGGCCGCATAAAGCGCCTGCAGCAGGAACCATTTGCCGATGCCGAGCCCGATCGCCCGCTCGAACAGGCCGAAATAGGAAAGCTCGACGACCTCCTCGCTTTCCTTGAACAGCTCGAAGAAGCCGGCCGGCGCGCCGTTGACGTAAAGCACGGTGACGGAAACGCGTGGATCGTGGATCGCCCCGGCGAGTTCCTCGTCGGTCATCCTGAGCCGCTTGTACCAGTGCCAGCGCTTGCCCACCTGCCGGTAAAGATAGCGATAGTAATGCAGCGGAATATCCGTTGCGCGGATGATAGCCGTCTGGATGTTCACTGGCACGGGCAGGCTCGCCTTGGGCGGTGCCGTCATTTCAAGCCGGGTGACATGAGCCGTGAGCGGAGCGGGCTTCTTGGCCATCGATATCAGGCTTTGGATGCCGGCGGACCGGTGACGACCGGCGTATCCTGGCGGCTGCCCCATTCGGTCCAGGAGCCGTCATAGAGAGCGTTGTCCTCATGGCCGAGGGATTCGAGCGCCAGCGTGATGATCGCCGCGGTGATGCCCGAGCCGCAGCTCGTGACGACCGGCTGGCCGAAATCGATGCCGGCATCCTCGATCGCCTTGCGGAGTTCCGGCAGCGAACGAAGCTTGCCGTTTACCGAGAAGGTGCCGGAGGGCAGGCTGACCGCACCCGGCATATGGCCCGAGCGCATGCCGGCGCGGGGTTCCGGTTCGGTGCCGGCGAAGCGGCCCGCCGAGCGCGCGTCGGCAATCTGCCGCGAACCCTCGCTGACGATCGACAGCATGGTCTGGAAATCGATCACCTTGTCTAGGCGGAAATTCGGCGTGAAGACGGCCGGCTCGGGCGAGGGAACCGCCGTTTCGAGCGGCCGGTCTTCCGCCTTCCAGCCGTCGAGGCCGCCGTCGAGGACGAAGACCTCTCTGGCGCCCATGATGCGGAACAGCCACCAGCCGCGTGGCGCGGAGAAGATGCCCGGGCCGTCATAGATGACGATGCGGTCGGTCTCGCTTATGCCCATCTTGCCGACGGTTTCGGCGAAGACCTCCGGCGCGGGGACCATATGCGGCAGGCCGGTCGAATGATCGGCGACCTTGTCATGGTCGAAACGCAGGGCGCCCGGAATATGCCCGGCCGCATATTCGGCGTCGGCATCGCGGTTTTGCGCCGGCAGATAGAAGGAGGCGTCGAGGATTTTCAGGTCCGGGCTGCCGAGCTCGCTCTGAAGCCACTCGGACGAAACGACGAAACGGCTGGTTTCGCTCATGACATGTCTCCCTTACGGCCGAAAATCAGCCCTCTGCGGCAGGTTCGCCGAACCGGATGCGAAAACGGCGGTTTTCCTTGCCCTTCTTTTCGATCTTGGCGATGTGAATCGCCCCGACCTCCTGCGTTTCGGAGACATGTGTGCCGCCGCAGGGCTGGCTGTCAACGCTGGAGTTTTCGCCGATGCAGACGAGGCTGACGCGGCCCATGCCGATCGGCGGGCGGACGTTCTTCGATTTGACGATGCCGGGGTTGGCGGCAAGCTCCTCGTCGGTGATCCACTGAACGTAGACGGGGTGGTTCTGGGCGACGAGTTCCATGAGCTTCGCCGTCACTTCTTGCCTGTCTATCGTCTCGGTCATGTCGAAATCGACGCGGGATTCGTCCTCCCCGACCGCAGCCCCGGTGATCGGATAGGGGCAGACGACGGAGAGCAGGTGGCAGGCGGTATGCATGCGCATCAGCTTGTACCGGCGCGGCCAGTCGATATGCAGCACCAGCTTCTCGCCGAGAAGCGGCTGCGGCTCGCCTTCGAGCGGTACGTGGATGACGATGTCCTTGGTGGCGCCGTGCTTCGTCTGGCCGAGCGCGATCTTCGTGCCGTCGGCGCGTTCCAGCAAGCCCGTGTCTCCGGGCTGCCCGCCGGAGGAGGCGTAGAAGCACGTGCGGTCCAGCTCGATGCCGCCGTCCTCGTGGATGGCCGTCACCACCGCTTCGGCCGTCGATAGGTAGAAGTCGTCGCGGTAGAGGGCTTCAACGGGCATGGATCGCTCTATTCTCGGATATCAGGCGGTCTGGAAGGGAACGGGGATCTGCCGCTTCTGCGTCAGCCAGGCCGGCACCGGGAGGCCCTTCGACTTCAGGAAGTCGGGATTGAAGAGCTTCGACTGATAGCGGTTGCCGTAGTCGCAAAGGATCGTCACGATCGTATGGCCGGGGCCGAGATCCCTGGCGAGCCGGATGGCGCCGGCAATGTTGATGCCGGTGGAGCCGCCGAGGCAGAGGCCTTCGTTCTCGACCAGATCGAAGATGTGAGGCAGCGCCTCGGCATCGGGGATGCGATAGGCGAAGTCAGGCGTGAAACCTTCGAGATTGGCGGTGATGCGTCCCTGGCCGATGCCTTCGGTGATCGAGTTGCCCTCGGCTTTCAGCTCGCCATGGGCGTAGAATTCGTAGAGCGCCGCGCCCTCCGGATCGGCGATGCCGATCTTGACGTTCGGGTTCTTCGCCTTCAGGCCCTGAGCGACGCCGGCAAGCGTGCCGCCCGAGCCGACCGAGCAGATGAAGCCGTCGACCTTGCCGCCGGTCTGTTCCCAGATTTCCGGGGCGGTCGTCTCGACATGCGCTTCGCGGTTGGCGACATTGTCGAACTGGTTGGCCCAGATTGCGCCGGCAGGTTCGCTCCTGGCGAGCTCTTCGGCAAGCCGGCCGGAGATCTTCACGTAATTGTTCGGGTTCTTGTAGGGGACCGCCGGCACCTCGACCAGCTCTGCGCCGAGAAGCTTCAGCGCGTCCTTCTTTTCCTGGCTCTGGGTTTCCGGAATGACGATGACGGTGCGGTATCCGAGCGCCTTGGCGACCAGCGTGAGGCCGATGCCGGTATTGCCGGCCGTCCCTTCGACGATGATCCCGCCGGGTCTGAGCAGACCCTTCTTCTCCGCGTCGCGGATGATGTAGAGCGCTGCGCGGTCCTTGACCGACTGGCCGGGGTTCAGGAACTCCGCCTTGCCCAGGATTTCGCAGCCGGTCGCTTCGGACGCGCCCTTGAGCCGAAGAAGGGGCGTATTGCCGATCACATCGAGGACGGAGGAATAGGAGCTCATCGCGACACCTTGTTGTTCTGCGCTGATTTAAGACCGGTCTTTTCGGCGGACAAGCGCCGTAGAGCAAGAAATTCTGTTTCGGGAACGGGCGGGCGTCGATAAAATCCATCTTCTGTCGGTGGAGCGTCGGGAGCGACGTTTCAACAGGAAGAAAGCTTCGTTTGGCTCCTCGCACGAATTCACGATCCAATCAAAAATTTCAGAATATTATTATCATATTATAAGTAGTAAAAAGAACTTCCGATCATGCGTATCTCAAGGCTGTTGAAGCCAATACTGAACCGTGCCATTCGAAATTTATCCGCAGCGTGAATTCCGCTCGCGAATTGGCCTTTGATATGTCACTGAGCTCCGAAAGGTTGGATTTCCTGATCGCACATTACGTGTCCGGCTCTCTTCCGGAGCCGGCCCGTGCCCTTATCGGTGCGCATCTGGAAATGCGGGCTTCGGCAGCAGAGTTTGCCGAGGTGCTGGAGGATTTGGCCGGCGACGCTCTGCATCACGGCGATACCCTGGCAGTTTCCGCGCGAGACCGGCGGTTGCAGGAGATCGTCAATTCAGCGCCTATGCCATCCGGCCCTCGGTCGGAGATCGGCGCGGCGTCGAAATTCCCGGCCTCGCTGCGGGCCTATGCGGGCTTCGATCTCCCCGACATTCCCTGGAAACTGAGGCTGCCAGGACTTCGGCGGCACGTTATAGAAAAGTCTTCCGAAGTGGAGGCGAGCCTCCTGTGGGTGCGGCCGGGCAGGGCGCTGCCCCATCATCGCCATCACGGTCTGGAGCTGACGCTGGTGCTCGAGGGCGAATTCCACGACCAGCGGGGCCGTTTCGGCGAAGGCGACGTCTCGATCGCGGACGAGACGCTGAACCACCGGCCGGTCGCCGGAAAGCGCAGGCCATGCGTCTGCTTTCTCGTGCTGTTCGCGCCGATCGCCTTCTCCGGTTCCCCGTTCCGGTTCATCGGCGACATCATCGGCATGTGAAAAGGATCGAATCTAAAAGGAATTGAAAAGGCCGGTCCTTCGACCGGCCCCGCCGCTTTCAGTTCAGATGGAGCTGGGCTTCGCTCACCGCCTGCTCGAAATGCTGACGCGCCTCCTCCGGCGATCTGCGTCCGTCGAGCGCTGCGCGGCAGGCGCTGCGGGCCTTGACGAAGTGCGGTCCGCGCATGTCCGGCCAGCGATCCGTCAGCAGGGCCAACGCCTCGAACGGTCCGTTGATGACCTCCGTGCCCAGATGGCCGAATGCGACGCGAACAGGTTTCTGCCAGCTTGTTTGCATGTTTGTCTCCTCCCTGGATACCAACCATGAAGAACGACGAGGGGGGCAAATGGTTCCCTGCCGATGCAAAAAATTTGCAGCCGCATGGTGGGGCCGGCGCTCACTGGAAAAGGCCGGCGAGCCAGTAGAACAGCGCGGAAATCAGCGCCGCGGCGGGAAGCGTCACGAACCATGCGAAGACGATATTGCTGGCGATGCCCCAGCGGACTGCCGAGACCCGTCGAGCGGTGCCGACACCGATGATCGCGCCGGTGATGGTGTGGGTTGTCGAGACCGGGATGCCGAGCCAGGTCGCGCCGAACAGCGTCAGGGCGCCGCCCGTTTCGGCGCAGAAGCCCTGCATGGGATTGAGCCTGGTGATCTTCGATCCCATCGTGTGCACGATGCGCCAGCCGCCGAAAAGCGTGCCGAGCGCCATGGCCGCCTGGCAGGTGATGACCACCCAGAAGGGCACGTGGAACTCGCCGCCGAGACAGCCTTGCGAATAGAGGAGGACCGCGATGATGCCCATCGTCTTCTGAGCGTCGTTGCCGCCATGGCCGAGCGAATAGAGCGAAGCGGAGACGAATTGCAGCACGCGGAACGTGCTGTCGACGGCGAAAGGCGTCTGGCGCACGAAGGCCCACGAGACGATCAGGACCAGGGTCAAGGCCAGGAAGAAGCCGATCGCCGGCGACATGAAGATTGCGCCGACGGTTTTCGTGAGGCCGCTCCAGACGATCGAGCTGAGGCCCACCTTGGCGAGACCGGCGCCCACCAGCCCGCCGATCAGCGCGTGCGACGAACTCGACGGAATGCCGAAAATCCAGGTGGCGATGTTCCAGATGATCGCCCCCATCAGCGCGGCGAAGATCACCTGCGGCGAGACGATATCCGGATCGATGATGCCGGTGCCGAGCGTTTCCGCCACATGCAGGCCGAAGAACAGGAAGGCGATGAAGTTGAAGAAGGCCGCCCAGAAGACCGCGTATTGCGGCCTGAGCACGCGGGTGGAGACGATGGTTGCGATCGAGTTCGCCGCGTCATGCAGGCCGTTCAGGAAGTCGAAGAAGAGTGCGATGCCGATCAATCCGACGAGCAGCGGGAAGGCGAGGGAGGCTTCCATCAGACATTCTCGATCACGATGCCGCTGATCTCGTTGGCGACGTCCTCGAACCGGTCGAGCACCTTTTCGAGCTCGCCGTAGATCTCGCTGCCGATGAGGAAGCCCATGGCGTTGCCGGTGCCGTGACGGTGGAAGAGGTCCTTGAGGCCCTGGTCGTAGAGGTCGTCGGAGCGGCCTTCGACGCGGGTGATCTCCTCGGCGATCGCGCCGAGCCGCGACGCGTTGGGGCCGATCCTGTTGAGCAGCGGCACCGCCTCTGCGATGAGATGCGCGGCCTGGACGATCTCCCCGCCCATCTGCTGCATCAGCGGGTCGAAGCTCGTCTGTTCGAACAGCCGGATCGTCTTGACCGTCTTGTGCATCATGTCGATCGCGTCATCCATGGATTGGATGAGATCCTTGATGTCGCCGCGGTCGAAAGGAGTGATGAAGCTGCGGCGTATGGCCTGCAGAACTTCGCGGGTGATGTCGTCCGCCTCGTCTTCAAGCGTCACGATGCGCTGGCAGTTGCCGTCGATGTCCTTGCCGGCAAGCAGTGCGTTCAAGGCTTCCGCAGCGCCGACCACCGTGCGGGAATGCTGCGCGAAAAGATCGAAGAAGGCATCCTCGCGGGGAAGCAGTTTTCTGAACAGGCCCAGCATACGAGGCTCCCCTTGCATCTTTCCGACTGTCATAAATGTGTCATAAAGCGTGAAAGGCGAGACTGGAAAGTGCCGGAAAAGATTTCCTGTGGACGACAACGTTTGCTTTTTTAAGCCGGCTAATGATTTGTTTTCCTGAGGGAATCGAAAAGAGGGGACCTAAAAGGCAAGGCCGCCGCACCGGTGGGTGCGACGGCCTTGCATTGATGGTATTCCGTCAGTCGATGATCTGCACGACGGTATGGGTCTGGGGATCGACGATCACGCGCTGCTCGTTGACGATCGCATAGGCATAGGTCGGCGCTTCCGGAACCGGAGTGAGCACCACCTGCTGCGGGATCGGCTGTCCGACGACGACGCGCTCCCGGACCACGACCGACTGCTGGACCGGCTGTTCGCGGACATAGGTGACGACGCGTTCCGGCGGCGGGTCGATGGCCGTGCCGGCTGCCGCACCGACGATGCCGCCCACCGCTGCGCCGACCGGACCGCCGACGATCGCGCCGGTGACAGCACCGCCCACGGCGCCGTTGACGGTGCTTTCCTGTGCGGCGGCACCCGTCGCAACGAGGCCGATCGCGGTAGAAATGAGAATCAACTTGTTCATGACCACTTTCCTTTCGGTTGAGGTGGCCGAGGAACGTCATGGCTCTCCTTTTCGTTCCGCCAAAACCGGCGCTTCGGACCTAAGTCCTAACATCTTCAAGCCTTTAGGCCGTGGTGATGACCGAGTAGGACAATTTCGGATACCAGTGCGGCGATCGCCCTTCCGGCGTGGCGTCGAGGATCGTCCAGAGGGGCATGAGGTCGGGCGCCCCGCGCGGGTCCTGTCCGGGATCGGCGGTGACCGCACCCATTTCCTGGCTCCAGAAATGCCGCATGGTCCCGTCCCGGCGGGTGAAGACGTTGAAGGCGGCATCGTCGCTGCCGTTCGCGCCGAGCGCGTGATAGTCCCGGCTGAAATCGCCTGTCATGTCCGAATAGAGCGGAAGGTGATGCCAGCCCCGCTCGTTCTTGAAGTCGATCAGGCGCCTGATCGGCGAGCGGGCCACGACCGCGAACGCCACCCGTTGCCGGATGTCCGGGACCTCCCCGTCCCAGGACGAGAGCAGGGACGTGCACATGGGGCAGGGACGCTCCCGTTCCGGGCCGAACATGTAGCTGTAGACAACCAGGGTTTCCTTGTCGGCGAACAGGTCTTCGAACGAGACCGGGCCGTTCTCGCCCTCGAACGCATAATTCCTGGGCACTGCGCCGCCCGGCGGCAGCCGGCGCCTCTGTTCGGCGACACGTTCGATATGGCGCCTGAGCTCGATCTCCTCCGCAAGCAGGGCATCGCGCGCCTCCCGGTATGCGGCGCTTTCGTTGGGGAACCGCACCCCGTTCTTCATCGCCAGCTCGATTGCGGGTCTGAGGCTCTGCACATCGTTCATGACATATCCTCCATCTGTCTCTTGCGCAGGAGACGGGTCCGGCTCCCGCTGCTAAACATCGTTTCGGGCGAACGCGTCTCGCCCTGACCCAAGGACGCCCGGCGGCCTCCCGAGCCGACGGGCACCTGTGAAAAATGCGCTCTAAATGAGGGAGCAAAATGTCGGAACGATTTCTGATCGAGGGGCCGGAGAATGCGGAATTTACGATCTTGCTGGCGCATGGCGCCGGCGCGCCGATGGATTCGGCATCGATGACGGCCGCGGCGAGTGCGCTTTCGGCCAAGGGGTTCCGCGTGGCGCGCTTCGAATTCGGCTACATGGCGTCCCGGCGGATGTCGGGCGACCGCAAGCCGCCGCCCAGAGCCGAGACACTCAATCCGGAATACCGGGACGCGATCGCCGAGTTCGGCGCGAAGGGGCCGCTCATCATCGGCGGCAAGTCGATGGGCGGACGGGTCGCAAGCATGATTGCCGGCGACCTGCATGCGGAGGGAAAGATCGCCGGTCTTCTCTGCCTCGGCTATCCTTTCCATCCGCCCGGCAAGCCTGAACAGCTTCGCACGCAGCACCTGAAGGGGCTGACGACGCCGGCACTGATCTGCCAGGGGACCCGCGACGAATTCGGCACGCGGGAAGAGGTTGCCGGCTACGAACTCTCCGACGGGATCGAGATCTTGTGGCTGGAGGACGGCGATCACGACCTGAAGCCGCGCAAGAAGATTTCCGGCTTTTCCGCCGCAGATCACCTCGCCACCATGGCGGAAACCGTCCATGTTTGGGCCGGCGGGCTGAAGCGCTAGCCGGCGCGTGCGAAGCGCTCGGCGATCATGATCTCGCTTCCCTCCGGCCGAGAAGCCAGAGAAGGTAGGGCCCGCCGATCAGCGCCGCGAAGAGGCCGACCGGCACCTGGTAGGGATAGATGACGACGCGCGACAGCCAGTCGGCCGTGATCATCACGCCGGCGCCGATCAGGATCGCCGCGGCGAGCTGATGATGCGGCCGCTGAAAACCGATCAGCCGGGCGAGATGCGGCGCGATCAGGCCGGTGAGGCTGAGCGGCCCGACCAGGAAGGACGAGATCGCCGTCATCAGCGCGGTGAGGACGGCAAGCATCAGGCGTGACGGCGCGACGCGAAGGCCGATGCTGCGGGAAAGGCCGGCGCCGAGCGGCAGGATGGCGAGCCAGCGCGTCATGAGGAAGAGCGGCGCCGTCAGCACCGCGAGCGAAATCACGGCGGTCCAGGCCTCGAAGCTGCCGGCGCGGTTGGTGGAGCCGGAAATCCAGGTGAGCAGGATGTAGCTGCGCATATCGCCCTGGGCGAGTACCATGCTGACGATCGCCATGGAGAAGGCGCTGATGGCTATGCCGGCAAGCAGCAGCCGTTCGGCGGAAAGGCCTGAGCGGCCGGCGATGGCGATCATGACGAGGAAGGCGGCAAGCGCGCCGAGCGCCATGCTGGAGAGCATGACGGCCGGCGGGGGAAAGCCGAAGAGGAAGAGTGCGACGGTGAGGCCGGCGCCGCCGCCCGTCGAGACGCCGAGGACTTCGGGGCTCGCAATCGGATTGCCGGTGACGCGCTGCATGAGGAAGCCAGCCGCACCCAGCATTGCGCCGGCGCCGCCGGCCGCAACGATGCGGGGCAGGCGGAAGGGCAGGAGGTCGGAGAACAGCGCTCCCGTCGCGACGCTCCAGCCGCCCCCGGCCGGACCGATGGTCAGGACGGCGGCAAAGATCGCCACGAGCAAGGCGGCAAGGATGACGAGGGCGGTTCCGGGCTTCCGCAAATGCCGCAGGACGGCATCCGGGGTTGCGGTGACGGCGGAAAATCCATGGACGCGCGGCAGCAGCAACAGGAGCAGCGGACCGCCGAGCAGGGCGGTGGCCGCACCCGTCGGCGCGAGATCGGAAAATCCCGGTCCCAGCAATTGCGTCAGGCAGTCGGCGAGGAAGAGGACGGCGGCGCCCGTCAGTGGGGCGGCGATCATCACCTGTCCCGTGGTCCGCGCGCCGCAGAGTTTTGCGATCGCCGGCGCGGCAAGCCCGAGGAAACCGATGACGCCGACGGTGGCCGTCACCGAGGCGGAGAGCCAGACGGCGAGGACAAGGATGGCGAACCGTGCCGCATGCAGCGCGACGCCGAGGCTTTTTGCGCTGGAATCGTCGAGCGTCAGGACGTTGAGGGGTCTGAGCAGCAGGAACGCTGCAGCGACGCCGGCCGCCAGCCGTGGCGCGAGCGAGATCATGCCGCTCCAGTCCTGCTGGTTGAGCGCGCCGGCACCCCAGATATGGATCGACATGGCATATTCGCCGCGGGCGAGCACCAGCGTGACGCTGAGCGAGGCGGCGATCAGGCTGACGATCATGCCGGAAATGGCGACCGTGACCGGATCGAGGCCGCGCCGCCAGCTGAGCGCCAGCACGATGGCGACGGCAGCAAGGCCTCCGGCAAAGGCCGCGAGTTCCCGCGAGATGCCGATCAGAAGCGGCGAAAAGCTCAGGCCGAACGTGAGCGCCAGCTCCGCACCGGAGGCGATGCCGAGCGTCGAGGCGTCGGCGATCGGGTTGCGCAGCACCCGCTGCAGGAGCGCGCCGGCAAGGCCGAGCGCTGCGCCGGAAATCAGTGCGATGGCTGCACGAGGAGCCAGGCTGCTCCAGAGCAGGATCCGGTCGAGCGCTGCGGCCGTTTCTGCATCTCCGGGCACCTGCGGGCGGAACAGCAGAAGCAGCGAGAAGGCGGCAATGCAGGCGATCCCGAGCAGGGCTGCGGGAAGCAGGGATGGGGAGGGCGCGCGCACGGGCATCGGCAGGCTAGCCATTTCCGCCATGGGAAAATCCCTCCGCCAGGAAGTCTGCAAAGCGGCTTGCCGCCGGCAATGCGCCGTAGGGATTGACGGAGCCGATCGTCAGGACCCGGTTTTCGCGTACGGCGGGCAGCGCATTCCAGAAGGCGCTTTCGGTCAGCGCCTGGAAAGCGTCCTCCGGGTGCGGCGGGATGAGGACGATCCAGGCGTCCGGCATGGAGGCAAGCGTTTCGATGCCGACGGGCGCGGTGGCCGAATAACTGGTCGCGCCCGTCCAGGCATTTTTCAGGCCCGTGCGTTGCAGAACCTCCCCGAACATGCTGTCGGAGCCGAATACCCGGTAGTGGCGGGCGTCGCCGAGATTGATCGGCAGGACGGGGCGGCCATCGCCTTTCGCGAAGAGCGATCGATATCGGTCGAGCCTGGCCGCGAGTTCGTCGACCATCCGGCGTGCGGCCGGAAGCTGCAGACGCTCGCCGATCGCAAGCGTGGCCTGCTCCGCGAGCGCATAGGGGCTTTCGCCGGGCCTGTAGATCGCATGGCTTTCCACCGACGCGATGCGGCTCATCAAAGGATCGGCCCAGGCATAGAAATTGGAGTTGAAGATCAGGTCGGGACGGGTAAAACGCAGCACCTCGAAATTCGGCGTGCCGCGCAGGCCGAGATCGGCGACACCTTCCGGGATCTTCGGCTCGACCGCGACCTGCCGGAACTGGCGAAGCTCGGTCGCCGCCACCACGTTGGCGCCCACCGCCAGCAGCGTCTCCAGGAGCGCCCAGTCGAGCGTGGCGACGCGCAGCCCCGGCGCCTGTGCATGGACGCGTCCGGCCGTCGCCAAAAGTGCGGCGGCTCCGGAAAGCATGGTCCTGCGGGTAAACTGCGGCACTTTCGACATGTCTCCGATGACAAAAGGAAGGCCCTTGCAGGCCTCCCTCTCATAGGCGGACCGGTTGAGCCTTACCAGACCTTGCTGAGCTTGAAGGTCGCGGTGCGGGCCTGGCCGTAGCCGCAGAACAAGTTGGTGTTGCAACCCGAGACATATTCCTCGTCGAACAGGTTGGTCACGTTGAGCGAGGCTTTCCAGTCGTTCTTTTCGTAACGAATGCCGGCATCGAAGACGGTGGCGTCGGAAACGCGCAGCGTATTGGCGTCGTCCGCCCAGGACTTGCCGCGATAGCGGACGCCGGCCCCGAGGCCCAGGCCTTCAAGCGGACCGTCCGTCACCGTGTAGTCCAGCCATAGCGCCGCCTGCGAGTTCGGCACCAACAGCGGCGTGTTGCCTTCCATAGCCGGATTGCCGGGGTTCCTGGTGAATTCGAGGTCCGTATAGGATGCGGAAGCGATCACCTTCCAGTTCTGGTTCAGATTGAACTTGCCCTCGAGTTCGACGCCGCGGGAGCGGACCTCGCCAAGCTGCCTGTCGCCGATGCCCCCGCCGGGGAGGGGCACGGAGACGGTGTAGTTTTGCTTGTCGATCTGGAAGACCGAGGCGGTGAGAACTCCGTCGAACCAGGTCGGCTCGTACTTGACGCCAGCCTCGTACTGTTCGCCTTCTTCGGGCTTGAGGGCACCGTCGGCGCCGGCGCCGACGAGCGGAGTGAAGAAGGTCGAGACGCTGACATAGGGCGTCACGCCGTTGGCGAATTCATAGGCCAGACCCGCACGGCCGCTCCAGGCGGTATCCGACAGACTGGAATCGGCGTTGGTGGGACGCAGGTCGTCGACTTCGCTGTCCAGATAGTCGAAGCGACCGTTCAGCGTCATGATCCATCCGTCGCCGAACCTGATCTGGTCTTGCGCATACACGCCGACCTGGTTGATCGTATAGATTTGATGCGTGAATGGGGCGAGCGGCGGGAACGGCAGGTCGTGATCCAGATCGTCCGGATTGACCGACTCCCCGAATGCCGCCACCTGATCGTTGTCGAGGCGGTAATAGCGATAGTCGAGACCGGCCATGATCTTGTGGTTCGCCCCACCGAGATCGAACTCGTTCTCCAGCCTGTTGTCGACATTAAAGGAATCCGCTTTCGACCGGACGTCGTCGGCGTAGAGCTGGACCAGAGGGTCGGTCTGCGACAGCCAGTCGAAGGGATACATTTGGCGCTCGCGCTTGTCGAGATGTCCGTAACGCAGGTTCTGGGTAAATTTCCAGCCGCCTTCGAACTCGTGTTCGAATTCGTATCCGACCATTGCCTGCGTCGCGCGGCCGATATCGAAGTCCGAATCGCTGAGGAAGCTGTCGCGATCGATCTTCCCGAAGAAGGGATTGTCTACCACCGTGCCGACATAGGGCAACAGGCCGTTGGTCGTATGGGTCTGGTCGAGCCGGCTGACATAGGCATATACGTTGAGGCTCGTCGCGTCGTCGGGCTGCCACGTCACCTGCGGCATGAAGACGCCGCGGATGTCGTCCTGATAGTCTGCATAGCCGTCGCCACCGGAAAGCTTGCCGGTCAGGCGGTAGCTGACGACGCCGCTTTCGTCCGCCTTGTCGGAAATATCGAAACCGCCGAAGCCGTTTCCGTTGCTGTCGATGCCGAGCTCCGTATAGAAATAGGGCTCATCGGTCGGGCGTTTGCGCACGAGGTTCACGATACCGCCGGCATTGGAGCCGCCGAGCAGGACCGAGGCGGGGCCTTTCAGGACTTCGACACGCTCCAGTATGAACGGATCGATCTGGAAATTGCCGAAGGCGTGGCTGGTCAGTGCCAGGTTATCGAGGAAAAGGCCGGTTTGGCTGGCGTTGAAGCCGCGGACATAGATCCAGTCGGTATCCGGATCGGAACCGTAAGGCTGCGAGAGCACGCCGGGGGTGTAGAGCAGCGCCTGATCGACCTTGTCGACAACGCCGCGGTCGTCCATCTCTTCCTGCCCGACCACGGAAACGGCCTGCGGGATCTCGTTGAGAGGCGTGTCGGTCTTGGAGCCGGTGGTGGATCGCTTCGCGACATAGCCTTTCACGGGTCCGGTCCCGCTTTCGCCTTCGCCCTGGAGCACGATCGGAGCGAGGGTCGTATCGGCATTCTGCGCCTGGGCCGTCCAGCCCGCGCAAATGCCGATCAGCGCGACGCCCGCGCTGAGACCCATCCTTGTTCCGAAAGAACTTTTCCGTTTCCCCATTGTGACCCCACTCACATGACTTGACGGCCGCTCCCCCTGGATGCGGCACTGCAATAAGGTGAGTGATTAACTCAATTTAATCTTTGCGGCTTGGCCTGATCGGCTGCAATTGAACGGTTTTGGGCGAATTTAACGGCCGTGGGCAAATCTTTGCAGAAGCGGTCAGGTCCGCTTCGCCTTTCTCCAACGGGCGGGCGTGGTCCCCACATGCTTACGGAAGACCCGGGTGAAATGCGCCTGATCGGAAAAGCCCGTCTCGGCGGCGACGGAGGTCAGTGGCTGGTCGTCGGCCACCAGCAGTTCCTTGGCCCGGTCGAGGCGGGCGTTCGTCTGCCATTCGTGGGGCGCCATGCCGGTGGAGGCCTTGAAGGAATGGCTGAAATGCGATTGCGACAGGCCGGTGAGCTCGGCGAGCTCCTGCAGACGGATGTTGCGCATGCAGTTCTCGGTGATGAAATCGGTGGCGCGCCGGAGCTGCCACGAGGCGAGGGAGCCGCGCTTGCGCGGCGGCGTCTTCATCATCTTCAGAACGTCGATGACGAGCGCCACCGCCAGCCCGTCGCCGTAGAGGTCGTGCAGTGGATCGGGACTGGCGATCTCGCCGGCGATCAGTTCGGCAAGCGCCATGACGCGCTGGTCGAAGAACAGGAGCTGCGGGTCCTTGAGCTTCTTCGGATCGATCTCCTCCATCAGCCGCCTGCTGACGACATCCGCATCGAAATGAATGTCGAGATGGCGCACGGACTGGACCTCGGTAATGTCCACCCAGAGGTCCATCTCGGCCGGAATGTAGGAGATCGGGCTTTCACGCCTGTCCTGCGGAGCGCCGTGCGCCTTCGGCGAGAGCTTGACGGACGGCCGCCCCCGGCCGCGATGGTCGAGCAGGATGAAGAGGCGCGGATCGCGGGCCACATAATATCCGCCCGCATAGGCCGCGCATTCCACGTCCCAGAGATCCGCGGTGATCCCGTTCCAATGGCGGCGGCGAAGCCCGCCGATGACCGAAAAACCTTCGATCCTGTTCTGCATCCGCGGCTGGAACGTCATCCGGATACCCCGCACTTCAATAAAACATGTATTGTTTTATCAAGTTTTGCTCTGGCCATCAACGGCATGTTCAAGCCTGCTTCAAAGGCCGCCGACCTGCGCCGCATGCAGCCGGTTATAGGCGCCGCGCCGGGCGATCAGATCCTGATGCGTTCCCTGTTCGACGATGCCGCTGCCGTCGATGACGACGATGCGGTCGGCGCCCTGGATGGTAGCGAGCCGGTGCGCGATGATCAGCGTTGTGCGGCCTTCCGAAAGCTCGGCGAGCGAGCGTTGGATGGCGCGTTCCGTCTCCGTGTCGAGCGCGGAAGTCGCCTCGTCGAGGATCAGGATCGGCGGGTTCTTCAAAAACATGCGGGCAATTGCGATGCGTTGCTTCTGGCCGCCGGAGAGTTTCACGCCGCGCTCGCCGATCAGGGTGTCGAGGCCGTCCGGCAGTCCTGCGAGCATCTCTTCGAGCCGCGCCCGGCGCGCCGCTTCGACGATCTCCTTTTCGCTGGCGCCGAGCCGGCCATAGGCGATGTTTTCGCGGATCGTGCCGCCGAACAGGAAGACGTCCTGCTGCACGATGCCGATCTGCTGGCGCAGTGAAACCTTGGTCATCTTGCGGATGTCGATGCCGTCGATGGTGATGCCGCCCGAACCGATCTCGTAGAAGCGCGGCAGGAGCGAACAGATGGTTGTCTTGCCGGCGCCCGAGGGCCCGACGAAGGCGATCGTCTCGCCGGCGCGGATCGCCAGGTCGACGTCCTTCAGCACCGGCTTTTCCGGATTGTAGCCGAAGGAGACGTTCTCATAGGCGATCTCGCCCTTGAGGTGGCCGACCTCGACCGCATCCGGCGCATCTGCGATGTCCGGCTCCGTATCGATGAGTTCGGTGAAACGCCGGAAGCCGGCAATGCCTTTCGGATAGGTCTCGATCACCGAATTGATCTTCTCGACGGGGCGGAAGAAGACGCCGACGAGCAGCAGGAAGCCGATGAAGCCGCCGGCGGTGAGCTCGCCCGACAGCACGAAATAGGCGCCTGCGATCATCACCACCATCTGGGTCAGCCGCATGCTCATGTAGCTGAGCGAGCTGCTGGCGGCCATCAGCTTATAGGCTTCGAGCTTCACGCGCCGGTAGTTCTGGTTGTCCTTTTCGAAGAGCGTGCGCTCGTACTGCTCGTTGGCGAAGGCCTGCACCACGCGGATGCCGCCGACATTCTCCTCGATGCGCGTGTTGAAATCGCCGACACGGCTGAAGAGCCGGCGGAAATTATCGGTCATGCGGCTGCCGAAATGGCTTGTCACCCAGGCCGTCAGCGGCACGATGACCGCGGTGATCAGCGCAAGCTGCCAGTTCACCGAGAACATCAGCATGAGCGCGCCTGCAAAGGTCATCAGCGCGATGAAGAGGTCCTCCGGCCCGTGATGGGCGACCTCGCCGATTTCTTCGAGATCCTTGGTAAGACGGCCGACGATATGGCCGGTCTTCTGGTTGTCGAAATAGCTGAAGGATAGCTTCTGGAGATGGTTGAACGCGGCCCGGCGCATGTCGGTCTCGATATTGATGCCGAGCATATGTCCCCAATAGGTGACGATCGCCATCAGGCCGGTATTGACCGCATAAATGACGAGAAGCCCCGCTGACGCGAGCAGAATCAGCGTCCATTCCTGGCTCAGGAGCAGCCGATCGACGAACAGCTTCACCGCCATCGGGAAAGCAAGCTCGAGCACGCCCGAAAGGACGGCGCAGGCGAAATCGAGGACGAAAAGCCCACGATATGGCCGGTAATAGGAGAAGAAACGGCGAAGCATTCAGACCTTCATTGCAAAATCACTGTCGGGGCGCGGTTGACCGCCGGAACGAAATTGGCGAAACATGACCCGATTTCTCCATATTCGAAAAGCAGACCGAATGGATAGTACCCTTATGTCGCCGCATGACGATCGGCGCGCAGCCGCAGACAAAAACGGTTCTTTTTTATCGCTGCGCGATGTCAGTTTCGCGATAGAGGGGCGAGTCCTTCTGCATCCGCTTACCCTCGATCTTGCCGCAGGTAAATCCATCGCGTTGATTGGTCATAACGGCTCGGGAAAATCGACACTCCTGAAGCTCATCGGCCGCCAGCAGGCGCCGAGCGGCGGTGCGATCCGTTTCGAGGGCAAGCCGCTGGAAGGCTGGGGCGCCCGTGCCTTTGCCCGCAGGCTCGCCTATCTGCCGCAGCGCACGCCCGCTGCACCCGGCATGCTGGTCAAGGAACTGGTGGCGCTCGGTCGCTACCCCTGGCATGGCGCGCTCGGCCGATTCAGCGCGGCCGACCGGGCGAAGGTCGACGAGGCGATAGAACTCACCGGCATCGGCGGCTTTGCGGAGCGGATGGTGGACAGCCTGTCCGGCGGCGAACGCCAGCGTGTCTGGCTTGCCATGCTGGTGGCGCAGGATGCGGTCTGCCTTCTGCTCGACGAGCCGATTTCGGCGCTCGACATCGGCCACCAGCTCGAAGTCCTGTCGCTCACCCACGAGCTCTGCCGCGAAAAAGGCATCACGGTCATCACCGTGCTGCATGACGTGAACATGGCGGCGCGTTTTTGCGACGAGATCATTGCGCTGCATTCCGGCCGGCTGATCGCCCACGGCACGCCGGAAGACGTCATGACGCCGGACGGGCTCGCCCGCATCTATGATGTTCGCATGGACGTCATCCAGCAGCCGTCCAGCGGCAGGCTGGTGGCGCTGGCGCAATAGGGGTGCGGAAGCGAATTCTGACCTTACTGCTTCCTGATCAGCTTGTTGACGACGAGGCCGACAACCACCTGAACGATGATGCCGGCAACGCCGCCGCCGACGAGCTGGCCCGCAAGCGCCGCGAAGTCGACGCCTCCGGCGGCGGCTGCACCACCGGCACCGAGGAGCGAGCCGAGGATCGAACCGCCACCCACGCCCCCGACGGCGCCGGCGATCAGGTTGCCGATCTGGCCGAGGTCGGAATCCTTGAGTATCTTGCCGCCTGCGG
This sequence comes from Neorhizobium descurainiae, assembly GCF_051400715.1. NCBI lineage: Bacteria > Pseudomonadati > Pseudomonadota > Alphaproteobacteria > Hyphomicrobiales > Rhizobiaceae > Neorhizobium > Neorhizobium descurainiae. The sequence goes on from NZ_JBLFFK010000003.1 coordinate 436,934, forward strand.
CTCCGCCGACGGCGCCGCCAATAAGCTGAGCGATAAGACTTGAAATATCCATGATAACCCCCCTTTAGTCTGATTCGACAATTAGTAGTTCAGCATATAAATACTGCAAAACCAATGATGATTTTATGATCTGCCGGAGAATACGGGCACCATTACCAAGCATTCCCAGAGCAGGCATCCCCAATGGCACGCTTTTGCGATATCGCCACGGCCTAATGCAGTTCGGAAGACGGCGGTTTGTGGTTGATCTTCCAGGCCTCGGCATCGTGCGTCTTGAAGCAGCGCTCGGACCGCGAGGGTTCTGCAACGAGCACGACATTCGGACTGAACATCTTCGGTATGAAGGAGAACGGCAGGCTGCTTATCTCCCGCATGGGCGCGTTCACGCGGATGATCTGCGCCAGACATCGCCAATCAAAACCCTGATGGGAGACGTGATGCGAAGGCACGCGGTCCAACTGATACAGACCCGCCCAGAAGGTTTCGCGGATGTTGCCGGACTGCCTGTCGTAGCCCATCAGAGCCGAGCCCCAGTTCTTGATCCATACGGCGGGTCCGATCTCCACGGGAACGGTGACGAGAAAGACCCGCGGTCTCACGATCCCGCAGACATGTTCGACGATCCTCATCACGCGGTTCAGCGGAATATGCTCGAGCGTCTCGAGCGCAACGACCATATCCGCATCGATTGAATGGTAGAACGTCTCCTCGGACGCATCGCCCAAAGCGAAGTGGCAATTGCTGAGATGTCCGTAGCGCGCTTTGGCCGCATCGATGAATGTCGGATCATAATCGATGCCGACATAGTCGACATCGAAGCTTTCGCGTATGTGGCCGACCGCGCTTCCAGGTCCGCAACCAATATCCAGGATCCGTATCCTGCGGTCACCGATTTCCCGCGCGAGACCGCCCAGCACCTCGATGAGCTTTCTGTAGCGTCCTGCATGGAGAAAGCGCGTAAGCCAGTTGTAGTTCTGAACGGCTTCGTAGGTCGTCGTCGTTTGGGCTTGTGCCATTATAAAGTCCCCTATGGATCGACAACGGCAACGCAAGATCAGGCGGTACTGCCCCAACGCCCCTATTCAACCGCCGGATCAACCGTCCGATCATCGCATGTCCGGTTGATGCGGCAAGGTGGCCAAAAGCGATAGTTGTGATGAGCGCTCGTCTTCCGCCTACTTCCCTCGGTGGAGGGGCGTTAGCTCTGGGTTGCAAGGATGCATCCGGGGCATCCGATCGGCGAGGTGCGGGCGTACTTCCATCCTTCCTTTTGGCAAGCTGGTCGGTCTGCGGTTCCTCTTTATAGTTTTCCGTGGCAACCGCTCGGGGGCCGCGTCTCAAATGGGGAGAGCCGGCTTATGGCGGATAAAGTGGCATTGATCATTGGCGTAACCGGACAGGACGGCGCCTATCTCAGCGAACTGTTGCTGTCCAAGGGCTACATAGTGCATGGCCTGAAACGGCGGTCGTCGTCATTCAACACCGCCCGCGTCGATCACCTCTATTCCGATCCACACAAGAAAGACGTCCGGTTTCACCTGCATTTCGGCGATCTGACCGATGCGACGAATCTATGCCGGGTCATCCAGGAAGTCAGGCCCGACGAGATATACAATCTGGGCGCGCAGAGCCATGTGCAGGTGAGTTTCGAGACGCCGGAATACACAGCCAACGCCGATGCGCTGGGAACGCTCCGGCTGCTCGAAGCCATGCGGATCCTGAAGCTTGGCAAGACCTGCCGTTTCTACCAGGCCTCCACATCCGAGCTCTTCGGCGGCATAGGCGAGGTGCCGCAGCACGAAGGGACGCGCTTTTATCCGCGCAGCCCCTATGCCGCGGCCAAACTCTACGCCTACTGGATGACCGTGAACTATCGGGAAGCCTATGGCTTTCATGCCTCGAACGGCATTCTGTTCAACCACGAAAGCCCTATTCGCGGCGAAACCTTCGTGACGCGGAAGATCTCGCGCGGCGTCGCCGCGATCGAGCGCGGCCTGATGCGGAAATTGTATCTCGGCAACCTGGATGCCAAGCGCGACTGGGGGCATGCACGCGATTATGTCGATGGAATGTGGCGTATTCTCCAGCAGGAGGAACCCGACGATTACGTGCTCGCGACCGGCGAGGCCCACACCGTGCGCGAATTCGTCGAGCTGGCATTCGGCGTCGTCGGCAAGCGTATCGAATGGGATGGGAACGGGATCGAGGAAGTTGGCTTCGACGCCAAAAGCGGCAACCCGCTCATTGAAATAGACCCGCGCTATTTCCGCCCGACCGAAGTCGATTTCCTGCTGGGTAATCCGAGCAAGGCGCACAAGAAACTCAATTGGCAGCATGCCACGCCGTTCGATCATCTCGTTTCGGAAATGGTGGAAGCTGATCTGCGGACTGTTATGCGCGAGGAGGGGCGTAATGATTTCACTGGCTAATCCCGGAGGGGAAATATTCAGTCTCAAGGGTAAGCGCGTCTGGGTCGCCGGCCACAACGGGCTGGTGGGATCGGCGCTGGTGCAACGGCTGGAGCAGGAAGAGTGCACCATTTTGAAGGTGTCGCACAGCGAACTCGACCTGACCCGCCAAGCTGATACCGAAAGGTGGATGGCGAAGTTTCGGCCGGAGGTCATTCTGGTCGCGGCCGCAAAAGTGGGAGGCATTGCCGCCAATTCGGCCTATCCCGCCGACTTTCTGTATATCAACGCGATGATTGCGATGAACATCATGAAGGCGGCCACCGACATCGGAACGGAAAAGCTGCTGTGGATGGGATCGAGCTGCATCTATCCGAAATTTGCAGCGCAACCGATCGATGAACATGCGCTGCTGACGGGGCCTCTCGAACCGACGAATGAGCCCTACGCGATCGCCAAGATCGCGACGCTCAAGCTCGCCCAGGCCTATGCCGCCCAATACGGCACCCGGTCGATCTCGGTGATGCCCACGAACCTCTACGGACGGAACGACAATTTCGACCCGCAAGGATCGCATGTCATCCCGGCCATGGTGAGGAAGATGCATGATGCGAAGGTGGCCGGCAGCGAAACCGTTGCGGTATGGGGCACAGGAAACCCCTTGCGCGAATTCCTGCATGTCGACGATCTTGCCGATGCCTGCGTGCTGTTGATGAAGACTCAGACGCATCTCCAGCTCATCAATGTCGGTTCGGGGCAGGAAGTCTCCATCAGCGACCTTGCCTATCTCGTGGCGGATATTGTCGGCTACAGGGGACAGATCGTCTTCGACAGCAGCAAGCCCGACGGCACGCCGAGGAAGCGTCTCAACAGCCTGCGCTTGCATGCATTGGGCTGGGCGCCAAAGGTCGACCTGAGAAGCGGGATCGAGGATCTCTACCAACACTGGCAGCACGCGGGGCCGGTGCCGGCAGAATAAATCCCGGGCCTCTGTGCGGGAGGACTGAGCATGTTCATTTCGGAGGACACGTATATTCGTCTCGAAAGGGAGTGGCTGGAGATGAGGCGGGGAACACAGGCTTTCCCCATCTCGATCGTCACTCCAGCCTCTCGGGAAGCGAAGACCGGGTGCGACAGGCGGAAAATCGCCTCGGGCGAAACGGACCCGCAGGATCCGGCGAAATCGCCGCAGTGATATCCGACCGCCTGTCTTCATCCGGCAGACCCGCAGGCCCGCGGCCGTGGCGGTCCGGGCCGGCCGCGATTTGCCGAATAGTGTCTGTTGTTCGGCGCAGCGGCAGATGTGTATCCGGGAGGGCAAGATGAAACGCCGGTCTGTTTTTGTTTTGCTCTTCTTGCTCTCCCTGACGATCATAGCGCTCTCTCATTCGCCGTCCACCGATCGCCTTGTGACAGGAGCGGTGTCGTTGACGGCCGGCCGGGCCGATCCCCGCCATTTCGGGTTGCCAGTCCCGGTTCCGGAGCCGGAACCGCCGCTCGGCGTCGATGCTTTCGACCCTCCATTTTATGAAGCCAACGCCTCGGCACCGGCGATCGCCGAAATGTCGGCGACGGCCGATCGGGACGAGGTCGTCTCGATGACCGGCGTCGCGCTCGACGGCGAAACCGTCTTCGACGTGTTTTCACAAGCGCCCACGGCGCCGGACGGTCAGATCACGACCGTGGCGCCCTTGCTGAAGGACGGCACGGCCGCCACCTTGCTGCTTCCTCCGGCATTGCCGTCCTGGTCCATGTATCTTATCTGGCCGCGGCGTGGCGCATTTCAGGGACCGGCCTTGGCGATCAATCGTACCGAGGCGTGGTGGGTGGGCCCGGACAAGGGAACGCCCGGAACCGTCGTCTCGGTCTATGGCCGGAATCTCGCGCGGTCCAACGGAGCGGCCGAGGCTCATATCTACATCAAGCCGGTCGGCGGTTCCGGCTGGTATCTCAGGCCGACATCGGTGAACCCTTTCAGGGTGAGTTTCGAAATTCCCGACCTGCCTTCCGCCGTATACGAAATCTGGATGCATAACGGCCATGGCGGCCGCTTTGGCTGGAGCGGGCCGTTGAGGCTCGACGTCCTTTCTCAGTCGCCATGGGCCGGCCAGGAGGACAAAGTCATCAGCGTGAAAGGCTTCGGCGCGGCTGGAAACGGTGTCGCGGACGACACCTTCGCGATCGAGCAGGCGCTTCAGGCGGCCGCTGCGGCGGCACCTGCGACGGTCCATTTTCCCGCCGGCACATATCTCGTCACCTCACCGCTGCAGGCGCCCGCCAATGTCGCCTGGACCGGCGAGGGGATGGACGAGACGGAAATCCGCCTCGGGCGGAATATCGGTCAGAGCATGGTCGTCAGCCAGGACGACAACGTGCAGTTCAGGCAAATCACCCTGAACGGCAATGGCGGGATCGCAGACAAGCCGCTTCTGAGGCTTTTCTCGGCACGGGATACCAGACTGGAGGCGATGCGGATCAACGCCTGGGGCGCCGCCGCGCTCGATGCCCAGGATGCTTCCGGCCTTTTCATTCATGCCTCCGAATTGATCGAGAACGGCTCCTTTTACGGAACCAGCCGCCAGGTCTTCCTGTCGGAGAACCGGTTCCGGATGACCGGATATGGCGAATCCGTCGTCGCCCTGTGGGGCGGAAGAGACTTTTCGATGATCGGCAACGAGTTGACCAACGCCGACGAAAGCCGCGACGACGGTCACGGTATCGGCCGCTTCTTCGTCGCGCAGGCACATTTCGGGAGCCTGCGCAATCTCCATTGGGAAAAGAACGTGTCCCGCAACGCCGCACCCCACGACTGCAGGAAGGTCGATTGCAACAAGGGCGAACAGATATGTTTCGAGATTGTCGGGAGCATGATGAAGAAAGACTTCGTCCGCGCTTCGGCGGATTCCGTCACCTTCCGCTCGCTGGCCGATTGGGGAAAGCCCGTCGCCAGCGGCCGGGATCTGGTGATCATCGGCGGCAGAGGTGCGGGCCAGCATCGTCACATCACCTCGGTCAACGGATCGACTGTCACTATCGAGTCCCCCTGGAACGTCATCCCGGACAGGACGAGCCGTTTCGCCTTGGCTGCGACCGCGTCACGGGCGGTGATCTACAACAACACCTTCGAGGGGCGGGCGAGCTTCAGCGAGCACGACTCCGATTCTACCGGCGTGCTTCTCTATGGAAACGTCTATGACGTCGTGGTCGACAGCAACGACATTTCCCAGATGCGGCATGGGATGATGACCGTCGCACTTGATTCCACGTACGGCCTCAGCCCCTATTTCCTCCAATACTCGAATAACCGGGTGTCCCGGAGCAATAGCGGCCTCTATGTCGGCACGACATTTGCGGATTCGGGTGTTGCGGGCATCTGGGGCGGCCTCGGCAATGTCTATCGCAAGAACAGCTTCGACGACATCGCCTATATCGGCGTCGAATACGAGACCTGGGACCACGACGGATCGGACTACAATGGCACCGTCTTCGACGGAAACCGGTTCACCAATCTGCGCTACGGGTTTGTCGATGGCTACAAGCTCATGTGGACCCATGACGGTGTCTTCAAGGCTGCGCCGTCGAGCCGGCCGAGAAGGTTCAATACGATCCTGCACCGCAATCACTTCCATCGCGGCTCGGCGAGACTCGAAGGCAGCAAAGGTTTTTTGACGATGCATCCCGACAACACCTGGCTGAACATCGGCTCCACCTGGGAAGGGTTCGCGTCGGGCAATGCGGGACCCGATCTCCGCTCCGGCGACCGCTGAAATCGCCCGAGAGCCTCCGGGCGCTGTTCACGGTATACATAGTCCGAAGTGGATGAGGGCTCGCCCCGGGGTGAGGGCGAGCCCACCCGACCTCCGACCGTGATGCCGGACGCCCACCGGGGCAAGCAGGCGTAGCGGGTAATTCAAACAAGGCCCCGAAACCGGATTCCATTCAATTTATCTATTAGAAGTATCTCTCTTCGGCATGTCGGAACTGGTGAGCGAATTGTGTACATGTATACGTCCCTGTCATGCCGATAAGCATTAGGGCGGTGCTGCTACGGTCACTCGGTCGGGGAAAGGAGCGCAAAATGGTTTCGGACAGCGCTGTCTCGAAGCGTTGGCGATCATTGCCGGACAGGCGGCGCGGGCATTGTCGTGCTTTCGAGCATTCCCGAATGAAGCGAGCGCCAGGCCCGCACGTCGTCCCCGGTGATCCAGATGCGCCCGTCGAACGCGATCGCTTCGCTTTCGATTTTTTCGATCGCTATTTCGGCAAAGAATTCGAGATATTGCGCGAGCCGTGAGGCATCGCACTGAGGAGGAGATTGAATGTCGGTCAGCGCGTCGTGAGTGACCTGCACGGGCCGACTATCCTTGCCGTCGCTCATGATGATGAGCGCATCCTGCCCGACCATGTGGTATTTGAGGGGAATAATCGTCGATCTCATCCCAGCCTCCGGGGGCCATGCTAATTGACCTTTGCGGTGGCGGAGCGGCCGGCCGGAACGAGACTGACGCGGACGACGTCGCCGGCCTGTATGCGCGTATGCTCGTTCACGGTCTCTTCCCGGTATTCGCCGTTCAGCTGGCGCACGACCGAAAACTTTGTCTCGATCATTTCTTCGAGGCTGCTCACGCGTCTTGCCGACGCGCCGATCTCGGCGATCATCTGCAGGGTGAAAGCCATTTTCCGCCGCAGCCGCGCCATATCCAGTTCGATCTCTCTCAGTTCGGTCGCGGCGTCATTGTGACGTTTGCTTTCCAGCTCCAGGATCCGCCGCTCGACCTCGTTCTTGTTCTGCTGCGCACGGGCCAGGAAGGAGCTGGTTTCAAGCAATTGCTGGTTCATCGCCAGGAGCTCGCGCTTGCGTTCTCTCAGTGCCGATTGGGAGGCCGCCCCCCGCGTCACGAGTTCCTCCGAGGCATTGACGTCGAGCCCCAGGAGCTGAAACTGCTCGTTGCGCAGGGAGGTACTCTTTTCGAGCGTGTCTATTTCCTGGATGAAGCTCTGCCGCTGGCTCTCGAGGTTGATCTTTTCGTCCCGCATGACCGAGAGCCGAAGGTTATAGAGGCTCAGCTCCGCATCGACGATCTTCTGGACGATGGCAGGATCCTTCGTCAGCCCGATTTCGTTGATCTTGTACTGGAATTCTGCATTGTTCAGCTCTGCCTCAAGCCGAGCGCGCTTGACGTCCTGCGACAGCAGCTGCAGCGACATATCTTCGTATTCCTGCTGTGCCGATATGAGCTGGATGCCCGATATATCCGTCCGCGCTGCCGGTTCGCGCAATCCACCGCCGAGCGAAAAGAGCTCTAGCACGATCATGCCTGGGCGATATTCGTATTTGCCGGGCTTCTGGACGTCACCCACGATGAAAATCGGCGCATATTCCTTGACGGCGACGGCGACCGACCGGTTGGCCAGGTGAGGTGCCAGATTGCGGCCGATCTGAGCGCCGATTTCGTCGACTGTCTTGTCGAGGACCTGGACGTTGCCGAGAATGGGATAGCCGATGGTGCCGTCTACGCTCACCGGGAAAAGCCCGGTCAAGCCGTTGTCGCCATACACGGATATCATCAGCACGTCGCCGACGGTGACCCTGTAGGCCGGAATATCCGACGCAGATGTCTGCATCGGGAAGAGGAGGGGAATCAGGAGGAGAGCGTGCCTGAGCCCGAATTGCCGGCATGGGCGTGAGCGTTCGGTAAGGAGAGTGGAGCGCATGTTTTCACCTCGCATTCGAAACCACGATTGAAGGGCGGGGGGTGAATGCCGGCTTTTGTCCGGACGTGCCCTTTGCTCCAAACATCCCCCTCAAGCGCGACCGGCGCCGCTGTTTCTGCCGTCGAACGCCATTGAGGATGATGCCGATGACATGCCTGCCGGCCACACGCAGCTTGATAACCGCATTTTCGATGTCTGCGCTGTCGCCGATCCCGCTTCTGACCACGAAGGCGATGGTGTCTGCCAGGCTCGCGATCCGCAACAGATCGAGGTCGTGCGATGCCGACGGCGCATCGATCAGTACGAACTCGTAGCGTTGCCGCATCTCCGAGATGAGCGCGGCAAACCCTTTGTTCCCCAAGATGAAATCGGGCGGCGCGGTGTCCGCGGGGGCGGCGATGATGTCCACGCCGGAGGCCGGATCGCGCTGGATGACCTCGTCGAACGATATCTCGCGGGAAATCGCACGGGCGAGGTGAGGCGAGGGCTGAGCTTGGAACTCCCGGGCAAGCCCCGGATTTCTCAGATTGGCATCGACAACGAGTAGTTTGACGCCGCTCAAAGCAAGCGATCTGGCCAGATTCGCGACGACGAACGTCTTGCCTTCGTGATCGGTAGACGACGTGAACGCGATGACGCGGGCCCGGTCTTCGGAGAGCTGGATATACGCTTTGAGGTCGGCTACGGCGCCGTCGAAATCTGCTGTGCCGCTGCCGGGTTTGCCGGATCTGCTCCGGACTTCTCTAGGTGGAATGCGAGGGATGCGGCCGATGACGGCGAGGCCGGTCTTCTGTTGAAGAGCGGAAACGGAACTGATCGATCTATCCATGAAATTCAGGACGAGTGCGGCCGCCAGGCCGGTGCTCATCCCGAGTAGAAGCGCCGCCAAACCCCACAGTCTCGCATCCGGGCTGGTGGGTTTGCGGTTCGGCATGGCGCGCGAGATGATCCTCGCCTCGGCGGTGGCGATGCCGTCCTGCTCGATGGTTTGCTTGTAGCGCGCAAGATACGTCTCGTAGATGGAGCGGTTCGCGGCGGCTTCGCGGTCGAGCTGGGCGGATTGAACAACGGCCATGTTGGTTGCCGATATCGCCCGTTGCACATCTTTGAGCCTGGCCTCGACCTCTCCCTGCTGTTTTTCATTGATTGCGATCTCATTTCGCAGGCTGTCGATGACCTGCGAAACCTCCTGGCTGACCTGCTTGTTCAGCGATGCGAGCTGGGAGGTAAGTTGCGGCAGCTGCGGGTTCATGCGCGCGCCGCTTTCGTCGATTTCAGCGATCGCCCGGATGACGCGGGCCTGTTCGGCGCGCAGGAGCTGGATCGTCGGCGACGAAAGAACCTCGGTCAAACCAACCCCGTCACCGCTTTGTTGAACCTCGAGAGCGGTTGCAAGGCGTGCCTTGGATCCGGCAAGCTTCGCCTGCAAGGAGGTCAATTCGACGTTCAGTCCGGAGAGGCGCTGCGCCTGCAGCGTGATGCCGCCGGTGTCGATCAGCCCCGATTTCTCGCGAAATTCCGTTGCCTCTTTCTCCGATTCCTCAAGCTTGGTGCGAAGGCTGCCGAGACGCTCGCCGAGCCACTCGCTGACGCGGCGCGTTGCCGTGGTCTGGAGGTCGATCTGGTAGTCGATATAGGCTTCGCCGAAGGCGTTGGCGACCATGGCCGCGTAGGCCGGTTCGCTCGCATAGTAGGAAATATAGATGGTATACGAGCGCCCATCGTTCATGACGCGAACGTTCGTCAGCAGCTCGTCTATCATCTTCTGAGCTTCGGCATCCTTCCGGATAGCGCCCGGTTCGCTGGACAGCCGGGCGAATTTGCCCTGCTGACTATTGGGCGGATTGGCCTTTTGAAGGTCGATGAGAACCCGCTCGGCCATGGATCTGGAGCCGATGATGTCGAGTTCCGTACGAAGGACCGGACTTTCCTGCGGCAGAGGCGAAACAACCGATTCAGTCGGCAAAGCCTGAAGTTTGCGCACATCGAGCGCCAGGATCGCCTCCGACTTATACCGGGTCGGGCTGCGCGAATAGCCGAATGCAGCGATGGCAAAGCTCGCGAGCATGCAAAGCAGGACAACTTTTCGGTGCTCCCAGACGATGGCGAGGAGGCGAGGAATTCCGTCCTGCTCTGCAGGAGGCGACGACGACTGGATCATTGCTGTACCCGCTGTAAACCGACGTTGATATGCCTCAAAAGCGCGACTAACGTTCGCAAACCATATCGCCGATCTTGCAGGCCACTTCAGTTCGATTGGTCGCGCCGAGCTTCTTCATGATATTGCGGATATGCACTTTGATTGTGCTTTCGCAGAGGTTGAGCTCCGACGCGATGACCTTGTTCGCCTTGCCGCAACGCAACGCCTCCGCAATGGCGGATTGCCGGGTGGTGAACTTCATGGACGGTATGGTTCTGCGCGACGATGAAACGCCGAGAAGCTCCCGTATGTTGAGGACGCTGCTTGCCGGTATGAACCTGCCGCCGGCGATCGCAAGGCTGATCGCCTGGATGCACACGTCTATGCTGACGGAGCTCGGCACGTAGCCTCGGACGCCAAGCCCGATAATGTCGAGAACCGTGTTGATCTCCTGGTTGTCGGACAGCACCACCACCGCGGCCGGAGCCACTGCCGCAACGAGTTCCGCGATTTCGGCGACCAATTGCTGATCGCTGGCCGCGCAGTTGCCGGCATTGAAAAGCACCGCCGAGGGTATTCCGAGATCGGCTTTGGCCTGTTGCCATTCTCCAAGGCTGGAGAAGGTGAAGACCTTTCGGTCGATGTGATGATAGTCAAGCCCGTGTGCCAGGCATTCCCGCTCCAGCGTTCGCCGGTCTATGAGGGCGATGTATCCCCGGTCGGTCCGATTTCGACGATCGAGTTCATAGTCCCCTATGTCGCATTGCAGTGATGCCGCTCCCAGCTCATCGTATTTGTCGAGCCGAATAGCACTGTAGACCCCATTGCCATCAATCATTACACGTACTCCCCCTACTGTGACATGAGATACCCGGATGAATGCGAATTTCCTTCTTTCAGCAGGCAGAATGCCAACGGCATCGGCTCGTTGAACATCAGGCCAGGACGAATTTTCTGACGGTAAACGCCTCCGCAAAACGGGCCGGCGCGCGGCATTCCATGCCTCGCAGACGCGCCAGGCCTCTGAAGGTTTCCGCATCGAACCAGTCTTTGGATCTCTGCGTGCCGAAATGCTCGAGCAGAAGCGCCACCTTCATGTTCAAGGCGTCTTCGCTCAGCGGCACATAGGTGTTGCGTCTGCAGAAATCCCCGTCCCACTTCGGAATTTCATACTCCATCACCAGATGATCGCGAAAAACGTTTGTCGTTAACTTATTGATTTCGCGGTGATCTTGATGGGCGTCCTCACCGCTGTGCGTAAAGATGACGTCTGGATGGACCCTCTCGCGAAGCGCCAGCAGCCAGGATTTGATTTCGCGGCTTTGGCTCGGGAAGAAGCTGTCCTGGAATGCGCCGAGTTCGATGGAATAGGAAGCCGCTCGTTGCAGGAATGCTTCGGCGGATCTCCGCGCTTCGGCGGCACGTTCGTTGCCGGCGCTCAGCACGCACCAGTGCACGTCGAGCTGCACGCCCTCCGCAAGCAGGCTGAGGATCGTCCCCCCGGCGCCGATTTCGATGTCGTCGGAATGGGCCCCGAGGCAAAGCACGGAAAGCCGGTCGCCGGGTGCCGCCAGAGATATCTTCCTCATGGGAGCTGCACCGTGGCGCGAGCGGTTGCTCTTTGTGCGGCATGACGCTTTATCCACGGCATGTCGCCGCGCTCCACCATGGCCTCCAGGGTCTGCCAGTCGCGCAGCGTATCCATGGATCGCCAGAAGCCCTCGTGCTTGTAGGCCATGAGCTTGTCTTCGGCGATCAGGCGGGCGAAGGGTTCGAGCACGAGCTCCTCGCCATCGCGCATGTAGTCGAAGATCTCGCTCCGCATCAGGAAATAGCCGCCGTTGATCCACATGTCGGACGTCTCGGACGATCTGAACTCCCTGACCCGCCCATTCTCCTCGATGTCGGCAAGGTGGTAGGTCAAAGGAGGCCGCACGGCGAGGAAGCACGCGAGCTTGTCGCTTTTCTCGAACTGCTCGATCATGTCGTCGAGATCGACGTCCGTCAGGCCATCGCTGTAATTCGCCAGGAATATCTTCTCATTGATGACATGGTTGCGCACGGCCCACAGTCGTTCGCCGATATTGCGCCAGATGCCGGTATCGATCAGCGACACACGCCAATCCTTCGGCGGCCCTCCGAGCATTTCGACGCGGCCCGAGCTCGATATGGTGCAGTCGGCATAGCTTTCCGGCCTGCTGTTGAGGAAGAAGTCCTTGATGGCGGCCGCCTTGTAGCCGAGGCAGAGGATGAAATCGTCGTGGCCGAAGCTCGAATAATACTCCATCACGTGACGCATGATCGGTTGAGATCCGAGCGGGATGAGAGGCTTGGGAACGCTTTCCGAATATTCCCTGATGCGCGTACCTCTGCCGCCGCAAAACAAAACGACCTTCATTGTCCGAGCTCCTTCGGATCGATGATGGAGACGTCGGGTATAGGAACAACGAACTTGCCGCCCCACTCGCCGATACCCTTCATCTGGCTGACGATTTCGTTCTTGAGGTTCCAAGGCAGAATAAGGATGTAGTCCGGTTTGGCGCGTTCGATCTCGCTGACGGGCTTGATCGGGATATGCATTCCCGGCGTGAAACGGCCGTGCTTGTACGGATTGCGGTCGACCGCAAAATCGATGAAATCCGTGCCGATGCCGCAATAGTTGAGCAGGGTATTGCCCTTGCCTGGCGCACCATACGCACAGATGGATTTGCGCATCTCCTTGAGGCGGATGAGGAAGGACAGAAGGTTTCGTTTTGTCCGGCGCACCGCCGCGGCGAATGCGGTGTAAGTCTCGATGCGGTCGAGCTGGCATTCGCGCTCGCGTTCCAGCAGCGCATCCACACGGGGCTCGCGCCGCATCGCGTTGGAGGCATGGGTGAGGTAAACCCGCAGCGATCCGCCATGGGTCGGCAGTTCCTCGACGTCGAACACTTTCAGCCCGTGGCGCTCCGCCATCTTTTCGATGGTCAGAAGCGAGAAATAGGAAAAATGCTCGTGATAGATCGTATCGAACTGGTTTTCCTCGATCAGCCTGGCGATGTGCGGAAATTCGAGCGTTATCGCGCCTGACGGCTTGAGCAGAACTTTCATTCCGGCGACGAAGTCGTTGAGATCGGGCACCTGGGCGAGAACGTTGTTCCCGATGATGAGATCGGCTTGCCTTCCTTCCGCGACCATCTGTTTCGCGAGCGCCTTGCCGAAGAAGTCCGTGAGGGTCGGAATGCCCTTTTCCACCGCCACTTTCGCGACGTTGATGGCGGGCTCGATGCCAAGGATGGGAATGTCCTTCTCCAGGAAATGCTGGAGGAGATAACCGTCGTTGCTGGCGATCTCGACGACGAAGCTGTCGCGATCCAGCGACAGCCGCTCGATTGCGAGCTCGCAATATCGCCTCGCATGCGCAACCCAGCTATCCGAATAGGAGGAGAAATACGCATATTCCTCGAAAATGTCCTCGGGTGCGACATATTCCCCAAGTTGCACGAGGAAGCATTCGCTGCAAACGAAAGCGTGCAGCGGATAGTAGGGCTCCATATTGTTGACGGCAGCGGCAGGTACAAAACTCTCGCACGGTGGCGACATTCCGAGATCGACGAATGTATGTTCGAGCGGCGTGCCACACAGTCGGCACAGTCCTATATTTCGCGCGTTATCCACACTGAAGGAAACCTCAGTCCCACCATTCATCTGACACCCCTGAGTTGCTTTTCAGCCGATCGGCCGTTTTTATCGTTAGTTCGCAATTTATTATGGAAAGAGAGGTGAAGCGAGACTGTATTCTGGTAGGGGACATCATCCAAAAGCCGTATTAGGATGAGTTTTATTAGCAAGCCTACAGTTCTGTGCGGATTCCGACCTTGGAGCGGTCATGGCCGTAAACTACCAAATACAACTTATAGAGGCCTTTTCCGAATGGCTCCGGATGGACGAAAGTCGCTGATCTGGTGATGACGATGGCGTCCAGCAGAGGAGATGGCGATGCGGTTTATCGAGACGAAGATCGACGGTCTCTGGGTCATCGAGCCTGAACGAGCGCTCGACCGCCGCGGCTCCTTTGCGCGAACATTCTGCAAGCGGGAATTCTCCGACCATGGTCTGGTGACGGATTTCGTCCAGCACAGCGTTTCCCAGTCTACGCTCAAGCACACGCTGCGCGGCCTTCATTTCCAGAAGCCGCCGCATCAGGAGGTCAAGCTCGTCTCCTGCATAAGAGGGACGATCTGGGACGTGGCCGTGGATTTGCGCCGCGACTCGCCGACCTACCTGCGCTGGGTCGCCACGATGCTTTCGGCAGACAACGGCTTGCAGTTCTATATTCCCGAAGGATTCGCCCACGGCTTTCAGTCGCTCAGCGATGACGTCGCCGTTTCCTACATGATTTCCGTCCCATACGCGGAGGGCAGCGCGGCCGGCATCCGTTACGACGAGCCTGCGATCGGCATCACCTGGCCGGCAAGGCCGTCCGTGATTTCGGAGCGGGATCTGAACTGGCCGAGACTGATACTCGAGAACGCTTCTACCGTTCAGTGAACCCAAGGTTCGAAACCAGCCCGGCCTCCTGCAGCGCGGCGGCCGCGATGGCGATTTCCGAAAACGGCATTCCCGCTCTTTCCGCTATGTCCAGCAGCGAATGGCGCCCGTCCGCCAGATTGAGCACCCAAAGATAAGCCATGGTTCGCTCGCTGTTGGTCTTGTGTCCTCCGATGACGGAGAAAAGTCCGTACTTGCTCAATTGCGGTTCGCCCCTGGGCGAGAGGTTGAGCGGCGTCCAATTTCCCTCCAGGGCATCGATCATGTCCCTGACCATTCGGAAGGAGGCGCCGAGATGCTCCGGCCGAATGAAATCGAGGTTGTCGGCCGACGTATGATATTCCGGAAATGTGCCGAAAGCGCTCCTCTGCAGAAGGCCGACCGGCAGGTTGAAGCCCGGCGAGCAGAATTGTCTCTCGTCGTAACCGTAAGGGCTGAAGTCCGTGACATTGAGCGGGGTAAGCTCGTCTCCGCAGCGCGTACAGGCAGCGATGCGATCGATCAGGGCGTCGCCCCGCCGGCTTCGCTTGTAATTCGGGCCTCCGCCGTCTCCGATACAGGATAGGACGAGGCCGTGTGCTATATCCGCAAGGCGATGCTCGTTGCTGTTCAGCCACGCAAGCGAACCGATGGTCCCGGGCGCGAAGACAAAACGATAGCTGTAATACGTCCTCATTGCCTTCATGTATGCGGCAAGGCATGTGAGCAGCGCCAGGCCGGAGCAATTGTCGTTGGCGAGCGAAGGATGGCAGATATGCGCATAGAGGAGGACCTCTCTTTTGCTTGCTCCGTCATGAAGATATTCGCCGTAGACGAGATGGCCCGGCCTCTTTTCCGTGTCGATGACGACCTCGTAATTTCCGTCCGTGAGCTTCAGGAATTCCCGGTGAGCCATGCAGAAGCCCCACGCATCGGTATAGTAGGCGGTCTTGTAGGGGATGAGGTCCGGCTGCGCCGGCAGCGTATATATGTGCTCCTTCAGCTCCGTCAGCGGCATGACGCGCCGCACGGGCATGCTGTAGCTCATGAGGTGGAGATTGGATGCCTTGAAATCGATGATCTTCCGCCCGGAAGCATCCTTCACATAGGCGTCCCTGACGACCCATTCGTCGGGGATCGTCCAGTCGAACACGCGCGTCCCGCTTGGAACTTCCTTGAGCTCGATCTCGATGTAATCCCGCAGGATGCCGATCGTGTCTCTGACGCCTTGGCCCGTGATGCTGCGACACAACGGGAAAAGGCGGCAGGCGAGCACGTAGATCGCCTGTCCCAGGTCTCCGTCGTGTTGATGGGCGGCAGACGGATCGAGCTCTTTCCCGACGCCATCCATATGGGCCTCACATTCCCGCTATGGCGGCGCGCGCGCTGGCGGATACCGGCGTTCCCAGCGGGCGGCGCAGGTTCTCGTCGATATCGTGGTCTTTGATCAGCTTCTGGATCTGACCGATCCGCTGATACCGGGGGCCTTCGAATTCGGCGAGGGTGAGGCCGGCGCTTTTATAGGCCTGGTAGAGTTGTGCTGCGCCGGCGGCGGCAGTCCAGGTGGGTTTGAAAGCCGGAAGCGTTCTTGCAATCTTGCTGAAATCGACGCGATAGGAGCGGGTATCCGGGCTTGCGTCGCTTGCATATTGCAGGCGGCATCCGGGTACGGTCATGGCGACGATCTCGGCGATCTCCCTGATCTGATAATTATGTGCATCCTGCCCGACATTGAACGCCTGATTGCGGACATCATCGGCCGGCGCCTCCAGGGCCGCCAAAAACGCACGCGATATATCCTCGATATGGACGATCGGGCGCCATGGCGTGCCGTCGGATTTCAAGAGGATGAGACCTTCGGTGACGGCCCACGCCGTGAGATTGTTGAGGACGATATCGAAGCGCAGCATGGGAGAAAGCCCGTAGGCCGTCGCCGGCCGCATGTACACGGGGCAGAAGCCGGCGTCCGCCAGGCCCGCAATGTCGCGCTCGGCGAGAACCTTGGAGGTGCCGTAGGCCGAGACCGGCTTCAGTTCCGCCGTCTCGTTGACGAAACCGTCTCCGGCCGCGCCGTAATTGCTGCAGGACGAGGCAAACAGGAAACGCTTCACGCCGGCCTTCTTGGCCGCGACGGCCACCCGGACGCTGCCGCGGTAGTTGATCTCGTAGGTAATCTCCGGATTGAGATTGCTCAGCGGATCGTTGGAAAGTGCGGCCAGATGAATGACCGCATCGAACCCTTCGAGATCAGCCGGGGTTATGTCGCGGACGTCCTTGCACACGCCCGGAACTCTGGGCAGCTGGCCGCCGGGAAGATAGGTGCACCGATGATAGAATTCGCTGTCGTAGCCGTGGACCTCATGGCCTGCCTTGAGCAGGATGGGCACCATGACCGAGCCGATATATCCCCTATGTCCGGTAACCAGAACTCTCATCGCCTTTTCTCCGAGCCTCTTGTGACGCGGAGAGCGTATCGTTTCGCCGGACGGCCTTGGACTGAGGAAACCGGTCGCCGCAGGCATGCGATTTGATGAGTCTCTGCCCGCGGCTACGGCTTTCGGACGACCTCCGGTCAACCGGCGGGGCTGGCGTCGGGCTGCCGATATTGCGTGGTCTGCGGGTGCAGATTGAAGCGCCGGAAGACGACGTCCGAAGGCCTGCCGACCAGATATTTTTCGACGCCGTGTTCCAGGGCTTTCCTGTAGACGCCGAGCGCCTCATCGATGGCGTCGAGAGTTCTTTCTATGTCGTCGTCCGAATGCGTGTAGCTGACGACCAGCGACGGGGCGAGAATGCCCCGGCGGATGGTTTCCTGCAAAAAGAGAGAGCGGAAAGCCTGGGAAGGCTTTCCCTCTTCATCGAGCGTCGAATAGCTGAGGCAGGCCGGATGTCCGTGGACGCCGAAGTGATGCTCCAGCCCGTGGCCGGCGACGATCTGGCCGACTGCCGACCGCAGCGTATTCCCCTGGCGGATGAGATATTCGATAACCGGTTCGTGCCGATAGACATGCATGGTGGCGATGGCGGCCGCCATCGCATGGGTTTCTGCGCCATGGGTTGTCGAGAGCAGGAACACGCGCGGCTTCGAGGTCTGGTTCAATCCGCCGCGCTCCATGAATTCCCGCTTCCCCGCAAGTGCCGAAATCGAGAAGCCGTTGCCCAACGCTTTGCCGAAACACGACAGGTCCGGCGTGATGTCATAGGCTTTCTGCGCGCCTCCGACATCCCATCGAAAACCGGTGATCATCTCGTCGAGAATGAACAGGGCTCCGTTTTCGTGGCATAGCTTTCGCAGCTTGTGGAGATAATGGTCCTTCGGTTTTTCCCCGCGCGACGGTTCGAGAATGAACGCGGCGATCCGGCCCGGATATCGACTGAAAAGACTCTGCGCGCTTTCGATGTCGTTGTATTGGAAGCCGACCGTGAGTTTCTGAATCACCTTCGGGATTCCCGCATTCATTTCCGTCGTCCCGATGAACCAGTCGTCGGTGGAGAAGAATGGATGATCGCTGCAGCGGGCGATAAGATCGCGCCCCGTCACCGCTCTTGCAAGCCGTATCGCCGCAGAGGTCGCATCCGAGCCGTTCTTGCAGAATTTGACCATTTCGGCCGTTGTGATCGTCTCGAGAAACGTGGTCGCGCAATCGATCTCTATCCGCGAGGGGCGCGTGAAATTGCAGCCGCGTTCCAGTTCGGCTCTCGCTGCCTTGACGACATGGAAATAGGCATGCCCGAGGCCGACGGCCCGATTGCCCATCCCGTACTCGATATATTCATTGCCATCGACATCCCAGACGTGGCTGCCGTATCCGTTGACGATGAAGCCGGGCGAAAGAATGGGATATTGGTCGTCTCCCTTCGCATAGGTGTGGGCGCCGCCGGGGATGATCTGGCGTGCCCGCTTGCGGAGGCGGTCAGAGTTTTCAAAGTTCTGGATGAGCTTTCCCATCGTAAAGGCCCCGATTGCCGATTTTCAAATGCTGAATTCTATCGCATCCGGGCCAACCGGATTCATTCCGCCATTGGACGGCCGGGCTTGATCGAAAGGCTTAAGCCGAACGGAGCGTGCTGGCATGGTCTCGGAGGACGCTCAAGCGGTGCCTGCTTGAGCGTCCACTTCGGTGGCCGGATAAACTTTGCCGAAAGGAGGTATTCCCGGAAATCTATTTGAATATATCGGATACCTTGAAGATAACTTCGGTCCGATTTCTGGCATGCAGTTTCTTCATGATGTTCCGGATATGGACCTTGACCGTGCTTTCGCGAAGATTGAGTTCGTAAGCAATGATTTTATTGGGCTTTCCTCGCGTCAGCGCGTCGATCACATCGGCCTCGCGCTGCGTGAACATAGCCGTCCGACGACGCTCCTTGTCTTCCGCCACGAGCAGCAGCTGACGCAGATCGTTCAGGTTTTCGGCCGAGATGAACGTACCTCCTGCCAGGGCCAACGAAATGGCGCCTACGCAGACGGTCAAGCCGATCGCCGAGGAGATATATCCGCGAACACCGGCTTCGAAAGCGCGTAGAATCTGTCGAAGGTCTCGATTTTCGGCCAGGATGACGACGGGAAGACCCGGAAATTCGGAAATGAGATCCTTCAGATCGTTTATGAAGGTCTCGTTGAAGAAGTCACTCCGGCCGATATTGATCAGAATGCCGGAATGCTTGGAATCTGACGTTTTTCTCCACGTATCGAGAGACTCGAACAACTCGACGTCCATGCCAAGTCCGTGGGCGATCAGGCTTTGCGCCAAGCACTCACGGTCAAGAGCTCTGTCATCGATAATTGCTAGTTTGGGAATATCGTGACTTACCGCCTCGGAACCCCTCATCGAGTTGACGACAGCACGATACCTGGATCCATTCGGCACATAGCCGTAAGTTGGGACTGCTGTTGACATTCTTCCCCCTCGACCTTGACGCGCCGGTGACATGCCGTCTCAAGGTCTGTCTACCTCTCACATATATGTGGGGTGACTTGCCTGCCTCTAGTATTTCGAATTTCAAGCGAAATTTCTATCTTTGGCATGCTGTTGAAAACAGTGTCTATGGGAACGCAGCTTCTCGATGCTCATCATTGAACTGATTGCAGCACGATTCTTGTTCACCACCCTCGCAATGGACAAGAGCCGTATGAGAAAAGGCTACTATGGCGTACCGCAAGTAGGGAAGCATCGGAAAATACCTAATGTTCCGTATGCATCTATTGATACGGCAACAGATTTGACACCGGAACTGCACCAAAATAGGTAAAAACAACTATAAACTTATCAAAACCCACTACCGTATGACTACTCAGATGATGCCTTACGGCTTATGGCTATATATTTCACGAGATGTTGATATACTATATCGGAGGGTGGGCATAAATATCTATCTTGGCAGTTTGCGCGATGCCGTGGGGCGTTCGCCGGAGGAGAAAGGTAAGTAAAAACTTACTGATATGCCGAAAGCCTCATTGAATTGGCATCCGCGGCAGTTCTCATCTCTCCATTAAGCGAGAATTAAGCATGGTAAGACGCCGGCTCGCTGGAAGAAAAAAATCGGCTCGGTCCGGCGGAAAATCAGACGAGCGTTCAGTTGGCCCTAGAACGGAGCTCCTGGGGATCCCCCTGACGGAAATCATCGACCTGCTGCGGGTAACCAGCGCCAGCGATTTCTCCTCCTACAAGCGCGGAATTCTTCAGCGGCGTGTCGAAAAGCGGCTTGCGGCTCTCGGCATACCGTTTGAGGAGGCAGACAAATACGTCTCGAAGCTCAGAGAGAGTGAAGAGGAGCGTCGGCATCTCGCCAGGGATCTGCTCATAAATTTGACCGGATTCTTTCGCGACTGGCAGGTGTTCCACTTCCTGCGGGAGAAAGTCATTCCTGACCTGCTTCTCGGCAAGGGTCCGGACGACAGGGTCCGCATCTGGGTTGCTGGCTGCAGCACCGGCGAAGAGGCCTATTCCCTCGCTATCCTCTTCCTTGAGCGCATCAAGGCCATGGGCGTGCCGATAAAGCTCCAGGTCTTCGCCTCGGACGCCCATGCCGATGCCGTGGCTTTTGCGAGGGAAGGGCATTATCCATTCAACGCCGTTGAATCCGTACCGCCGGAGCTGCTGCAGTCCTATTTCACGAAAGACGAAACCGGGTATGCCGTCACTGCGGAGTTGCGTGCCGCCGTTGTCTTTGCCGTTCAGAATGTTCTCAGCGATCCGCCCTTCTCCCATATCGATCTCGTTTCTTGCCGGAACCTGCTGATCTATCTCGAGGCGGATGCGCAGGCAAAGGTGCTGGCCTTGTTCGGCTTCGCGTTACGGGAAAATGGCATCCTGGTGCTTGGGACATCCGAAACGGTCGGCAGAATGGCTGAGAGTTTTGAGGTCATTTCGAAATCCGAGCGGGTCTATCGACGGATAGAGCATTCCAAATCGGAAAAATTCCGCCTCAATACCGCCTCCGGCGGCAATGCCCGGTTGCGGGCAGTCACCGGCCGGACGGCCTCGGTGTCCCTGAACAATTCCCCGGTCGAGACTTTCCACCGCGCCTTGCTGGACCGCTATGCGCCGGCGGCACTGCTTGTCAACGGCCGATACGAATACCTCTATTCGATCGGCCCGATCGCCAAATTCCTTCACATTGCGCCTGGGCCGGCCTCGCACGATCTCTTCGCGATCACTCCGAGGTCGCTTCACAACAAGATCAGATCCGCGATCCACCGCGCAAAACAGGACCGGCAGCTCTTTGTCGCAAGAGGCGCGAGGATCGAAAACAACGGCGCGGAGATACATTTCAGCATTCACGTGGAGCCGGTATCCGATCAGGGCGAAGACCATTTCCTGATCTGCTTCGTCGAGGACATCGCGCCGGACCGCAAGATGGAACCGCCGGAAGACGCTCCACCTGCCGATGCGATCCGGTTTGCCGAACTCGAGATCGAGCTGGAAGAAACGCGGGCCGAACTGCAGGCCGCCATCCGCAACCTCGATATCGCAAGCGAGGAGCAAAAGATCATCAATGCCGAAGCATTTTCCCTGAACGAAGAGTACCAGTCGGCCAACGAAGAGCTCGTGACTTCGAAGGAGGAATTGCAGTCTTTGAACCAGGAGCTGATGTCTACCAACAACCAGCTGCAGGAGGCCCTGGAGCGCCAGCGGACCATTTCGAAAGACGTGGAGAATGTTCTCCATAGCATGGATGTGGCCACGCTCTATCTCGACAACGCGCTGAATATCCGCCTTTTCACACCTGCGGCGCAGTCGCTTTTCAAAATAATTTCTTCCGACATCGGCCGGCCGCTTACCGATCTCACCGCATTGGCGAATGATGGAACGTTGGAGGCTGATGCGCTCGACGCTCTCAAGAGCGAGGGTACCGTCGAAAGGGAGGTCAATGCGCGTGACGGCAGGTGGTACATTCGCCGGATAAAGCCTTTTCGCACCCAGGACGACCGGATCGAAGGGGTCGTGATCACCTTTGTCGATGTGAGTATTCAAAAGCAGATTTCCGAGGATAGGGAGGTTGCGAAGAAGTCCGCCGAACTTGCCAGCGCAGCGAAATCCCACTTCCTGGCTGCTGCCAGTCATGATCTCCGTCAACCTTTGCAGACGTTGAGGCTCCTCCAGGGGCTGTTGGAAAAAACGGTCGAGGACGAGCAGTCGCGGACGCTTGTGCTGCGAATGGAGGAGACGCTCGCGTCCATGTCGGCCATTCTCAACACTGTTTTGGACATCAACCAGATCGAAGCCGGCATGGTGCAGCCCAAGTTCGAAAGCTTCGCAATTGCCGATCTCCTTGTTCGGATGCAGCGGGAGTTCTCTTATCCGGCACAGGCAAAGGGGCTCAAGCTGCGGGTGGTCGTGTCCAGGCTTGCGGTCCGCACCGATCCTCAACTGCTGGAGCAGATCATTCGCAATCTTCTCTCCAACGCGCTCAGATACACTATGACCGGAAAGATACTGCTCGGCTGTCGGCGGCGCGGCGGGAAGCTCCGGCTGGAGGTCTGGGATACCGGAATCGGGATTCCCAAAAATCAGATCGGAAACATCTTCGATGAATATTACCAGGTCGATATGCCGGTTCGGCGCGGGGACCGCGGGCTGGGATTAGGCCTGTCGATCGTCAGGCGGCTGAGCGATCTGCTCGGATTGAAGCTCTCGATACGTTCGCATCCACAGAAAGGGTCGGTTTTCACGATAGGGATCGATCGCGCTGCCGGCGGCCAACCCCTCGTGGCGTTGCCGTCGTCGGGAACGCGGGCTGAGAAGGATCGACCGTCTCCGGCGGCCTGCATCCTCATTGTCGAGGATGAGGATGCGGTGCGCGAGTTGCTGAAAATGGGGTTGGAACAGGCCGGCCACGCCGTCGCGACTGCGACCAACGCTTTGGAGGCGGTAAGGCTTGTCAGGCAGGGTGACTTCACCCCGGATATCGTCCTCGCCGACTACAATATTTCGTCCGCGATGGATGGCCTCGCGGCGATCGAGAACATACGGAGCATCCTCACACGACCGATTCCCGGGCTCATACTGACGGGCGACATATCGAGCCACGCACTCCAAAAATATGCCGACTACAATATTCCGCATCTCAACAAGCCTGTGAAACTGAGTGAGGTCGTCCAGGCGATCGAGGATCTTCTCGTCCAGCCGGAAAAGGGGAGTGCGGCGGAGGATGGCCGGGCCGGGAGAGCGGAAGCGGCTCCCCTCCCGTTGATCGAGGTCGTTGACGACGAACAAGGCGTTCGCAGCAACATCCGTGCGCTTTTCGAAAATGCGGGCTGGGAGGTCCTGACTTACGCCAGCGCGGAGGACTTCCTCGCCAATTATGATCCGGACAGAGCAAGCTGTCTGATCCTCGATGCTTATCTGCCGGGTATGAGCGGACTCGATCTGTTGCGGGAGTTGGAGGAAAAGCAGCATCGCTTTCCGGTCATCGTCATCACCGGCCACAGCGATATCCATATGGCCGTCGATGCGATGAAGCATGGAGCCGCGGATTTTATCGAAAAGCCGTTTTCCTTCGAGGAAATCCAGCTCAGCGTCCGGATGGCGCTCGAACAGGTGCGTGGCACCAACCACCGTTCCGACCGGCGTGAGGCAGCTCGCGCCGTGCTGGCGACGTTGACCCGCAGACAGCAGGAGATCCTGGACAGAATTCTTCTGGGTCAGCCGAACAAGATCATAGCCGCGGAGCTCGGCCTCAGTCAGCGGACCGTCGAAAATCACCGCGCCTCGATCATGCGCAGAACGGGCTCTACGTCCTTGCCGGCCCTGCTGAGGCTTGTGGTCACGGCGGAAGAATAGTTGGAAGCTACCGGCGATTTGCTTGGCTGTCGTCCTTACATCGAAAGTACTAGCGCCATTGGCGCCGGGATCGAAGGTTGCGGTAGGCTTCCGGCGATGGCGGATTAAAATCTCGATACTGACGTCGTGGCAATGTCGAGAGGGGACCGCCGCATGTGTGGGATCGTAGGGATCGTCGGAGTGGAGCCGGTCGCGGCACGGCTTGTCGATGCTTTGAAGCGTCTGGAATACCGGGGCTATGATTCCGCCGGGATCGCCACCATCCATGACGGGCTGATGGAGCGGCGGCGTGCTCCGGGAAAGCTCTGCAATCTGCAGCAGCGTCTCGATGCGGACCCTCTTCACGGGATGACGGGTATGGGCCATACCCGATGGGCGACCCACGGGATGCCGAACGAAACCAATGCGCATCCGCACTTCGCCGACGGAATCTGCGTCGTCCATAACGGCATCATCGAAAACTTCTTCGGGCTTCGCCAGGAGTTAACTGAAAGCGGCGCGATTTTTGAAACCCAGACCGATACCGAAGTCGTCGCTCACCTGATGGCAAGCTATCTGCGCCAGGGGCTGGAGCCGAGGGCCGCGATGCTCGCCATGCTGCGCCGCCTGAAAGGAGCTTATGCGCTCGCTATCATGCTGAAAAGCGAACCTGGCACGATGATGGCGGCACGTTGCGGTCCGCCTCTTGCGATCGGTCACGGCAAAGGCGAGATGTTCCTGGGGTCGGATGCAATCGCGCTCGCTCCCTTCACCGATGAAATCACGTATCTGGCAGATGGCGACTGTGCCATCATCACCTGCGACGATGCGATTGTCCTCGATTTCAAGGGTGAACCGGTCAAGCGCCCGCGCCAGACCATCCAGGCCTCGGCCTGTCTGATCGACAAGGGCAATCACCGCCATTTCATGGAAAAGGAGATATACGAGCAGCCCGAAGCCATCTCCCACGTGCTCGGCCGCTACGTCGATTTCACGTCGAATACGATCAGGATCGAGAAGATGGGCATGGACTTCGGAACCATATCCGGGCTCGCGATCTCCGCGTGCGGCACCGCCTTCCTCGCGGGTTCGGTCAGCCGGTACTGGTTCGAGCGCCATGCCTCCCTTCCGGTCGAAATCGACGTTGCGTCCGAATTCCGCTATCGCCACATCCCGGTATCGTCCAGGCAGGGCGCGCTTTTCATCTCTCAATCGGGCGAGACCGCCGATACGCTCGCGTCGCTGCATTACTGCAAGGAGAAGGGCTTGAAGATCGGTGCCGTCGTCAACGTTGCGGAATCGACGATAGCCAGGGAGGCGGATGTGGTCTTTCCGATCCTGGCAGGTCCGGAAATCGGCGTCGCGTCGACCAAGGCGTTCACCTGCCAGCTCGCCGTACTGGCCTGCATGGCGATTGCGGCCGGCCGCGCCAGAGGCACGATCGACGGTTGGGAGGAACAGCGGCTGGTTCGTCATCTGACCGAAATGCCGCGCATCATGAGCGAGGTTCTCGGTCGTATTCAGCCGCAGATCGACGATCTTGCCCGCCAACTGGCAGGCTGCAAGGACGTCCTCTATATCGGCCGCGGCACCAGCTATCCGTTGGCCATGGAAGGGGCGCTGAAGCTCAAGGAGATTTCCTATATCCATGCGGAAGGCTATGCCGCCGGCGAGCTGAAGCACGGACCGATCGCGCTGATCGACGAGAACATGCCGGTGATCGTCATCGCGCCGCATGACCGCTTCTTCGAAAAGACCGTTTCGAATATGCAGGAAGTCGCAGCGCGTGGCGGGCGCATCATCTTCATTACGGACGAGAAGGGGGCAGAAGCATCACCGCTGGCGGCCTCCGCAAACGTCGTACTGCCCAATGTCGACGAGATCATCGCGCCGATGATCTTCTCGCTCCCGATCCAGTTGCTGGCCTATCACACGGCCGTCGTCATGGGCACGGATGTGGACCAGCCGCGCAACCTTGCGAAGTCGGTCACGGTCGAGTGAGGATCGCAGCGCAAAGAGCGGGGACGCTCACGAGACGTAGCGTTTCGATGCTACGCCGCGGCCGGCGAGGAAAGAGCCTATCCTGCGCAGCGTATCCGGCCGGTTCACCAGATAGCCGACCGGTGGGATCAAGGCCGTGGCCGGTGAAAGACGGAAGGCGAGCTTGAAGAGATCGGCCGCCTCGCCATCGCGACGGATAAGATGGGATACGCCCGACCAGTAGGCGCGATTGGCAATTCCTCTCTGGGCGAGGCGTCGCATCGCGCGGCTGCCTTCCATGTTCCCGCCTTCATGGTCAAAGAAACTCTTGGCGGCCGCGGCGGTGTGGAGGATGTGCTGTATCTGGTGCGCCCAGAGCTCGGTCGACCGGTTGGCGTCATGCGAGCGGATGCCGGCCTGGATGCAGTCGAGCTCCGCGACGGGTCCGTGCATCGCCAGCCGCAGCCAGACTTCGTAGTCGTCGCTGTGAGGCAATTCCGTGCGATAATGGCCGACGCGCTTCTGCACGCTCGTCCTGACGACGATGGACGGTCCCGGTATCTGGAACACGCCCAGCCGGCAGAAGCGTTTGATGAACGCGCGGCTTTCGTGAAGGCGGAACGGCGCCGGATCCGGCTGCGGCGGAATTTGTGGAATTGCCGCGCTGCCTCTCACCGAAACGTCCCGGCCATAGGCGAAGGCGATCGACCTGTCTGCCTCCATGATGTCGATCGCCCGTTTCAGGGCGCCGGGAACGAGGAAGTCGTCCGAAAACATCAGAAGGAAATAGTCCGCTTCGGCCCAGTCGATGCCCTGGTTGAAGGACGCATGCGTTCCGAGATTCTCCGTCCGCAGGACGAGTTCGACGCGATTGTCTTTCGCGAGCGACCGGGCGATCTCGGCGCTGTCATCGCTCGATGCATTGTCTATGATCAGGACGCGGATCGTGACCGCCTCCTGGTTCAGGATGCTTTCGACGCAGGCCCGCAGATATCTGCCGTAATTGTAATTCGGGACGACGACGTCGATACTGGCCATCGCTTCAAGCTCCCGCCGCCAGGAGCCGTCGGCGCAGCCAGGCTGTGGCGGCCACAACCACCTGCAGGACCAATTGCACTTCCGCCAGAAAAGGGTGTTTGACGATCACGAGGCCAAGAAGCCACCCCAGAGCGGCGCACAGAATGGTAAAGCCGAACTGGAGAAGGCTCATCTCCGTTTCCCCGCCGTTTGCGGCCAGCAATGCAAGCGGCCCGACGAGGGTGAGCAACGTGACGAGCATGCTCGGAAAGATAGCCCCCAGGAGTTCGGCGACGGTAAAGTTCAGATGCTTCTTGGCGAAGTAGAGGGCGATCAGCATTTGCGCCGGCAGCGAAATGAACTGGCTGAGCGCCATGGCCACGACGCTGTACATGCTCGCGCTGCAGAGCGCCATGGCAGCCACGCTGCGTGAAAAGAGGCTCGACAGGAAAGCATCGCGATTTTGCCCGAGCGCGAGCAGCAGCGGATTGGTGACGATGACGGCGAACCAGAAGACGGCGGCCAGCGCCATAAGGCGTACGAGCAGGATCGCTCCATCCCATTGGGAACCCAGGATGAGATGAACGACGGGGTCGGCCGTCACCGCGATCATCATGACGCCGGGCCAGTAGAGGACCGAAAGATAGCTTAACGTATTCAGGTAGGCGCGCTTTATGTTTTTCCCCTCCCGCACGCTGGCGGCGAGGGTCGGAAAGGCCATTGCATAGAAGGCCGACATAATGATGCGGTCGGGAATGCCGCAGACGGTGTTTGCCCTGTTGTAGAGACCGACGGACGTCATCGACATGACCTTGCCGAGGATCAGTTGAGGAACGGTCTCATAGATGCGGTCGATCGCCTGGGACGCGCCCTTGAAGCAACCGAACGCGAAGACCGCCTTCCACGAGGCCAGGCTTGGCTTGCATATCGAGAACAGGGAGTGAGGCGTAACGAAAGCCGTCAACGCCGCGAGCGTGACTGCGCTCGCCAGCATGCCCCAGCCGTAGCTCACATAGCCGAAGTCGAGCATTCCCAGGATGATCGTGGTCAGTGCGGAGACAAGCAGGGACACAGTCCTGATGTTGGCCAGCGTCCCGAATGCCATATCGCGCCGAAGAACCGCGACAACCGGTTGCGAGATGACTTCCGCGAAAGCCGACATCATGACGAGGAACAGGAAAAACGGCAGCTCGGGCGCGTCATAAAACGTTGCAATCTCTCCGGAGACCGCCATGAGCCCGATGGTGACCAAGACGGTGATCGCAAAAAGCGTCGTGAAGGATGTACGAAGATCCTTCTGATCGATTTCCATTTTCTGGATCAGGAATTCCGGTGTCACGAACTCCCTGAGCGACAGGGCGATCGCGCCGATGCCGAGACCCGTCACCGCATGCCCGATGGCATCCGGCGTCAACAATCGCGCCATCGTCGCCACGACCGTGACATTGATGATCAGAGCCAGATACTGCTCTATCGATGACATGATGAATGCGCGGCGAGGGGTACTCATGCGCCGCTCCGATAGTTGGCGAAACTTGCCGGACGACGGCAGCCGGCTCTCTTCCTGTGATGGTACATTTTCAAAGACTCCGGGGCACTCCAGGATTGGGTATGCGGCATTTCTAAACGTTGTTTCGTACTCGCCCCGTCAGGTCGGGTTCTTTTCGGGCAAGCAGCCGCTCGCCCAGGAGCTGCTGTTGCTCGAGAAGCTGAGCCTGGCAGTGTTCGTTCACGAGGTTGATCTGGTGTTTGACGGTCTCGCGATTGCCGAGAAGCTCGCGAAAGGCGGCTGTAAGCCCGTCCAGTTCGAATGTTTCTATATGCTGACAATATCTCTCCTGGTGGAAATCACCCATGAGATCGTCGTTTTTCCTCGCATAGCCGAGCGATATCGTCGGCCGGTCGAGCTTGAGCGAGCAGACGAGGTTGTGATAGCGCGAGACGACCGCCAGATCGACCTTGGAGATCTGCCTCATGATGTCGTGAAGCGATCCTCCGGAACCGATCTCGACCCGAGATAAATCCTCTTTTCCAACCATCTCCGCGAGCCGATCGACAACATCGTCGCACGCCCGCTGGTCGATCACGTCGCCCATAAGAAGGCTGACGCTATGCCCTTCTTCGAGGAGCCAGCGAACGAAGGTGGAGATTTTCTGGATGTAATTCTCGTAGATCGCATCCGCTCGCGGGTTGTTCGCCCGCCATCCCCGGTAATGCATGACGCCGACGCCCACGCACAACCCTTCGCCGGCAGAACGTTCGGGACCCGGCGGAGGGGCAGGGAGGGCGAAGGCGATATCCGGATAGCGGCGGTCATCGGAGACGTCGATCCCAAGCGACCTCATGAATTCCAGCGAATAATTGTCGCGATAGGACCGGTACGAGGCCATCTTCGCGGCAGACCGGAGGAACCACCGGCTGAGCCGCCCTTTGATGGGGCCGGCGCCGATGCTGACGAAAGCGATCTCGGTTCCGCAGACCCGGGCGACGAGGCACCAGCAGAAGATCACGAACGGCCAGCCGAACGCTTTTTCCTGAAAATCGTCGAGGATGCCGGTTCCGGGAATGATCATCAGATCGAAGCCGTGCAGATGTGCGATCGAGATGAAGAGCAGCGCGATCCGGCGCGGCAGTTTCAAGAGCATCCTGTCGATGGCCTTGGCCCAGGGAGAGGAAAGGAGGGGGCCTCCAACGCTCATGGATCGGATAGTGTAGCGTGCTTCGATGACGGTCGGGTTGGAGCAGATGCAGACAAGCTCGGCCTCCGGACGCAGCCTGCGCAGGTAGATGAGCATCGCCTCCAGCGATCCGTCATTGCCGGAGTTGCCGGAACCGAATTGTCCGAGCAGGCTGATTTTCATCTGATGTCCATGGCCTGGGGCTGTGCCCGCTGGTATCGGGCTCACTCAGGCACTGATATCGGTTCCGCGAAAGCCAACCCACATCGCAATTCGGCTGAGGTGATACGCCAAACGATTACGCGTCTTTGCCGCCATCCTTCTAAGGACGAAGCGGCTTAACCCAGCATTCGACTACCGCCTGGCAGTCCAGCTTCTAGTATCCCGGAATGGGTGCGGACGTGCCGAGTCCGCGCAAGGAGAGGCCGTGAAATGAAGCTCGCCTATTTTGTTCTTCCGCACGTCGGCGGCACCTATTCGGTTTTCAAAAGTCTTCGCGCCGGTCTTGCGGACTATGGGATCGATGTTCGCTGGCTCGGCATATGCGAGGACGGCTACGAGCTGCCGGCAGCGATGCGGGAGGAAAATTCGCTCGGACAGTTGCTGAAGATGCCGGCGGCGTTCAGCGAAGGTGCCTGTGCAAAGCGAATGGCGGAAGCCATCGAGAGCGGCGGTTTCGACGGCATCATCATCAATGTTCTCGGTGACAGGCTGCAGACCAATATCGCCCGGTACCTGCCGGAGCACATCCTGCGCATTCTGGTCGTCCACAACATCACCCCGGGCACTTATGCCGCCGCAAGATCGATCCGTGACTATGCGCACGCGACGATCGGTGTATCGGAGCGGTGCTGTGCCGACCTGATCGAAGGCTACGGCTTTCCCGCGGACCGCACCTACGCGATCGCGAATTCGGTCGACACGGTCGCCTTCAGCGAAAAGGCCCGCCACCGCGTGTGCGCGGGACCGCAACTGCGGGCTCTCTTCGTCGGAAGGATCGAGGATGCGTCCAAGGGCGTCCTGTGGCTTCGAGAAATTCTCGACGGTCTGCCGGAGACGGTCTCGTTGACGGTCGTCGGCGACGGTCCCGACATGAAGAAGCTCAAGCGGCGGCTCGCGAGCCACTGGAAGCGGGTGGACTATTTCGGCGCCGTCTCTCCGGAAAGGATTCCGGCGATCATGACGGAGCATGAGGTGCTGCTCATGCCGTCCCGATACGAAGGTTTGCCGATGACCCTGATCGAGGCCATGGCGGCCGGCTGCGTGCCGGTCGTGTCCCATATCAGAGGCGTCACCGATACGGTCGTCGAAAGCGGAAAGAACGGTATCCTTTTTCCCGTCGGAAACTACACGGCCGCGGCGAATGCCGTGGCGCGCCTCCATCAAGACCGCGATCTGCTCGAACGCATGTCCGTAGCAGCGCGTGAAACGGTCCCGCGACGCTACAGCATCGAGAGGATGGCGGATCATTATTACGACGTCATAAAGTCGGCGATGACCGAGCGGCCGAGGCTGCCGCCCGTGCTCGATATCGAGGGCTGGTCGATCCCCTCCGGACTTCGGCCGGGTTTGCGCACCTACGTTCCCCTTCCGCTGAAAAACTGGCTGCGCGTCGTTCGCGAGCGGCTCTGAACCATGAAACGCGACCTCCCATATCCCGGGCGCGGCCTTCAGAACATATGGGCGACTGGCTATCGAGCGCGCCTAGTCTTCATGCATTTCTTCGTCAGCTTCTGCCTGCTGTTCTTCCCGGCCGCTTCCGTTTTTGCGCAGGAGTTCGATTTCCCGCTGCGATCGCCACAAGGCGGCCACTATCTGGAGGACAGTCAGGGCACGCCATTTCTCATCTCCGGCGATAGTGCGTGGTCGCTGATCGCGGACCTCTCCTTGAGCGACGCGGTGCTCTATCTCGAAACAAGGAAACGGCAGGGCTTCAACACAATCCTGACATCGCTGATCGAGCACAAATTCGCGCGCAATGCTCCGGCAAACTCCAACGGCGACGCGCCGTTTCTCGGAGCAGCTTTCGAGACGCCGAACAAGGCCTATTTCGAAAAAGCCGAGGCCATTATAGCGGCAGCGTCGAGACGCAATCTTCTCGTTCTCTTGTATCCCGCATATCTTGGTGCCGGAGGCGGGCCTGAAGGCTGGTATCAGGAGATGGTCAATGCCGGGCCGGAGAAGCTGAAAGCCTATGGCCGATACGTCGGCAACCTCTTCGCCCATTATCCTAACATTATCTGGGTCCAGGGCGGAGATTACAATCCGCCCGACAAGGCGCTGGTGAAGGCAGTTGCCGAAGGGATAGCGGAGACTGCGCCTAACTTGCTGCAGACCGTTCATACCGACCGCGACACCGTCAGCAGCATTTATTGGCACGATGCCGACTGGCTCGATATCGATACCGTATACACCTACGGCGATGTCGCCGATGCCGTCCTGACACGCTATCGGTCCGGGCCTCGGCGCCCCTTTTTCTTTCTCGAAGGAAAATACGAGGGTGAACATGGCGTTAACGAGCGCGAAGTCCGCCTGATTGCCTATAGCGCTCTTCTTTCCGGCGCCGGCGGCCAGATGTTCGGCAACAATCCCATCTGGCATTTTTCGGCCGCAGGTCTCTATCCCGCGTCGGAAACGTGGGAGCAGGCTCTTTTCAGCCGCGGCGCGCAAAGCCTGATGCAGCTCGGCAAGCTCTTCGGCGAATTGGATTGGTGGAGGCTGACGCCCGATCAGGGTTTATTGCTGAAAGCCGCGGAAGGCGGCGAACATTCCAGAGCGCTTGCGGCCCGCGACACGGACGGTTCATTCGCGGTGATC
The DNA here is from genome assembly GCF_051400715.1 of Neorhizobium descurainiae. Lineage (NCBI taxonomy): Bacteria > Pseudomonadati > Pseudomonadota > Alphaproteobacteria > Hyphomicrobiales > Rhizobiaceae > Neorhizobium > Neorhizobium descurainiae. The sequence continues at coordinate 469,464 of NZ_JBLFFK010000003.1, forward strand.
TACGTCACGGACGCCGACAATATAACGATCGATCTCGACAGCTTGCCCGGCGGTGAAAAACTGCTCCGGTGGTACGATCCGTCCAACGGCGTCTTTGCCGAGAATATCGAGCAACTTGGCGGCGACCCGGTTAAGAAGGTCGACGTCCCCGATGCGCCCAACAGCTCCGGCTTCCACGATTGGGTGGCTATCCTGTCCAACAATTCTTAAGCGCCTCGGCCGCAGTCTCCGGCCGTGTTTCCGCACATGAAGAAACCTTATCGACGGATTGGCGCGGGGGTGAAATCGCACGTCGGTTACGCCTTTCGAGACCGAAATCTCCGTAAGAATTAGAGGGGTAGACGTTCCTGGCGATACCTCCTCCCTATGAGGGAGAGCATTGCTCCCTTTGCTCGCGTACCAGCCTCCGCCGAGGTTTCCTAGGATCATCGCGAGGTCGGAGCGCGGTTGACCGGCCGTGTCACTCCGCTGCAAGGGGGCTCAGGATGTCCGGACTGTTCGCCAACACCATCGCCACATTCGTATTGGGCGTTTCATTGGTGGCCATTTTGCGAAATCTGGCCGTGACCTTTCAGCTTGTCGATCGACCGGACGCCGTCAGGAAACGTCATAAGGGCGCGATCCCTCTCTGCGGAGGGATCGCGATATTTACCGCTTTTGCCGCGGTTTCCTTCGTTGGAGGAGGGCCCGATCTGTTCGGATTGAATTTCTGGCTGGGCCTGCTGGTCATCACCTTGATCGGCGTCGTGGACGACCGCATGCCCCTTCCTGCCGTCGGCCGTCTCATCATGCAGTTGGCGATGGCCGTCACCTTCGTCGGAGGCACAGATATCGGCTCGCTGTCGCTGGGCGTTCTGCTTTCGGGGGACGGCCCGCTGCTGCTGCCGCTGTTTTACGTCATCGGCGTCCTGTTCGTGACGGGGCTCGTGAATTCGTGGAACATGCTCGACGGGGTCGATGGATTGGCAGGCGGCGTGGCGGCGGTCGCCCTGATCTGGTTGATGATCATTGCAGGATCGGCGGAAATGACGGAGTTCATTCCCTCGCTCGAGACGCTTTTCATATGCCTTTGTGCGTTTCTGGTCTTCAATATGAGAAGTCCTTGGCGTACCCGCGCCAGCGTGTTCCTGGGAGACGCGGGCAGCACCGCTCTCGGAGCAACCATTGCTTACGTCATCCTTCTCCTGGCGACCAAAAGCAGCGTCGTTTCCTTTCCTGCGCTGCTGTGGGTGGTGATCGTTCCGGTCGTCGATACGTTGAGCCTGATCGTCCGCCGGTTCCTCGCCCATCGCAGTCCGATGTCGGCCGACCGTTGGCATCTCCATCATCTGCTGCTGGACCACGGCCTGACGCCGGCTGCGACAACCAACACCCTGTTGGTGGTGTCGGCGGTCTGCGGCGGTATCGGATATGTCGGAATTCTGTCGAATGTGCCCGGAGAGATAATGGCGATCGGGCTGATCGTGCCGATCGCCATCCACACGTCGTTCGTACTTGCCGCTACCGGCTATCTGACAAGGGCGCGGCTCAACCGCGCCGGATCGAGATTGCGTTCAAACGATGCGGAGGCGCTGGGCGGCGCCTCGAGCACGGCAGTTTTCAAGAGGGTCGGCGATGCCGATCTTGAAAGATGACGGACCCGATGAAGCTCCGCCCCTTGCGAGAGAAGCTTTCCAGATCGCCGGCCGGAGCGCATGCGCCGGCATTTCGGACGTTCGAAAAGATAGCCCAAAATGCCGGAAAAGCGGCACGCATCCTTCTCTATATGGGTGCGGCGATCGTCAGTGTCGTCGGACTTTACGGCATTGCGCTGATTTCCGCGGAATCCCTGCTGATCCGGCGGGACGTTCCCGCAGACGCGGACATCATCGTCGTGCTGGGAGGCGATGGACCGCCACGGGCGGCGCGAGCGGCAGCGCTATGGCACGAGGGCAGGGCGCGACGGGTGCTTGTCACGGGGCGCGGGGACTGCAACTTCATCCGGCGGATCCTGATCGAGATGAGGGTTCCCAGCGCTGCGATCGTCACGGAATGCCGGTCTGCGAGTACCTGGGAAAACGCTGCGTTCTCGCAACCCATACTGGCCGGCATGCAGATACGCCGCGCAATCCTGGTGACAAGCTGGTTTCACTCCGGGCGCGCCGTAAAGCGCTTCCGCTCAGTGATGCCGGAGATTCAATGGATGTCTGTGCCGGCTGAAAGGGAGGAGTCCTACTGGAGGCTCGCTTTCGATCCGGATGGCATCCAGATCTTCAAGGAATATCCGAAAATCATGGCCTACGACATAAGAAGCAGAATCTCCGAAATGGCCCTTCTGAACCTACTGCGGCCGATCAGCATAGGTGCCGGGCAATGAACGTCTTCCTCGTCTTTTGCCTGCTCGGCGCCGTGCTCCTGCTCCTCGGCTGGGGAATGTGGCGTCCCGAGAGGATCTACGAGTTCCCCTTTCTTACGGGCGTCATCTCCTTCGTCTTCATCCTCCCGCAGGTTCCCGGCCTGGCGGTGGACAGTTTCCTGCCGGAGGCCGCTTTCGCCAGAACCGCTGTTTTCATGATGCTGTGCCTCTTCATGTGTTGGTGGGGATGGAGTGCGAAAGCAAAGCCGCTCGGGTTCTTCCGCATCGACTTCGACGAGGGGCGCCTTCTGATCGTCGCGGTTCTTTTGTCGATTGCCGGCGCCTATTTCTATTATGAGCTCAGCCGCCTGCCGGGAGATATCACCATCGCAGTGCAGATGACGGGTATTCCGGTCGTCTACATATTCTTCTCCCGCCTGCTGAGCTACGGCCTGGCGATCGCCGCGCTCTGTCTTGCGCGGCGCTTTTCCTGGTGGGCCCTCCTCATCCTGGCTTTCGATCTCGTCTTCTATCTCGATCGCATCGTGATCACCGGCAAACGTGCGGAGGCGATCGAGCTGGTCATGATCTTCGCCCTTGCCTGGTGGTTCTACAGAGGCCTGACAATCCCGCGAACCCTGATCATCGTCGCCCTCTTCCTTGGAACGCTGCTGATGAACAGCATGGGCGAATATCGTTCGATAACCAAGGCGAACTCCGCGCCGGTCTGGGACGAGATCAAGAGGATCGACGTGGCGGGCAATCTCTCGAAAGTCCTGAGAGATGGCGGCGACGAGATGCGCAATGCCGTTCTCCGGATCAACAACACGGCGACGTCCATGGAGTTCGATTACGGAAAATTTCACTGGAACCGGCTGGTATTCAGCTTCGTGCCTGCCCAGCTCGTGGGCGCTGAGGTCAAGCAGTCCTTCATGTTGCCGATGCCGCCGGTGGCGCGGGACTATGACCCGATTACCGGCACGACCGAAACGGGCATGACGGATGCCTTCGAGTCCTTCTGGTATCTTGGCGCCTTCAAGTTCTTCCTTCTCGCCTATGTCGTCCGCCGCATCTGGGTCACGGCAAATCGCGGGGAGTTCGCCGCGCAGTTCACCTATGTGCTCTCGATCATACCCTCCATCCACGCGATTTCCCACCAGACCGACTGGGTGCTGATGGTCTGGGTGCACATGCTGATGTTTGCCGCACCGGCTTTGGCCTTGGCAATCATTCCGTCCCGCCGCCGCAGCCGGTACGGGATGAATCCTTCTTCGTTTGCGGCGGGAGGATAGGGTCATGCTGTCCAGATACGAGGATCCGGCCTTCAAACATGCGACCACGCCCTTACCCCGTTTCGGGGGGCCGACATTCGCTCTGCGTTTCCGTCTGAAGCGCCTGATCTGGATGACGGTCTGGTCTCTTCTTGCCTCATGGACGCCGCCGCCATTGCGGCGCTGGCGCAATTTCCTGCTCCGGGCGTTCGGCGCACGGATCGACGCCACCGCAACCGTTCATGCCAAGGCGCTGGTCTGGTGGCCGGGACATCTGGTCATGGAGCGCTATGCCTCGATGGGACCGGGCGTGATCTGCTACAATGTCGATACGATCACGATCCGCGAATTCGCTTCCGTCTCCCAGCGTTCGCATCTGTGCACCGGCTCGCACGACATTCAGGACAGCGCGTTTCCGCTGACGACCCGCCCAATCACGATAGCGGCGAATGCCTGGGTTGCGGCGGAAGCTTTCGTGGGTCCCGGTGTCGTGATCGGGGAGGGGGCCGTTCTGGGGGCCAGGGGCGTTGCCGCGAAATCACTCGAGCCATGGACGGTCTATGTCGGTAATCCGGCAAGATCAGTCGGCCGCCGGCGGTCCGAGGCGGCAGCCTCCAACGCGCTCGAGCGATAGTTTTGGATGGTCTTGTCGGCGATCGCCGGCCAGGTGAACTTTTCCAGGACCAGCCGCCGTCCGTTCTGACCCATGGAATGCGCCCGAATGCGATCTTTCAGGATCGCCATCAAGGCTTCCGCGACCTTCGCCGGATCAAGCGGGACGATGATACCGGCGTCGGCCGCGGCGACTTCCGGAAAATGACATTGATGCGTGATCACGACCGGGGTGCCGCAGGCAAGAGCTTCGGTGATGGCCATGCTGAAACCTTCCTGCCGGCTCGGCAAGCAGAAACAGGCGGCATCGACCATCGCTTCGATCTTCACCTTGCCGTAGAGGGGACCTGTAAGATGTACTCTTTCCTCGATGCCGAGCTGTTCGACAAGCGATATGAAATCGCCTTCCGCTCCCCCCGGCGGGCCCGCAACGACCAGATCGACATCGGGATGCATCTCACGGATCTCGGCGAAAGCCTTGGCCAGTATGTCCAGGCCCTTCTTGAAGTGCAGGCGGGACAGGAACAGCACGTAACGCCGGTCCGGCGGAAGGGCGATTCTTGAACGGAAAAGCCCTGGAGGCGGAAGGGGATCAAATTCCTCCGCGAATACGCCATTGGGAATGATACAGTTCTGCGCCTTGAACTCGAGCGTTTTGACCGCTTTGACCTCATCGACATTCAAGAGGTGAAGGAAGGCTGCATCGTTCAACATCCTTTTGTAGCAAAGGCTTAGAGCGACTTTCTTCTTCCATGATTTCTGCTGAAGGCTCCAGTGGTCGAGCATTCCGGCGGGGCAGACGCAATAGGGGATTTTCTCCACCCTCGCCATCTTTGAGGCGTATAGGAGGAACGGTTCCCAGACGCCGTGAATGTGCACGAACGACGCCTGCTTCAGCACATCGCGAAGCATCTGCCGGCCCCTGAAGCAAAAGAGCGCTTCCATCGTGTCGGCATCCGGGAGGATATGCCACTGGATTCCGGAAAAACCGGGTATGCTTCGCCCGATCTCCATCACCTGCATATTCACCGCGGCATTTCCGTAGGTGACGATGTGGACGTCGAGACCCAAAGCGCTTTGCGCGGCGGCAATGCGCATCGCGACGGCCTGCAGGCCGCCGTTTTTCGGATCGATCGATGCGATCACATGCACGATCTTCATCAGAGAATCTGCCGTCGGATTTGTGTTTCAGGAAATGTGTAGATCTTGGCCGGAGCGCCCGACCGGCTCGTGTTCGAGCTCGACAGAGCCGTCAGCAACCGCTTCCCGTAAGCTTCCACCGTGAAATCGGCAGCACGACCCAAGGCGTTGGCGGACATCGATCTGCGCAGCCCGTCGTTGGCGGCGAGGCGTTCTACCGCCAGGGCGATAGCCTCCGCATCGCAAACGGGCACGATGAAACCGTCGATGCCGTCGCGCACCACCGTACCGGTGTTTTCCGTAGTGATGACCGGCAGCCCGGCGGCGAGCGCTTCATAAACCGCGGTCGCCGATCCTTCGCAAAGCGACGGCAGGAGGAAGACGTCGGCCCAGCGAAATTCCTCGGCGATCTGGGTTCGCGGAACGATGCCCCGGAAGTCCACCCATTGCGAAATCTCCTGCCGGACGTCATCGGAAATGCTGAGGCGTCCCGCCATGCGAAATGTCGCGGCACCGCCTACGAGCTTTGCTGCTTCGGCAACATAGGGAGAGCCTTTGCGTATGCCGACCTCGCCGACGGTGAGAACCCTGAGAGGACCGGGCGAGCGGCTCTTCCGGTCGATCGTGAAAGCCGGATTGACGCCATAGGGCACCACGATGCAGCGCTCCCCGGGACCTCCGCAGGCAATGACATGCTGTCGGACGAAATCCGAAGGACAGACGATATAATCCGCCAGGGCCCATTCCGCCTTTTCCCGATTGGCGAATACGCGGGCGTGCGGATTATGACGCGGCAGGCCCGCCCAGGCCGGAAAGCGTTGCATCTCCCGGTCCATGAGCATTTCCACCACGTCGCGCGGCGCGATCATCTGTTCGACTGCCGCCCACAGTCCCCGTCTTTTGGCTGCGTGCATCTGTTCGAGAGCGTCGCCGCTGAAGGCATACAGTCCCGACGCATCGTGAAATCCGCTTTGCGCGACCATCCGCGAGAAGATCGAGCCTGCCCATACCGCGTGAGCTGTCTCCTCGATCACATCCTTGACCTGCATCCGGCGTAGCGCCGAGCGAAGCCCGAAGCTGGAAAAGACCGTCGTAAGCTCTCCCGGCACACCCTTGGGGCGCCGGCCGGCAAGGCGCTTGACCGGCGCGGGAAAGAGAGCCGGCGGCAAGGAACCGACGACCCGCGGCCAGCCCTTCGTCGCGCAGATATCGGTGTAGAAATGGGCGAGCCGCCCGTGAGCGGCGAAAATTCTTGGCACGGCATAATGCATGCGGGCGCCAAGCTGGCTGACGACGACCTTTCCGTTCATGGCGAGATACCTTGGGCGAGGGGGGAAACGGACGGAGCGGCGTTCCGAAGCCGCGCAATCAGCGTGCACCAGGCATCGACGGCCTTCTCGCGTGAATACTCCGTCGTGAGGAGCTGGCGCGCCCTGTGCCCCATTTCCGCGCAGATTTCGGGATTGTCCCTCATCTCGCATATGGTCGTCACGAGGTCGTCGACCGCTCCGATCGGAACGCTCTTTCCACACCCGGTCGCGGCGAGCACGCGCGGCACTTCGCCGTCCGGGTCTCCGATGAAGATCGTGGGACGGCCGGCGGCGAGAATGCCGTAGAACTTGCTGGGAATGATGCAATGCTCAAGCTCGGGCAGCAGCGACACGAGATGCACATCGGCAGCGCTCAGGCTTTCGGATAGGTTCGCGATCGGCTGCAGCGGCTTGAAGATGACGTTGTCCAGGTCGAGCCGCCGCGCCGTTTCCATGACCGCTGCATGCTGATGCCCGCCTCCAATCAGAAGAAAGCGGATATCGGCGCGGTCCTTCAACCGCTGGGCGGCTTTGATGATCGTCTGGAATTCGTGAGCCCTTCCAAAATTGCCGGAATAACCGACGACGAAGGCATCGTTCAGTCCCCATTGGGTCCGCAGGTTATTCTGGTCGGGCGGCACCGGATAGATTTCCTCCTGATCCGACCAGTGATGCATCACGGTCAGCTGGCTTCGCGGCAGCCCCTGTTGCTCGAGATATGCCGCCATCTTGCCCGTCGGGCAGACAGCTATTCCCGGCGCCTTCAGCGACCAGTTGCGCGCCTTCTGGGCCAATCGCGCGGGCAGCCGCCAGTGCCGGAAATAACCGAGTTCGACCGCCGTTTCCGGAAACAGGTCCATGATCCAGTTCACCATCGTGGCGCCCTTCAGCCGCAAAGCGATCGCACTCGTCACCGACAGGAACGGGGGGTCGGTGCACACAATGGCCATGTCCTCCGCCGAAACATTCCGCAGAAGCCAGAAGAACGCGAAGAGGTGAAAGCAGAGATAGTCGATCGCACGGCCTATCACCGTGTGCCGGCCGAAACGGGGTGAGGTGAGGCGCTTCACCCGCACGCCGGCGGCGACCTCTTCCGCAGGCAGGATGACGTTGCGCTGGTTATGGATTTCGCGGCTGACCAAGGCCGTCACGCTGAACCCGCGCTGAACCAGGGCCAGAGCGATCGACGTGGTCATGCGGCTGGTTGCCGACTGATCCGGGAAGAAATAGCGGTTTACCAAAATAAGCTTCATGCCATCTCCCCGTGCCGTGCCGGCTCAACGCGGCAATCTTGGCAAGGCGGAGTAAGACCGCAAGCTGATCGAAGGTGATAGAGCGGGCTCGATCATACCTATTGCGATCAGCCTGAGGGTATCGGCACCTTAGCCTTCCGTTCGCCAGGTCAATCCCTGCTGCGCATCGGTTGAGCCGTGACGGGATTCTTGAGGTGATGAACGCCGCAAAGCCAGGGACGGGTTACGGCTGCCGTTCCGCTTTGAGAAACGCTTCGGAAATCACATGATGCCCTGCGTCGTTCGGATGGGTGAAATCGGGTGAGGCAAGCGCCCCGTCGCCCTGCGACTTCATCTGCTCGTAGACCGGAGCGTAGTGAATATGGAGGGTGGCGGCCAGTTTCCGAACCGCTTCCACATAGTCTTCAAAGCCTTGCCTGGTCTGGCCGGTGAAGCCGGCGCTGCCGATCGAAAAGCCCGCATCGGGGATATAGGGCGGGCTGCCGATCGCGATCCGTTCGGCATGGCCTGCGGCGACAAGAGCCTGCAGGAGCCTGGCATAGTCGCGGACAAAGCCGGCGACGTTCATCGTCTCGGGCGCGGCCGTGTAGCGCGCATCGTTGTAGCCGTAGAGGATGAGGATCGCGTCTCGATGTGGCGCGTCAAGAAGCGTGCGGGCAAAGCGGCTCATGCCGTTGTCCGGCCTTGGCTTTCCGTCGGCAAGGCGCGAACCCTGCAGGACCGTGCCCGGAATCGCATGATTGCGGATCGGAAAGCCGTCTGTCGCCGCTGCGAACAAGGCCGGCCAGGCGAGGTGGGGCTGGCTGGCATTGAAGCCGGCGGTGATGCTGTCGCCGAACACCCGGATGCCTGGAATCCCCAGGGTTTTCAGATGCTGTTCGAATGTCATGGGGCTTTTCTGCATTTTCTTTCTTGACATGGAGTGGTGCGATCTTGTTAATACGTATTAGCAGCTAATACGCATTAGCAGTCAAGGGGAGATCGGGAGGACATCGCGTGGCAGGCCCCAGACGCTTGACGCAGCACGACATCGCCAAACAGGCCGCCGCCCGCGGCTGCGGGCTGTCTCTGCCGGGTGACTTTTCCGCTGTGGTGCTCGGCAGCCATATCCGCGCCGAGCGCAGCCATGTGCAGTTCGCCTCCTTCAGCATTCCCCGCGAGGAGATGGGCCG